>JBJOHR010000112.1:0-3692 GCA_046047575.1 Bacteroidota bacterium | reverse complement strand
AAGCATCAATAGGCTCATCTTTATAAACCCTTACCGAGCGTCTGTATTGGATAGCTTCTGAGACTGTTTTTTCCATCTTGTTCTCCAATAAAGTCGAAAAAAGCAAAGAATGTTTCAATCGCCAATAATGTGGCGAATAATAAATGGTAAGGTCGGTAGTCCAGCCAGAGTAGCCTATCCTCTACCCAATTGGTTCGTTAGTCAGGATCAGGCCGTTTGCAACAGTTCCTTCTCAATTACTTCTTTGAATACGGGTTTTGGAAGAGCTCCTGGTTGCATCATAGGTTGTCCTTCTGTAGGAATGAAAAGAATACTTGGAATGCTTCGGATTCCGAAAACAGCCGAAAGTTCCTGCTCCACTTCGGTGTCTACTTTGTAGATATCCACTTTGTCTTTGTATTCATCGCTCAATTCTTCCATGATGGGTGCAACCATTTTACACGGTCCACACCAATCTGCGTAGAAGTCGACAATTGCGGGTCTGTCTCCTTTGAATTTCCACTCCTTCTCTGTGGTGTAATCGAAAATGTCTGATTTGAATTTATCTGCGGTAAGCTTTATAGTTGCCATGATCTCTGTTTTGAATGGTTAACGGAACGAAGGTAGATGGCACGTTACCCCAAGAGTGTGATACACATCACGCCAGCAACTCAAACGAGTCTAATCTGTACCCTCTGGTTTGGGTGTTTCGGGAATCTGGAAGAAGTGAATGCGGAGAAAACCCTCATGGCTTCCATCTGAATAATCTCTAAGTCCGCTGGTGGTTATGTCATACGCATAACCCAACGTGAACCACTTGAATTTGAACTCAGCAGCTACTGAAACCGCATCATCAATACGATATCCAACCGCAATGCTCGGTCCGTCAAACACTTTGGTCAGATTTCGGGCTCCGACCCATAGCTGAACGTCAAATTGCGTGCTGGCCGCATCCGATTTTACCAAGGTTACTGGTTTCAGTCTCAGGTGTTGACCTATCTCTGCTTCATAGCTTGTATGGAAGTAATAATGTCGTGCTACGGTGTAGGTGCTGACGAATGGACCTTGATTGAACTCAAGTGTTTGGCCTGTAAGGTGCTTGGTGCTAAAGGCAAGGCACAGTCCGCGCCAGCGGTAGGCCAATCCGAGACCCAGGTCGAAGGCCATGGCATTACTTTTCTCGGTAATGAGATTGGGATCGTTCTGTTGTATGGGATCCAGATCAGCGCCATCGAGCGTATTCATGGTAAACCCTATTTGGATGCCTGGAATGAGATGGTGTTCCCCTATTCTACCATCAAAAGCGTAGTTGATAACCGCCTCTCCGTTGTACTGTGCTCCCAACTTATCTGAAAGCAAGGAGATTCCGAAACCGCTTTTGGCCTTTTCTACAACGTATGATGCATTGACCAACGAAATCACTGGTGCGCCTTCCAAACCCACCCACTGTTGACGATGCCAGGCCGTTACGTTCAGTTGGTGGTCGTTCATCATGAACGAAGGGTTTACATAGCTATTGAAGTCATTGTTGAAGGAAAACTGCGGGTCTTGCTGCGCCATGCCAAGCAAAGGGAACAACAGTGCCACAATAAGCTGTTTCGCTGGTTTTAACATACGGTCTTGTAGATAGCTTGGCAACACGCAATGCTTCTTCGGTTCATGATAAAGGTACGGTCTAAGGCTGGAGCTCTGCAAATATTCAATGCAGCAGCAGGCGTTCGAGTTCTTTCTGGCCAACCGTCAGCTTGTGGGCTGCGGTTCCGTTCAGAGCGTCATCCATTTACCCACCTTGTCGGTTGCGCCCCGAATGTTGAGCTCGAGTTTTTGGGCCAGGTCCATGGCAAAAGTGAAGGCTTCTTCGCTATTGTCTGTTTCAAAAAGTCGGATTCGTTGGTTCTGTTCGGTGGCAAGATTTACCTGAATGACCTCCTCTCGCGTGGTAATGGAAGCATTTGAGCGTCCATAGGTTGAACTGACCAAATGGGTCTTGAAGACCGAAACACATTTTAGGGGTGGCAAGGGCTGCCATGTTCCGAATGCCTGTGATCCGAATGCCGTGATCATTCGATACGTCCTTTCCTTGAAGTTCACTTCAATTCCATTCTGATAGATGAGAAGTCCTCCGGCCCCAAGTGCCAAGATCACACTGAACAGTGGTGTAAATGCCAAACCGCCAATACTGAACACCGCTGCCAGTATTCCAAACACCTTCATGGACATTGGTTTGTCGCGTTTGTACAGAAACTGGTAACTATCTTCTTTCATGGGTTGGTGTCGTTTGGTCGGAGATTCTGATTTCAAATGAGAGGTGCTATGGTCTGGCTAAACCAGACTTCAGTTGGCTTTAGGTTTTGCTGTCAAACGTTAACTGTTTCTTCCCCTCTCAGGGATATATGGTGTCCACAAACAATTTAACCTGATCATAGATCGGCTGTCGTGGGGTCAGATTGTTTTCTAGAATTCCCCACGTTTCGTTCTGGCCTTCGAAATCATTGAGGCCAAGCCAAAAAAACGCTTGCATATCTGCAAATTGCTCGGCAGCAATATTGAACAGCTGGGCTTGGCTTGGTTCTCCGTTCGGACCTTCTACAAGATCGGGATCGCCCAGTTCGGTTATCCATATGGGCTTTTCCCCATCTCCATATTCGGCCATTTTAGCGCGGATGATGGCAGTGGTCGTTGAGATACTCTCAAACTCATCGTAAGGGTGATATGCAAGAATATCGAAAGCGTCTTTGCCCCCAAAGCTGTAAATATCGTCAAGGAATTCCAGTGGAGCCTGATACTGGTGTGTACTGGAAAGGCCACCGAGAATGATGAACGCATTCGGGTCTTCTTCTCTAATGGCACGGTGCATTTCACTCATCAGCTCGGCATACAAAGCACTATTTACCGGTTGCTCGCCTCCATGTGGTCCCCAACCACAGCAAGGGTAGTTGGGTTCATTTATCATTTCCCAGTATTCGACTCCATAATTACCCAAGCCATGTTCCTGAGCGAATTCTCCACCAGGCCTATATCGTTTTACCAGCAGTTTGGTAAGCTCATACAATTCATCTTTGAGTTGTTCGGTATCCTCGAGCCAAGTAGGCCAATAATTTCCGACAGACATTAAAACCTTCACGTTTCGTTGAGCCATGGCCAGAAAGAAAGCATCATAGTTCTGTACGTAGGTGTATTCATCCCGATTGCCTTCAATGGAAGGCCAATGGAAACCGTTGAGTACCCATGGAAGACCAATATCATCAATGGCATTGAGGGTAGGCGCGCTTGTGTGGTGCTCTCCATGTATGTGCATTCCAAACACTAGTGTGTCTATCTGAGCTGCGCTAAGGGAACAATGATCGAACGAAACGTTAGGCTGGCCTTGCGGAGTAAGGTCTTCAATCACCTTTTTTCTTATCCAGGGCAAATCTTTGTCACACCCGAAAAGTGCTACGATCAACAATGGAAACAACGCGAATAAAAAACGTTTCGATGTCATTCTTTCATGTTTGCCAACAATTGCCGCTAAAGATAATGCCTTAGAAACTGCCGTCCGGTACCTCCTTTGTCGGAGAGCTTCCTTCGGCAGGCTCGGGGCAGGCTCCTACGGTCGGTTTATGAACCTGGTGGTCTTTCCGATCCAAGCAGTTTTTTCATGGTGCTCTGCGAATACTCAAAGAAGAACACCATCTCTTGCCTTAGGCGCATGGCTTCTGCATGTTGCTGTT
>JBJOHR010000111.1:0-29058 GCA_046047575.1 Bacteroidota bacterium | reverse complement strand
AGGTTTGGAGATTAAGGACATGCGTAAGGGATACTATGAGACGGGTTTGGTGATCGAGGACATTATCAAGGTCAATCTGATCGGAATTGGTGGTGGCGTTTTTTACCGTTACGGAGCCTATGCGTTTTCCGATCAATTTGACAATCTTGCGTTCAAACTCAGCATGAAGCTCGGATTCTGATGATTCCCCCGAAATCTGTGGGCGTAAAGGTGAAATCGCCAGAAAATGGTGGTCGAAGATTGGTGATTACCGATATTCATGGTTGTGCCTTTACATTTAAACGTCTGTTGGAAAAGGTGGAACTGAAACATGCCGACCAGCTGTTTCTATTAGGCGATTTCATTAACCGCGGACCACGAAGCAAAGAGGTCATAGACCATGTTCTTCAGTTGGATGCAGAAGGCTACAACGTGTTTCCATTGATGGGAAATCATGAAGAAACCGTTCTGCACATCATTCGTGAAAAACCGAACGAACTCAAAATGCTGCTCCGATCGCGCAATTCCATGTGTCTGCTCAACAAGGAGAAACGGATACGGAAGCGCTTCTTCCGATTCATGCGCAACTTGCCGTATTACTATATTCTAGACGACTACTATTTGGTACATGCAGGCTTCAATATGCAACTTGAGCAACCGCTGACTGACACACATGCCATGGTTTGGATAAGGAATTTCAGCATGGATGAAACGTTTGACGGTAAGCGGATATTCTTTGGCCATACACCTACCAAGTTATCGAAGATAAAAGCGGCTTTAGAGGCCGGGTCCAGTTCAATTTGCCTGGATAATGGATGTTCGCACGCTTACTTAGGAAAGGAGTACGGTCGTTTGCTTTGCTATGACCTTGATAGTAAGCAGCTTTTCAAACAGAAGAACATCGACTACTGAAAGGTAAATCCGACACTCAGTAGCAGGCGGTGGTATTTCTCGTTGAGTGCAGCACCTACCAATGTGTTACTGTTCTCGTCCAAAATGGTCTGCTCTATTCTGTTGCCGGCATTCACAAATTGATAACCCAACGAAGCGTTTACCAATGCATGTTCCCCCAATTTGAAAGAAATGCCAAGGGCAGGTTCCAAGAAAATTCCGTCCCATTTATACCAATCTGCGTGTAGCGTATTGTCCAATTCTTCGAATGATGAGAAGTGGTAGCCGCCTTTGAAATCAGTGAAGGGCCGCACTTTCCCCTTTGCAAAGTTGAGCCTGATATGCCCGAACGCAGAAACCTGATGTTCCTGCGGATTCTCATCGTCTGCGGCCTGAAACGTATAGCCAAGACCCGGGCCAAGAAAAAGAATATCGCCTATTAGTATTCCAAACGATGATGCCACCCGCGGAGAAGGAATTCTTCTAGATGCAATGGTGGTGTCTGATTCCCCTCCACTGAAGGAAGTGACGCGTTTGGTCTTGCCCAACTGAAAACCAACTGTGACCTCGGTTATGTTGTTAAACCGAACCAATTTGTTCCTCTTTTCTTTCTTGTCCTGCGCTTGAACAGGTCCACAGACAATGGCTAAAAGAAGAATGAAGGATAGTGACCTTTTCATTCTGGTTTGCTAAAGGAGTTTACAGATGATAACGGACATCTGCCAGCTATATTACCCAAAAAGGCCGCCTTAAAACAACGAATGGGGATCAAAGAATCCCCATTCCGTTGTGAAAAAGTACCCGAAGTGGGAGTCGAACCCACACGCCTTGCGGCACACGCACCTGAAACGTGCACGTCTACCAATTCCGCCATCCGGGCAAGTGGGGCAAAGGTAATGCGCGGATTAGTTTGACACACATGATTTAAAGGAATCGTTAAAATTCAATTGTGGCTTTCTGTTGACATGGTTGCTGTGAAATGATAGCCTACATTTGCCGACTAAATTGTTTGGAAATGAAAAAACCAGTACTTCTAGCGCTAATAGCATTCGTAACTTTTAACCTCCAAGCTCAGACACAGGATTGTTCTGAGTTGTTCTTTTCGGAATACGTTGAAGGCAGCCATAACAACAAGGTTCTTGAGATCTATAACCCTACCATTGAGGCGATCGACCTTGGTTCCTACAGGGTTGTTCGGTGGTCCAATGGATCCAACACCTCAGACACAGATGTCAAGTACACTCAGCCGTTGTCAGGAACAATTCTAGCTCTATCAACCTTTATTGTAGCACTTGATAAGCAGAGCACCACGGCAACTGGTGCCGATACTGCGCTCTTTCCTGAACTCCTGACCATTTGTCAAACCGCTGAGGCGAATGGAGCCGGTGGTTTCTATTCTCCGGTCTATGGTTCTGGAGACGTTGGTTCCAACACCATTTATCATAACGGAGATGATGCTATCTCACTTCAAAAAACGAACGGTTCAACTTGGGCTAACGTTGACATTTTCGGTGTGATCGGAGAGCAGCCTCTACCTGCAGTTGGCTCGTCAACTGCTGGTTGGACTGATGTCTTTCCATACTCTGATGGACAAGGCGCTTATTGGACAAAGGATAAGACACTTATCAGAAAGTCAAGTGTCAAAAAAGGCGTTAGCGCTAACCCAGGGTTGCCTTACACAGGCGCCTTCAATCCTTCTGTTGAGTATGATTCACTTCCAGAGAACACCTTCTTAAACTTGGGAATGCACGATTGCGAATGCGCGAATGTTGGCATCAATGACCATGGTTCTGAACTTGCGTTTGAGGTGTATCCAAATCCGTCAGCAATTGGAACGATCACCGTTTCTGCTGCCAAACCATTCGGTCGCGTTTCTTTGGTAAACGTATTGGGGGTTGAGGTATTTGCTACTGTAAACGTATCTACAGACAACATCGCGTTGAACACCGAGAAATTCGATGCGGGCATCTACCTGCTGCAACTTGAGTTCACCGAAGGAACGGTCGCCACTCGAAAAGTGGTGATCCGCTGATCAGATTTCCATTAAAGTAGTGTTTCGACTGACCTCCCTTTTGGGCTTTTTTCTCCTGTCCATCGGTGTGATGGCGCAGGAGAAGTACAAGATGTCGGGCAAGATCACCGATGGCATTAACGGTGAGCCGTTGATCGGTGCAGCCGTGACTTATGCCGAAGGCAAAGGAACGGTAACTGACTTTGATGGCAACTTCTCTTTGGAACTCGAAAAGGGCGTCTACACGTTAACGGTGTCTTATGTCGGCTTTGAGAAGAGTGAACAAAAGGTCGACCTGACTTCTGGCCCAAAAACGGTGGATTTCTCCCTTAAGTCGGTCACCATGAAGGAAGTTCAGGTGGTGGCCAACGTGGCGGTTGACCGCGAGACCCCGGTGGCCTTCACCAATATCACACCCAAAAAGATTCAGGAAGAACTTGGTACGCAAGACCTACCGATGTTATTGAATACCACTCCCGGTGTCTATGCAACGCAGCAAGGCGGAGGAGATGGTGATACACGTATCAACATCCGCGGGTTCAACCAGCGAAACATCGGGGTGATGATCGATGGGGTTCCCGTGAACGACATGGAGAACGGATGGGTGTATTGGAGCAATTGGTTTGGTCTTGACGCGGTTACACGTAACGTTCAGGTGCAGCGAGGATTGGGTGCTGCAAAAACCGCAATCCCTTCCGTTGGTGGAACTATGAACATCATCACTAACGGCATCGACCAGAAACGATTCCTCACGGTAAAGCAGGATTACACTTTCGGAGAAGGCGTTTTTTATGATGAGGATGAAAAGCACGAAGACCTCAGTCAGGAATCGTACTTGAGAACGACAGTTGGATTCAATTCCGGTAAGTTGAAGGGCGATTGGGGATTCACTCTCGCAGGGGCATTCAAGACAGGTAATTCAGGTGCCACGTTCTCACCAACGCTTGGTGGTTTTTACTACGCCAAAATTGAAAAACGGATAAAATCACACATCATTTCCGTTTCTGCCTTCGGAGCACCTCAGGAACACGGCCAGCGTAGCTTCAAACTACAGATCGAAGATTACAGCAAGGAAGTGGCGCAACGGATGGGTGTGGATACTACCGGGGCATACGATTACGGTCTGGCCTACAATAAGTATTGGGGTTATCTGAATCGGTTCACGGTAAACGAGAGTGGTGACACGATCTATGAAGGTGAGAAGAGGGTTTCTACACAGAAGAACTATTATCATAAACCGCAGTTTACACTCAAACACTCTTGGAGCATCAACGAAAAGTTGTTCTGGTCAACCACGGCATACGCTTCACTTGGCTTCGGTGGTGGTGTAGGGTCTTCGAGTGGCTTCCCTTTGGATGCTGTTTCAGGTCAATACAACATGCAGGCAGCCTACAACGCCAACTACGCTTCAAGTATCAGCCCAGTCGGGCAGCGTTTGTACTCCAGCAAGAACGAACATCAGTGGTACGGAGCGGTAAGTACGGTGAATTACGATTTTCACAAAAGGTTCAGCTTTGCAGGAGGTCTGGACTACAGATATTACCACGGACTGCATTATCGGGAGGCCTACGACCTTCTTGGTGGTGACAGCCTGCTGAATACCGCAGATCAGAATACCCGACAAAGGTTCTGGTATGAAGGCGATGTGATCGATTATAATAATGACAGCTACATCCATTGGGGTGGTGGATTCGCACAGTTGGAGTACAAATCTCCGCTGTTGAGTGCGTTTGTAAACGTGTCTTCTGCGGTTTCGGCCTACAATCGTGTTGATTACTTCAGAAAGAAAGACCTTGTGTTATCAGACACTACTTTTACTCAATCCCTGTCTTGGATGGACACAATTGTGTTTAACGGACAGACTTATCACAACAATTCACCAGAGGCAAGGCATGCTCAAAGTGGTTGGGTGGTCATTCCCGGTTACACGGTTAAGGCCGGAGTGAACGTGAACCTAAATCCGAAACACAACATTTTCGTGAATGGCGGTTATATATCCCGTGCTCAACGGTTTGCTAACGTTATTGACAACTCCAACCGGGTTTTGAAAGCAGTTGAGAACGAAGAGGTGATGGCAGTGGAATTGGGCTACAGTGGCCGTTATCGATTCATCAGCTACAACATCAACGGTTATTATACCCGATGGAATAACCGACCGCTGGACCAAATTCCGAGTCGTCAGGGCAATGACGGTACCGAGATTGGACTTATGTCCGGTATCAGCGCGAATCACCTGGGTATTGAGATCGATGTGTTCGCTCAACCACTGAAATGGTTGGAAGTGGACGGTATGTTTTCCATTGGCGATTGGCGATGGGATTCTGATGGAAGTGTAAGATGGTACACTGAGAACGGGGATGAAGTGGTCAACCAGAACGGTTCACAGGCAACCACTTATTACAATGCTAGAGGGGTTCATGTGGGGGATGCTGCTCAAACTCAGGCGTCTCTTGCTGTCAAGTTCAGGCCAATTAAAGGGCTTTTTGCTCAGGTCAGATGGAACCATTTTTCCAGATATTACGCGCAATTTGAACCTACGGACCTTGATGGTTCAACGGATTTTATCAATGAAGACGGTTCTTCCAAAGATTCTTGGAAGCTTCCAGCATACAATCTCTTCGACCTTAACATGGGTTACAGCTTCAAGTGGGCTAAGAAATTGAATTCAAGTGTTCGCTTTGGTGTGCGTAACCTCTTCAATCTTAAATACATTTCGGACGCAGACAATAACGGTGCGGGAACCAATACCTTCGATGCCGAGTCGGCAACTGTTTTTTTCGGAACGCTACGCACCTATAATATCTCATTCAGCATAACTCTTTAATGATACCTAGATCATGAAAAACCTTTTACCTATTGCGTTCGCCATTTTATTTTCCGGCAGCCTGCTTGCTCAGACAACCTTACCAACTGGTTGGAACTTTGATGACCCGACCCCGAACGGATGGGTCGAGAGCCTCGACAATAATCCAGGCAACACGCGCTATACACAGACAACCGTTTCTGGGTCGGCATGTAGGCTGGATGGAGACGATGAGTATGTCATGGTCCATTTCAGCGATGTCTGCGGAGGTGTTACCTACTACATCTTTGGAAGCGGCTCCAACCTTACCAATGATGTGTTCTCCATTCAGGAATCGGTAGATGGCAATACTTGGACAAACATGAGGGAACTTGTAGGTGCAGATCTGAATCCTTCAACATACACTGAATACACGGACTACCCTCTGGCGGCCAGCCGCTACATCAGATGGTACTTCACCGAAAAGCAAAGTGGAAGGAATGTCGCTTTGGACGAGATCACGTTGGTTCCTCAAGTTCCAACGAACATTCAGGAAATAGGGGTGAACGTGGCAGGAACACCAGTTGCCAACAACTCAACCTATATTATCGGTGGAGCGGCCTCAACCACATTTACCATCGCCAACGTAAACCTTCAAGGAGGTGACCCACTGTCTATTACGAATGCCCAGATCTCTGGAATCAACGCTAGTGACTTTTCATTGTCTGGACTTACCACACCGGCTACTGTTTCAGCGGCTGCTTCTTTAGACTTTGATGTGAACTTCAGCACTACAGGAACCGGTTCACGGTTTGCCGCGCTCACCCTGACCAATAATGATGGCAATGGGGACGAAACAACTTATGTGATCAATCTTTATGCAATTGAAGGTGGTTATGCAACGGAGCCGACCGCCCAGCCAACCAACCTCAGTTTTTCAAATGTAACGTCTTACAGACATCAGGTTACCTTCAGCAATGCGAGTTCAATTGCTGAGAATTACATCGTTCTGAGAAAAATTGGAAGCGCGGTTACGGATATTCCGGTAGATGGTGAAACCTATGTGAAGGGAGATTATATCAATGGTTCACAAGTGGTCCATGTTGGTCCGGCCGGCTCATTCAGCCCAAAATATGTGGTCGCAGGTACTGAATATCACTATGCGGCATTTTCATTCAACGGTCCAGAAGGGTTCGAGAACTACCTGACCACCGCTCCGCTAATCGGCATGGTGACTTCCAGTGGATCGATGGTGAACAACTATTACAACGGTGTCGATGGATCGGCAACAACTTTTCTAAGTGATCTCCAGTCAAAACTGAATCAGAATTACAATCAGATCTTTTATAGCAACTATGCACCTGTTGTGATTGATAATTTCGCCTCGCGAGATACAACAGGTGGTCAAAAAGTTGTGACTTGTGTTTATACTGGTTTTCAGCACATTTACTCAGGGTCTTTCTTCTACAGCCCCATTGGAGACCTAAGCAGGGAGCATTCTTGGCCGCATACTTGGATGCCAACTTATGATGCATCGCAAGAGATAGAGTATTCAGACCTGCATAACTTGTTTCCAACGCATCAGAATGGAGCAAATGGACCAAGAAGCAACTTGCCATTCGGAAATGTTGCAACGGTCATAACCAGCTTTCAAGACGGAACTTACGGGCTTGATTCTAATGGCAATCTAGTTTACGAACCACGCGATCAGCATAAGGGTGATGCCGCCCGCGCCATATTCTACATGTCTGTGAAATGGGATGGTACTGGAGGCAGTTGGGCGCTTCCAAATCCAATCCATCCAACCAACGTTCCGTACGGACAGGATCAGGATGTGCTGAAGCAATGGCACTGGCAGGATCCGCCAGATGCTTGGGAAATTGCACGAAATGATTTTGTGGAAAGCGAGCAGGGTAACCGAAACCCTTTTGTAGACAGTGTGAATTGGGTCTGCTACATCGATTTTGAAACGCTGACCTATATTGGAGAGCAAACAACGCCATGCACAGTTACTCCAGATGGAATCGAGGATCAACTAGAAGGCGAATTCTCACTAACGCCAAACCCAACAGACGGTATCACCGCTTTGAACTTGAATTTGAATCAGTCTCTGCAGTTGACCATCGATGTGATTGACATTACTGGAAGAACCGTTTCGACCAGAACTAAGAATTTCAGCGTTGGAATGTCTCGGGAGATGTTTGACCTGTCGCGATTGGATGCAGGCGTGTACCATGTGCTCCTTAAAGGAGAGAATGGCCGTTCGGCTTTGAAAATAATATTGCAGTAGGGATGTCTGGAAATACGCCCGCAAAGGCCGCTGTCCAATTTGGCACAGCGGCCTTTTTGTTTCAGTCAATGAAGTCTTTTACTGTTTGGATAAACCCTTCCGGGTCTTGTGCATGAACCCAATGGCCTGTGTTCAACGTTTTGAAAGTGGTGTTTGGGAAAAGGCTCAGAATCTCTGGTTTGTCGTCTTCAACCACGTATTTTGATTGAGTTCCATACAGAAAAAGCGTCTCCACTTCCGAACCTTGCAGAATGGGCAAACCCATTTCCTCAATATCGTTGGCCAGTACTTCCAAATTGAAACGCCATGCATACTCTGCCGGACCATCTTCCAACTTCTTGCGATAAATGTTCTTCAGTAGGAATTGAATGGTGCTTTCCTCCTCATCCAAAAGATGCCTCAGTTCTTCTTCCGCTTCGCTCCGCGATGAAATATTGGCCAAGTCAAGTGCTTGCATAGCGCGGATGATAAGGTCGTGATGCACTGGATATTGCTTCACACCCATATCCACTACTACAAGTTTTTCGAAAAGATCGCCATGTTCGCCAGCGAATGTCATAGCTGTTTTGCCGCCCATCGAATGGCCTATCAGCACCGCATCTTTCAGGTCATGCTCTTGGAAAAACCCGAAAAGATCCTCGGCCATTTCATCATAGGTGTGCGTTTCGGTATGGGGCGATTGTCCGTGGTTGCGTTGGTCGACCAGATAGACGTGATGCTTGTCTGCAAACGCTTTTGCCAACGAAAACCAGTTGTCCAAAGAACCGAAAAGCCCATGTAGGATAACCAATGGTTTTCCTTCGCCATATTCCTTGAAATTCAACTTCACCGAAGGCAATTCTTGTACATTTTAACCGTGTTGCTCAGTCCATAATAAATGGCATCGGAAATGAGCGCGTGCCCTATCGAAACCTCCAACAGGTTCGGAATGTTCTCCGCAAAATATTTCAGGTTTTCCAAACTGAGGTCGTGACCCGCGTTGATGCCTAGACCGACCTCGTTGGCCACTTTGGCTGCCTCCACAAATGGAGCAATGGCTTTTTCTCGATCCGTGGAAAATCCGACCGCATAGCTTTCGGTGTAGAGTTCAATTCTATCGGTTTCCGTTTCCGTGGCAGCTCGGATCATCTCCGCGTCCGCTTCAATAAAGATCGAGGTTCTTATACCAGCCATTTTCAATTGACCGATAATGTCCTGAAGCAACGATCGATTGGCAATTGTATCCCACCCAGCATTGGAAGTGAGAACACCAGGCGGGTCTGGAACCAACGTCACCTGGGCGGGCTTCACATCCAAGACCAATTGCAAGAATTTCTCGTTCGGGTAACCCTCAATGTTGAATTCGGTGCGAACAACAGGTTTCAGGTCCAGCACGTCCTGATAACGGATGTGCCGTTCATCTGGCCGAGGATGAATTGTAATTCCATCCGCACCGAACTGTTGCGCCTTGATGGCAGCTTCAACCACACTTGGGTTGTTTCCGCCACGGCTATTTCGCAGCGTTGCTATCTTATTGATGTTGACACTGAGTTTGACTTTTGTCTTGTCCATTTTGGTCGGTAAGGGGTCAAAAGTAGAGTTCGGCAAACAAATTGCTGTTAGCTATTTCGCCAATCCACATAACAAATTCGAAACAGATTACGTTTACTTTGCACGAATCACCAAAAAATGTTAGCCAGAGAACTCATATCGAAGGTTGTGCCACCTCTCAGACCAAATGATGAGGTGGCTCGTGCTTTGGCTTGGATGGACGAGTTCAAGGTTTCGCATCTTCCCGTGGTAGATGGTCATGAGTTTTTAGGACTTATCAGTGAAGACAACATTTTAGATGGCGAAAAGGAAGATACGGTCATTGCTTCAAAGGAGCGGTTCAACCGCTCCTTTGTGCTGGAGTCGCAACACATTTATTACGTCATACGCAAACTGACCGCAACAGACCTTTCGGTGATCGCGGTTTTAGATGTGAACAATAAGTATCTGGGCTGTATCACCCTTTCAGACCTTGTGACGAAGTTCGAAGAGTTGGCGGTCATCAATCAACCTGGGGGAATCATCGTTCTCAATCTGAACAAGAACGACTACTCGCTGGCGCAGGTGGCACATGTGGTCGAATCGAACAATGCAAAGATCCTTAGCAGCTATGTTTTTGAGCGTCCTGAAACAAATAAACTGGAATTGACGCTGAAAGTGAACCGAGAAGAAGTGGGTTCCATTATTCAAAGTTTGGAGCGCTATGATTTTGAGGTAATTGCTTATTTCCAAGAAAGTGCCCACCTTGAGGACCTCAAAGGCCGCTATGATGAATTGATGCGGTACATCAATATCTAGTGGCTCAACGCATTACACGCTTTTTTTTCTTTACAACGTTACTTTTTCATCTCAGTGTTAATGCTCAAGATGACGTAACCATCAGTTCGTTAACGTTCGAGGGAAATAAGATAACGCGAGAGCGCATTTTGCTCCGCGAAATGACCATTCGAGAGGGTCAGTCCATTCCTCGCAATCAGGTTGCGTATCACATTGAACGCTCAAAAGGCAATGTGTGGAACCTGCAACTGTTCAATTTTGTGGAAATCGACACGTGTTGGTACTCAGAGAACGAGATCGATGTGGTAGTAAGAGTAACGGAGCGCTGGTATGTTTGGCCAGTTCCATTCGTAGAGTTTGCCGATAGGAATTTCAGCGAATGGCTGGAAACCATGCGCTGGGACCGACTTGATTACGGAACACTGGTCAAGTGGAGCAATTTCAGAGGTAGGAGAGAAGAACTGACCTTACACCTACGATTCGGATACAACAATCAGTATGAACTCAGGTACGAAATTCCATATCTGGACCATGCCCAGAAATGGGGGATCGAATTTCAAGGAGGCTACAGACAGGGTCATGAAGTGGCTTATGCTTCGGTGGATAATAAGAGGGTCTTTTACAAGAATCCAGACAGACATATACGCAAAGAAGCGTTCGGATCCATCACGCCCCGTTGGAGACCCAATCTCTACAACGTTCATAAGTTGGAAGTTGGCTACACGCATTTCTGGATACTCGATTCGGTGGCTAAGCTTCAACCCGAATTTTTTGGAGCGGGCGAGAATCTCGTCAAATATTTTTCGCTCGAATATGAGGTTGAGCGAGATGTGACAGATTATAGGGATTATCCGCTCAAAGGTTATCGATTTGAACTCAGGTTGAGAAAAGATGGCCTTAGAATCATGGATAGCCCCATAGACATTTGGTCACTTGAGGTTGAGTTTGCCAAATACTGGCAACTGCATAAGCGATGGTATTTTGCGCATGCTCAGAAAATCAAAGTGTCTTCCACAAACGGGCAGGCCTATTCCCTTCAGCAAGGTCTAGGATACGAACGTAATTTTGTTCGAGGGTACGAACGATATGTGATCGATGGTCAGCATTATGGCCTGCTCAAAACGGCCTTGAAATGGGCCATTTTGCCCTTCAGGAAAGTGAAGCTGAAATTCTTGAAATCGAACAAGTTCAATACACTACCACTGGCATTTTACGCCAACCTAAACGTTGATGTGGGCTATGTGATAGACAACCAGTACAATGTTGGGAATCCTCTTGCCGGAACAGTCTTGATTGGCGGTGGTCTGGGCATTGATGTCGTCACGTTCTACGACATTTCCTGGAGAGCAGAATACTCGGTCAACAAGAATCTGGAACACGGGTTTTTCTTACATTTCACAAAGCACATTTGATTTATGCGCATTGCCGTTCACGGAAGATTGAGATATGAGGCCGACCGACCACGCTTGGATGCCATCCTGCGGCTTCTTAAGCAGAAGTTTCAGTCTGTCTGTTACACAGAAGAGTTGGCGCTTGTGGCATGCGGAGAAACAGATCAGACGATCACCGACAAGAAACTAAAGAAGCAGCAGTTTGACGCGTTGATAAGCATTGGTGGTGATGGTACCATCTTGGAGTCGGTACGAAAAGTTGCCGATTCATTCATCCCGATCCTTGGAGTGAATACTGGAAGACTTGGGTTTTTGGCCAGCACACCGTTTGAGGAGTTGGAACAGGCACTCGAGAAGCTGAAAAATGGCAGTTTTCAGGTGGATCAACGCACCTTGATAAAGGCCGAAACAGAAATAGACCTGTTTGGAGACGACAACTATGCGCTGAATGAAATCAGTGTGCATAAAAGCGCCACCTCTTCCATGGTGGTCGTTAAGGCCTACTTGGACGATTTCTTTCTCAATACCTATTGGGCAGATGGCCTCATCGTTTCCACACCTACCGGTTCTACAGGTTATTCTTTAAGTGCTGGAGGACCCATTATTGCACCGAGTACCCATAATTTAATCATCACTCCCATTGCACCGCACAATCTGAACGTCAGGCCCTTGGTAATAGGAGACGACCGAACTGTGACCCTTAAGATCGAGGAAGCCGACCCCAATTTCATGATATCGTTGGATTCACAATCCAAAGTTGTAGGTTCTGATGTGGAGATCCGCATCTCCAAGGCCAATTTCAGTGTTGGTCTTATCCGTTTTGGCGCAAATGATTACTTCGATACGTTAAGAGGAAAGTTAATGTGGGGACATGACAGACGTAATTGACCCGTTTGAACTTTCGTCCAATTCAATAATCCCTATATTTGCAACCTTAGACCAATTGTCTAGGTATTAGGCACGATGAATAAAAAGGCACTTGTACTTTGTTTGTTGATTCTGCCAACGCTTGTTCACGCACAGCGCTGGAAAAGACAACGTTACGAGTGGGTAACAGCAATTGGCGCTACTCAATTCTTGGGAGACGTTGGGGGTCGAAATCAGATCGGTTCCGATTGGTTCTTCGATATGGATGCCGCATCCACCAGGTATGTACTTAATCTTGGGTTTCGCTATAAGATATCGCCATACGTTTCTGCCAAAACCGGCTTCAGTTTCGGAGAGGTCTATGGAGACGACAAGTATACTCAGGAGCCATTCAGGAACAATCGAAATCTACATTTCCGCTCGCCAATTGTAGAATGGGCCACCCAGGTCGAAGTCTCATGGATGAGGGAGTCCATCGGTAGCAGATACAAGATCCGAAGGGTACGTGGTAAAGGTCGTAAAGGCAGTCAGGTATACGTTTACGGGTTTGCCGGAGTGGCGCTGCTTTATATGAATCCGATGGCCAAGTATAATGGCAAGTGGTATCCGCTGAGAAAATTGCATACCGAAGGTCAGGAATTTGTGCCTTCAAGAAAGGAGTATTCCAACTGGCAGTTCACCATACCATTTGGTATTGGAATGAAGTATGCATTGGACAAGAAGAGCAGTATCGGCTTGGAATATGGCCTGAGAAAGACATTTACTGATTACATGGATGATGTGAGTTTGACCTATGTCTACACTCAATGGGCTCCGAATGCAACGGATATCAGCAACCGCTTGGATTATGATGATGTTGCAAGGGCCCTATCAGACCCGTCTTTGAATAGAGCACCAGAGGGGATTGACACCTACCCTGGGGCATGTTCAGCGTGTCCCGGTCAGCAGAGGGGAGATCCGACCGATCTGGACTCGTACATGTTCTTGATCATTACCTATCAACGAAAGATCCGCACAACAAGGAAGGGTCTTCCGAAGTTCTAATGGCCTAGAGTCATAGCTTGCAATGAAATATCTAAGTGCTTTACTGGTAATATTGTTCACTGGCTCGGTTCAGTTAAGGGCCCAGTTTTCAGAATTCGGACTGATGGGCGGTGTTTCGTTCTATTTGGGGGATCTGAATCCTGAAATACCTTTCAAACAAGTGATGCCGGCCGGGGGCGTATTCTATCGTTACAATTTCAACGACCGTTTTTCTGCGCGAGGAGCCTTTACGATGGGGTATCTTAAAGGTGATGACGCGAAGTCGAAAGTTGCATCTCAGTTGGACCGAAACCTGAATTTTGAATCGTTCGTGTATGATTTTGCCATAACCGGAGAATTCAACTTTTTCAAGTATGCGCCAGGAGATATGCAACACCCGATAACACCATTCCTTTTTGGCGGGATCGCTGTGTTCAAGTTCAATCCGATAACCACCGCTTCGGACGGAAACAAATATGAATTGCAGCCTTTAGGAACAGAAGGCCAGGGTACGACATTCTATCCGGACAGAAAGAAGTATTCACTCACAACTGCTTCCATCCCGTTCGGGCTGGGTGTTAAGGCGAATATTTCAAAAACCTTTTCGGTTGGGTTGGAATGGGGCATGCGCTACACATTCACAGACTATTTGGATGATGTAAGTGGAACATACGCTTCTCCTGATGTGATACAGGCAGAACGCGGAGACATCGCTTACGAACTGGCCAACCGATCTACTTTGGCTGACGAGACGCTGGAAGGTAGACAACGCGGAAACTCAAAGACCAACGACTGGTATTCGTTTGCACTCATCACATTTTCGATGAATATCAAAGCCAGACCAGCTAAATGCCCGGCCTATCAGTAAGTCTCAAACAGTAGAGTACCTTTGCATCGCCTTTCGGGGCGATTTTTAATTTATAGATGGCCATAGACCAGCGCATAGACCAAAGCAGATTGCCCCAGCACGTAGCCGTTATTATGGACGGGAACGGCCGATGGGCAAAGCAGCGCGGCAAACTCCGAACATTTGGCCATAATAAGGGAGTGAAGGCAGTTCGCGAGACGGTTGAATCGGCAGCAGAAATGGGTGTCAAGTATTTGACGCTGTACGCATTCTCAACCGAAAATTGGAATAGACCGCAATTTGAAGTGAATGCCCTTATGACCTTGTTAGTGAAAACCATCAACAAGGAAACGAGGACGCTTACGGAAAATAACATTCGTTTAAATGCGATCGGGCAGCTTAACAGCCTGCCAAAGTCGTGTCTGAAGGAACTGAATGAGGCCATTGAAAAGACCAAAGGCAATACGCGCATGACTTTGACGTTGGCACTGAGCTATTCGTCAAAGTGGGAATTGACAGAGGCGGTAAAGGCGATCGCAAAAAATGTTAAATCAGGAAAATTGGATGCAGAAGCAATTGATGAATCGGTTATCGATAGTCATCTTTGCACGCTTGGAATTCCAGACCCTGAGCTACTTATTCGTACCAGTGGAGAGCACCGTATCTCCAACTTTCTGCTTTGGCAGATCGCCTATGCCGAACTCTATTTTACAGACAAACTCTGGCCAGATTTTGACCGCGCGGATTTTGAAGCAGCCATAATTGATTATCAAGGACGAGAAAGAAGATTTGGAAAGATCAGTGAGCAGGTCAGTGCGTAAGCTTGGTCAGATAGTACCGATTGTCGTCTCGTTGTTGATCCTAGCATCAACGCAGGGATCTGCGCAAATAGTTGTTGGACAAGACAAATTGGACTACTCGGCACCTAAGCAGTACGAGGTTGGTGGAATTACGGTTTCTGGCACCCGATACCTTGATAAAAAGGTTCTTATTCTGCTTTCAGGGCTTAGTGTCGGAGAAAAGATACAGGTGCCTGGCGAAGCTATTACGGAGGCTATTCACAAACTCTGGGACCAAGGCCTTTTCAGCGACATTGACATAAGCGCAACCAAGATCGTTGACGACAAGATCTTTCTCGACATCAAGCTGCAAGAACGTCCGCGCCTTAGCAAGTATGCCCTGAAAGGTGTAAAAAAGGGAGATGCCAACGATATCAGAGAATCCATACACCTCATCAAGGGTAAAGTGGTCACCGACAACATCATTGTCTCCACAGAGAACATCATCAAGAATCATTACATAGACAAAGGATTCCTGAATGTGAAGGTTAAGACCATCTCAGAATCCGATACTACGCTACCGAACAGCGTGATCCTGAAGTTCGATGTGAACAGAGGTAAGAAAGTGAAGATCGGCCGGATCATTTTCCGAGGGAATGAGGAAGTCAAAAAGGGCAAATTGGCCCGTTCCATGAAGGAAACCAAACAACGCAGGTGGTGGCGCGTTTGGAAAACTTCCAAGTTCCTTGATTACGAATACGAGAACGATAAGAAAGCCGTCATAGCCAAGTATAACCAGATGGGTTATCGTGACGCAAGGATCATCAGTGATACCATCTATTCCAACCGAGATGGTTCCATTAACGTGGAGATCAATCTGGAAGAAGGCCGTAAGTACTATTTCCGCAACATTACTTGGGCAGGGAATACCAAGTACAACTCTGAATTGCTCGGTAAAGTGTTGGGCATTAAGAAGGGTGATGTATATGATCAGGCTCAACTTGATGCAAACCTATTCATGAACCCTAACGGTCGTGATGTAAGTTCGCTCTATCTCGATGATGGCTACCTGTTCTTCAATGTAGAACCTGTAGAAATACTGGTGGTGAACGATAGCATTGACCTTGAAATGCGTATTCGGGAAGGGAAACAGGCAACGATCAACAAGGTAACGGTGGTGGGTAATACCAAAACCAACGATCACGTTATTATGCGTGAAGTGCGAACCAAGCCGGGGCAGCTTTTCAGCCGAGCTGACATTATCCGTACTCAGCGCGAACTTTCGCAATTAGGTTATTTCAATGCCGAAACGCTCGGAGTTGAACCCAAGCCGAACCCAGTAGATGGAACGGTGGATATCGTCTACACGGTAGAGGAAAAGCCTTCCGATCAGATTGAACTTTCCGGAGGCTGGGGTGCGGGTCGTATTGTAGGAACCTTGGGCGTTTCGTTCAATAACTTCTCGCTGCGGAACATGTTCAAGAAGGGCGCTTGGAGACCGCTGCCTGCTGGCGATGGTCAGCGATTGAGTTTGCGTGCGCAATCCAACGGTCTGTTCTTCCAGTCGTACAACTTCTCTTTCATGGAGCCTTGGCTAGGGGGTAATAAACCGAATGCATTCAGCATTTCAGCCTATCACTCAGTTCAATCGAACGGACTGCAACGTGGAATGGAGAACAGGGAAGCCATCAGGATCACGGGGGTTTCTGTCGGTCTGGGTTCCAGATTGAAGTGGCCTGACGATTTCTTCTCCATGCAACACGAGCTGAACTATCAGAACTATATACTGGAGAATTATCCGCTCATCTCTGGGTTCAATAATGGGAATTCACATACCATCAGTTATCGTTTGACGCTATCCCGGAACTCCATCGGTGACCCGATCTTTCCAACCTATGGCGCCATACTCACAGGAAGCGTGGAGTTGACACCTCCGTTCTCTGCCTTTACTGGAATCGATTACAACACGGCCGAACCATCTAAAAAGTACCAGCTGATAGAATACCACAAATGGAAGTTCGATGCCAAGTGGTATATCAGTTTGGCAAAGAATTTGGTCATTGAGACCAAGATGCAATTCGGATTCCTAGGTAGTTATAATAGTAAATTGGGCGCAGCACCCTTCGAAAGGTTCTACGTGGGAGGGGACGGACTCAGTGGATTCGGATTGGACGGACGGGAGATCATAGCCTTACGTGGTTACGACAATAACTCCCTGACCCCGGCCATAAACAACAGACAGGTGGGTGGTACCATCTTTACCAAGTATGGAGCTGAAGTGAGATACAGGGTTTCGCCCAACCCGCAGGCAACGGTTTACATCCTTGCTTTTGCCGAAGCAGGCAATTCCTATCTGACGTTCAGCGATTACAAACCCTTCCAACTTAAAAAATCGGCAGGTGTGGGTGTTCGTATCTTCCTGCCCATGTTCGGCCTATTGGGTCTCGATTATGGCTGGAGGTTTGACGATGTGCCCGGATATCCGAGCATGGCACCTGGCCAGTTCCACTTCTCTATCGGACAACAATTCTAATCCTATCATATCATGAAAAGAGCTGTTATTACACTATCCATTGCCGTAATGAGCCTTGCTGCACATGCGCAGCGTTTTGGTTATGTCGATTCCAACTATATCCTTGAAAATATCCCGGAGTATCAGCAGAAGCAGCAGCAACTGAACGAGATATCGGTGCAATGGCAGCAGGAAATTGAGGCCATGTACACCGAAATTGACCGTATGTACAAAGACTATCAGGCAGAGCAGATCCTGCTAACTGACGACATGAAGCGCAAGCGAGAGGAGCAGATCATTGAAAAGGAGAAAGAGGCCAAGGAGAAGCAGAAGCAACGCTTCGGTTTTCAGGGCGACCTCTTCCAGAAGCGTCAGGAATTCACCAAACCGATACAGGATAAGGTGTATGCCGCCATCAAGGAAATTGCCGATGCCCGTGGCTATGCCGTCATATTCGACAAGGCCGGAACACTTACCATGCTTTACACCTCTGCCAAATACGACCTGAGCGAAGACATACTGGACGAGCTCGGATTCTCGGTCAAAACAGAGGAAAAATAAACAGTAATATTGCGCCCCGTAAAACAAGAAAAATGAAGAAGCTTATCATAGTATTTATCGCACTGATCACTGCCGCACCATCATTCGCGCAGCAGAAATTCGGACACATTGACTCTGCAGCACTGTTGGAGTTGATGCCAGAGAAAGCAACAGCCGAAAAGGAATTGGAGGCCTTTGCCAAAGAATTCCAATCTGCTTTGGAGGCCATGGCCAAAGAATACGAAGGAAAGGTTACCGCCTTCCAAACAGGAGAGAAGGACATGATCGCCACGGTACGTAACACCAAAATGCGTGAGATCGCTGACCTTGAAAGAAGAATTCAGGAGTTCCAGCAGCAGGCTCAGGAAGAGATCGGTAAGAAGGAGCAGGAAGTGCTTACTCCGATCATTGACAAGGCTAGAAAAGCCATTGACGAGGTGGCCGTGGCAAAAGGATACACCTACATTTTCGATAGTTCATTGGGCGTTCTGCTTTACGCCAAAGACACGGAAGATGTAATGGCTGACGTCAAGTCCAAGCTAGGTCTTTAAGAAGCTCAGAACATTTAAGCATATTTAGACCCGTCATTAAGGCGGGTCTTTTTTTTGATGGACACTCATCCCATAGGCATATTCGATTCGGGCTATGGAGGCCTTACCGTACTACGTGAAGTGGCCGCCCTTCTGCCGCAGTACGATTACCTCTACTTGGGCGACAATGCCCGTTCTCCCTACGGAACACGCTCGTTCCAAACCGTGTATGAGTACACCCGAGAATGTGTCTTCAAACTGTTCGATGCGGGTTGCCCGTTGGTCATCTTGGCCTGCAATACGGCATCGGCCAAGGCGCTGAGGACGATCCAGCAGAAAGACCTGCCCAAGATGGACCCCAAACTACGGGTGCTGGGCGTAATTAGACCCACGGCAGAGGTCATAGGCGCGTATTCCACTACCGGAAAGGTGGGCGTGCTTGGCACCACAGGCACCGTCCTTTCCGGGTCTTATCCCATAGAGATCGGTAAAACGTTTCCGAATGTGGAGGTTTACCAGCAGGCCTGCCCCATGTGGGTGCCGCTTATCGAGAATGGCGAACACCTTGGTGCGGGGGCCGATCATTTTGTGAAGCAATATGTGAAGCAATTGATGGAACAAGCAGCAGGAATCGATACCATTCTGCTTGGCTGCACACACTATCCCTTGTTAGCAGACAAGATACAGCAGCACGTATCGGAGCGGGTTCGCATTGTATCGCAGGGAGAAATTGTGGCGCAAAGCCTGAAAGACTACCTGCACCGCCATCCCGAAATGGAGCGATCGTGCAGTAAGAACGGAACAAGAAGGTTCCTTACAACCGATGATACCGCCAATTTTGATGAGCATGCTTCCATCTTCTTTGGCAGCGAGCTACGGTCGGAGCACTGTAGCATTCCGCACGTTTCCTGACGAATTCCTTTTTGTCTTTCCGAGGTACGAGGAATCATCAGTTCAGCCGAGCTGACCTCAGGCTACTCTGAGATGCTTCGTTCCTAAGCATGACAGTGGTCGTGGCTGAATGTCACTCCCCACTCGCATACCACCCACTGTACATCACGTACTTGGCGGCAATGCCTTTCAGTATTTCGGGGGCGGTGTTGGGGTCCAATTGCTTCACCTTTTTGGCGGGCGTTCCGGCATAGATGCAGTTGGGTTCCAGCACTTGGTTTTCCAACACCACGGCACCAGCTGCCACAATGGTTCCAGAGGGTACAATGGCATTATCCATTATAATGGCGCCCATGCCAATGAGCACGTTATCGTGCACCTGGCAGCCATGCACAATGGCATTGTGGCCCACGGTTACATCGTTGCCAATGCGGGTGGCGCTTTTCTCGTAGGTTCCGTGTACAACCGCTCCATCCTGTATGTTCACGCGGTCGCCCAGTATCAGGTCGTTCACATCGCCACGCAACACGCAGTTGTACCAGAAACTGCAATTGTTGCCAGCTGTTATGCGGCCAATAAGCGTAGCATTCTCGGCTATAAAGCAGTCGGCTCCCAGTTTCGGAGTAACCCCATTCAGTGTGCGTATCAGTGCCATATTAGAACAACCAGTAGTGCGTTGGTGCGTTAAATAAACGAAACACCTTGGTAAACCACCGCCCTTGAACGGAATTGGCCGTAGAATTTCCGTAAAATTGTAGCTACTGCATCAATCATGTTGAACGCCTACTTCAGAATCATCTTCTCCGCAGTTCTGATCATTGCAACTTGGTCCGTTCGGGCACAGGAATGTGGGATCATCTATGTATCGCCAACCGGAGCAACTTCGGGTGCAACAGGAACGCGCGACAACCCGGCCGAACTTCAGCACGCTTTCACCTTGGTGGACGCGGCCAATAACCACATGCGTCTGGCTCACGGTGTTTATGAACTTACCGAAACCTTGGAACTGCCTTCAGACCTTGTTTTTGAAGGGGGTTTTGAGGAAGGCACCTGGTATAAGACCAATGCAGACTCTACCATTCTACACCGCGATGCCAGCAACTATGATGTGGTGAACAAGGCGCTCATTGCCATAAAGGCAGAGAATCGATCGAATTTCAGATTTCAGGATGTGACCATCAAAGTGGACGATGCACCGGGAAACGGGGTCAGCATCTATGGCATCTATCTGGCAGCTTGTCAGGATTACTTCGTGTCGAGATGCATCATCTACACAGGAGATGGCTCAGATGGCTTGCCAGGTACACAGGGCACTCCTGGAATACCCGGTGCCAATGGTTTGAACGGTGAGACCGGACAGGACGAAGGCCCATGTTGCCGAGCTGGTGGTGCAGGAGGCTCAGGTTCGTTTCCGGGCAGTTACGCTGGAGGCAGTGGCGGAGACGGTGGCGAATGGGGAGGATTCACCTTGGAAGAGATATGCGACCCGATCTTCAACTTCTGTGCATGGTATGTAGAGCCAGACAGTGAGTTCACGAATCCGGGCGTCAATGGAGGCAACGGACAAGGCTCTGGTGCTGGACCCGGTGGGCAACGAGGTGCTGGGCTCTGTGAGCTTACCTATGCCACCAATACCTGTGCAGCCACCAATTTGAATCATGGAGAAGATGGTGATGATGGACTGGAAGGATTTGATGGTGGACCTGGTGCGCAAGGCTATGCCGGATTTGCCAATGGATTTTACGCTCCGGCCACGGGTGCCACAGGAGACCCAGGCCTGACCAACGGTGCCGGTGGTGGTGGCGGTGGCGGTGGCGGAGGCAAAGGCTGCGAACCTGCTGCCGTTGATGTGGATATTACCTCGGGGTCTTCACCATTTTCGAGCGATACGGTTTACAACACGGCCGGTACCGGTGGCGGTGGCGGTGGCGGTGGCGAAGGTGGCCAGCGTGGTAATGGAGGTCTTGGTGGCGAAGGAGGCGGAGGAGCCTTCTGCGTTTTCACCTACAATAATGGCACAAATGGCGTGATACAGGATTGTCAGTACCTGCAAGGGTCTGGTGGTCAGGGCGGACAAGGTGGGCCTGGCGGTCCTGGTGGTGTTGGCGGAATAGGTGGCTTAGGTGGAGTTATTGGCGACAATGGTCCCAATGCCAGCTGCAATAATGGGCAGGGAGGAGACGGTGGCCGCGGAGGTCAAGGTGGTATTGGTGGTGAAGGAGGAAAAGGATCCGATGGTGCAAGCGAAGGCTTGGTCCAATATGATGGAACCCTTGTTCTGGACCCGAACATTTACAACCAGTTTGAACCTGAGATACGGGTTGAATACTTCGGCTGCACCAACTCCAACGTCAGGGTAGAGACAGACGCCACGGGCGTTATCAACTGGATCTTCGGTTTTGGGGCCCAACCGCAGAATAGCACTTCGCAGATAGATACGGTTCAATATTCTGGCCTGTTGGGGTCAAGGAATCTGACATTGATCGTTGATGGGGTTCCGTACTTCTATGCCAATTACATTCTGGTGGAGGAAGATTTCGACCCACCGGTCATAGATGCTTCCAGAACAACCCTTTGTGCCGGAGAAAGCATCGACCTATCAACCACTTTCATTGGAGACACCTACGAGTGGATCATCCCTGGCGGATCGATCACCTCAAGTACCGATCAGAATCCCGGAACTGTATCGTTTGCCACTCCTGGCGATTATGTGGTACAACTGATCACTACCAGTTGCTGCGGAACCTCCAAAACAACAGACACCATCCATGTGCTGCAGCAAGTGGAGGTGGACCTGGGCGAAGATCTTAGGGCCTGTTTCCTAGGCGAACTTCCCGTTTTGGACGGTAATGGAAACGATGGCGCCAGTTACATGTGGTATCTCAACGGATTCCCCACCGGATTGCCTCAACAGTTTTTGGAAACAACCATTACAGGAACCTATTCAGTGGAGATAAGCTATGGCCCAGGATGTTCTGGAACAGACGAAGTGGAAGTGGAGATCTACACCATTTCACCCGTTGATCTTGGACCGGACCAAGCCCTGTGCGAAGGCAGCCCATTGCCCGTATTGAATGCCGGAATAGAAGATGCAGACTATGCATGGACCCTGAACGGGAATCCGATAGGTACCAACAGCTTCGAGTTGGAAGTGAATCTTCCAGGTATTTACACGGTAAGCGTTACAGAACAGGACGGATGTGCTGGCGAAGATGAATTGGAGGTGCTAGTAAGCGAACCAAGTGTTTTCCTCGGTACGGATCTTCCAATCTGCGAGAACCAATCATTTCCAGTCCTTAATGCACTTAATCAGGGCTCAACATACGAGTGGTTCTTCGAAGGGCAGACCATACCCGGAGCAACATTGCAAACGTATCAACCAACACAGGCTGGGGTAATTGGCGTAACCATCACCAATATTTATGGATGTCAGGCTTCTGATGAAATAGAGTTCACGCCATACCCAACGCTCAATGCATCCATTCTGGGGCCTGCAAGTGCCACGCTTGGAGCAACAGTATCATTCCAAGATCAAACCAGTCCAACCCCTACTTCATGGACTTGGAATTTTGGTGACGGAACTCCATTGGTCACGCAGCAGAATCCTACGCATGCCTTTGCGGCAATAGGAGTCAGACCTGTATTTATGATCGCTTCCAATAGCACCTGTTCAGATACGGCTTACATGGATGTAGATGTGAATTGGGATTGTCCGCAACTTGGACTTTCAGCAGGCTTTACTACCAACACCGATACCGTGGTTCTCTCTGGTTTGGGTAACGTGGAACTGACCAACAACAGTGTCAATGCCACCGAATACCTATGGAATTTCGGAGATGGAACGGGAAGCGACCCTACGGTGAATCCGATCCATGTGTATACCGAACCAGGAACGTATACGATCACGCTGACCGCCATCAATTACAATTGCACCACCACCACCAGCCAAAGCATCATCGTTGTAGAATTCGGGGTGGGAATTGGAGAGGTGTTATCGGAAGATGGCTTCACGGTGTATCCGAATCCGAACACCGGGCTTTTTACTGCCGAATTGCATTTGACCGAAGCCTCAGACCTACAGATCGAATTGAACAATGTTCTAGGTCAGCGGGTTTATCGTAACGAGTTGGAGCAACGCAGTTACTGGAAGCAGGAGTTTGATATGAGTTCGTATGTAAAGGGCGTGTACCTGCTCCGAATAGCCACCGATAAGGGCGCGTTGCAACGCAGGATCATCATAGAGTAAACAGCATGGAAAAAACCATCCCATATACCATTTACGCAGAAAGTACGCCCAATCCAGCCACTATGAAGTTTGTGGCCAACCGTGTGTTGTTGGATGAAGGTTTGGCAGAATATACGGGCATGGACGATGCGAAAGGCAGTCCCTTGGCCATGAAGCTCTTCAGCTTTCCATTTGTTACAGGTGTTTATATCCAGTACAACTTCATCACGGTCATGAAATCTGATATGATCGGTTGGGAAGATGTGGTGGTGGAACTTCGGGAATTCGTTCGCGATTATCTGAACGCTGGAGGTGCCATCATCACTGAATTCGACCCGAACATGGTTCAGACAAAAGAACAGTTGGCTGCCACCACGGTTCATGCTGCGGCCAGTTCAGACCTGGAGGAGAAGATCATAGCCATTCTTGATAATGAGATTGCTCCGGCTGTAGCTCAAGATGGTGGAAATATCACGTTCAGAAGCTATGAGAATGGTGTGGTGAACGTGGTACTGCGAGGTGCATGCAGTGGTTGCCCTTCATCAACCGTCACACTCAAAAAGGGCATTGAAACATTGCTTAAGAACCGTCTTCCGGGCGAAGTTTCTGAAGTGGTGGCCGTCAATGGTTGAACGGTTCACCTTTACCCAAGCTTATTCCATTCCGTTATCGCTTTTTCATATTCAAACCATACCAACATGAGACAATTACTTTACTTATTCGTTCTATTTACCCTTGGAGCTTCGGCCCAAACCGCATCTGATTTTACTATTACTGATGTGGACGGAAATTCGAGAAACCTCTTCACAGAACTCGATAACGAAAACATTGTGGTGCTGAAATTCTTCACCAACTGGTGCAGCATTTGCAACAACACCGCAGACGAGGTGGTGGCCATTTACAACGGTTATCAGGCTGCCAGCGAACCAGTGGTTTTCTGGGCCCTGGACCGCGACCAGAATGAGACGAATGCAGATGCCATTACCTATAGAAACAACAACAGCATTCCTTTTCCGGTAATTGGCGAGGCATATCCGGTTGCTCAGCAGTTCGGGGTGGTCTATCAGCCAGAGTATTACATCATCCGCCCCGATCGCTCTTACGTAAAGCGCACCAACTATACGGCCATGGAAACGGCTGTGAACGAGGCGCTGGAAGCCCTGAACTCCTTGGGTGTAGAAGATGACCTCAAACCGGCCGGGCTGCGGATTTCAGACCGCTCTATCACGTGGTTGAGATCGGTGAACGAAACGGCAGAACTCCACGTTTTTGATGCTAGCGGAAGAATGGTACTGGATAGACGGATCAATGGTCAGGAAACGGTCGAACTCGACCTGAGCAGTGGCGTATACATATACCGTTTGTTGGCCAACGGCTCAACGTTTACCGGCAAGATCGGCCTTGCTCAATAAGCGCGTTCCACTTAACCAGAAACAGTTGATACAGCAACTGAAGCGGATGAACCCGCGGCAGTTGGATGACATGATGCATGATGCCCACGAAAAGGCCTTCTCATGCATTGACTGCCTACAATGCGCCAATTGCTGCACAACCACCGGCCCGCTTTTAACAGACACCGACATTAAGCGGGTTTCCAAACATCTGCGTATGAAGGATGCTGAGTTTGTGGAGCACTACCTTCGCGTGGATGAGGATGGCGATCAGGTTTTCAAGTCAATGCCTTGCCCGTTTCTTGGTTCGGATAATTACTGTTCCATTTACGAACATCGGCCCAAAGCGTGTAGAGAATACCCGCACACGGACCGTGTGAAACAGCACCAGTTACTCAATCTTCATTTGAAGAATGCTGAGATATGCCCTGCGGTTGAGCAGGTTTTGGAGAATGTGAAGACCCGATTAGAGTCCTAAAAGAACCTCTTCACCCGTCTTACCACCGAATAGCATGGTAGCAGGGTTTTCGAGCATATTCTTCACCTTCACTAAGAAGGAAACAGACTCTTTTCCGTCAATGATGCGGTGGTCGTAGCTCAGCGCGAGGTACATCATCGGACGGGCAACGATCTGACCGTCTTCCACAACCGCGCGCTCTACGATATTGTGCATGCCAAGAATGGCGCTCTGAGGTGGATTCAGAATCGGTGTGCTCATCATGGAACCGAAAACACCACCGTTGGTAATGGTGAATGTTCCGCCTGTCATGTCCTCTACGCTGATCTTTCCATCGCGTGCTTTGATGGCCAAACGCTTGATCTCAGCCTCGATTTCGGCCAAGGTCATCTGCTCTGCGTTTCGCACAACTGGAACCATCAATCCCTTTGGAGAGCTCACGGCAATACCGATATCACAGTAATCGTGGAACACCAATTCCTGACCATCGATCATGGCGTTCACCGCAGGGAAATGGTACAACGCCTCTGTCACCGCTTTGGTGAAGAAACTCATGAAACCAAGGTTTACTCCGTGAGAATCTGCAAACTGATTCTTGTACTTGTTGCGTAGGTCCATGATCGGCTTCATGTTCACCTCGTTGAAGGTGGTAAGCATAGCCGTTTCGTTCTTAACAGAAACCAATCGCTCAGCAACCTTTCTGCGCAGCATGCTCATTTTCTCTCTGCGCTGCTCACGACCACCGGCCCAGCTTTGTCCAGCATCGCCCAAGGCAAATCCCGAAGACATTGCAGCCAACACATCTTGCTTGGTAATGCGGCCGTCCTTGCCTGAAGCTTTCACTTGATTGGCAGCAATGCCGTTCTCAGACATCATTTTCTTAGCCGCTGGAGAAGGCGTTCCGCTTGCATACGAATCTGCTTTTGCCGCTGCTACTGGCGCTTTCTTTTCTTCTTTGGCAACAGGAGCAGCTTCTTGCTTTTCGGCAACAGGTTCTGGCGTCTTTTCAGCTTGTGGGGCTCCGCCACCCGTTGGCGCTACCGCATCCGTATCGATGGTAGCTATAACCCCACCAACTTTCACAGCCTCCCCTTCTGCAACCTTCCACGTGATGGTTCCGGCCTTTTCGGCAGGAATGGCCAAGGTGGCCTTGTCTGAATCTACTTCGCAGATCTCCTCATCAAGGAACACATAATCGCCATCTTGCTTCAAAAGCGTGGCAATTTCCACTTCGGTGATCGATTCTCCAGGACTTGGAACGGTAATTTCTACAATTGGCATGCTGTGGTTTTTCGTGGTTTACGCGGTTACCGCAATATTGGCAAACGCTTGTTCTATCAATTTTGCTTGTTCTGCTCGGTGGCGCTGACCCGAACCGGTTGCAGGCGCACCTGAAGATGGTCGAGAAACAACATCCAGGTTCACCTGACGGAGTTTACGCAGCAAGTGCGACCATGCGCCCATGTTGGCGGGTTCTTCCTGAACCCAGACCCACTGTGCATTGGCGTACTTCTCCTGCAGTTTGGCAATCTGCGTTCTTGGTAGTGGATCCACCTGCTCCAATCGAACAATGGCCACTTCTTCTGCATTGAGCTCTTCTTTCTTTTCCAACAGGTCGTAGTACACTTTTCCGCTGCAAAGAAGCACGCGCGTTACCTTTTTGGCGTTGGCGGTAGCATCATCGATCACCTCTTGGAAATGTCCTTTTGCAAGTTCATTGATGGATGAAACGCAACGCGGGTGGCGCAACAGACTCTTTGGAGTGAAGACAACCAGCGGTTTGCGGAATTCCCGCTTCATCTGCCGTCTTAACAAGTGGAAGAAGTTGGCTGGAGTAGAGCAGTTGACGATCTGCATATTGTCATCAGCACATAGCTGAAGGAAACGCTCCATTCGTGCGCTACTGTGCTCAGCGCCCATTCCTTCGTAGCCGTGTGGCAACAGCATCACAATTCCGTTCATGCCTTTCCATTTCTCCTCTGCGGAAGAGATGAACTGGTCTATGATGATCTGCGCCCCATTGTTGAAGTCACCGAACTGAGCTTCCCATATCGGGAGGCAATTGGGGCAACCGAAGGCGTAGCCGTAATCGAACCCGAGAACGGCATATTCTGATAGCAATGAGTTGTAAATGAAGAAATCGCCCTGCCCGTCTCCGAGATGATCCAACGGAACATATTCTGCTCCCGTATCTTCAAGTTTGAGCACAGCGTGGCGGTGAGAGAACGTTCCTCGCTCCACATCCTGACCGCTTATTCGAACCTGATGCCCTTCTTTAAGCAATGAACCGTAGGCCAAAAGTTCGGCCATTCCCCAATCGAGTTGATCCGATTCAAAAACCATGGTCTCACGGTCTTTCAGGATCTTCTGCATCTTGCGGAAAACCTTGATCTCCTTCGGGACCGATGTAAGAACCTTGGCAATCTCCTTGAGCGTCTTTTCAGCTACTCCGGTTTCCAAAGAGGAATCAAAATCTTCCTTCTTAGCGAATCGGTAGCCCTTCCAAGTGTCTTCCAGGAATTGGGTAACGGTGGCCTTTTGAATCTCTTTTGCCTCCAGTAGTCTGGCCTGTAGCATTTGGCTGAAGTCTTCTTCCATAGCCTTGACCAGATCGGCACCCACCACGCCAGATGAAGTTAGTTTCTTGGCATAAATGGTCAACGGATTCGGGTGCTTTTCAATAAGGTCGTAAAGATTTGGCTGGGTGAAACGCGGCTCATCTCCTTCATTGTGCCCGTATCTGCGGTAGCACAGAAGATCCACAAACACATCGCTTTTGAACGTCTGACGGAACTTCATGGCCATGCGCATGGTGTGTGCAACGGCTTCCGCGTCATCGCCATTCACATGGAAAACGGGCGAATGCGTCACCTTGGCCACATCGGTGCAGTAAATACTGGAACGGCCATCTGTGTAGTTGGTGGTAAACCCGACCTGATTATTGATGACGATATGAATGGTTCCACCTGTTTTGTAGCCATCCAACTTGGCCATCTGCACCAGTTCGTAAACTACGCCTTGTCCGGCAATGGCCGCATCGCCATGTATAAGGATCGGGCACAGTTTGCTGTCATCTCCCTTGAATTTACGGTCAATTTTTGCCCGCGAAATTCCTTCAACCACTGGCCCAACCGCCTCCAAGTGAGATGGGTTCGGGCAAAGGTTCATCTTCACATCCTTGCCATTGTCGCAGGTCATGAACGAAGTGTAACCCATGTGGTATTTCACATCGCCCTCAATGTCGGCATCTTCATAGTCCTTGCCTTCAAATTCTGAGAAGATCTCCTTGTAGGTCTTGTTAAGAATGTTGGCCAGAACGTTCAATCGGCCGCGGTGTGCCATGCC
>JBJOHR010000110.1:0-26533 GCA_046047575.1 Bacteroidota bacterium | reverse complement strand
CGATGTTTCTCGCATTACCGTTGTTACCATGAAGAAGAACAACAGCATGAAAACGATATCGGGCAACGAAGCCGTTGATACCGGTGGAACGTCCTTTTTCTTTTTCTTCCTGATCTGCATTACTTTCCGATGTCTTTAGGTTCTGCCTCAGAGATACGCTGTGGAATGAGTTTTTTAACAGCCGAAGCTTGTTCCTGTTCCACGGCATTACCTTTTTGAAGTTCATCAAAGCTTTTACCGAATCGCTCTTTAGCTGCTTCATCTCTAGCTTCCTGGTAGGCACTGGCCAACGCATCCTGAATAGCGATGTATAACTCGTAGGACGTGCCACGGTCATTCTGGAGCGAAATGATCTGCTTGGAAACCAACTTGTTGGCACCCCAATACTTGATCACGAGATCGTAGCTTTCTGGTTTGTTTCCTGCTGGCTCGAATTCTGGAAAATTCATGTTCGTGGGGTCGTTCGGCTTACCTTGAATAAATTCCTTGGCAGCGTCTTGTAGATCCTCGATCTGCATCCAATTGTCTTCTACCAACAGGTTGTCGGCTGAGTTGGCAAGAACCACGAAAACGTTCCGCTTGATTACGTCTGGTTGGTCTTCAGGTGGTTCTTCAACATAAGGAGGAAGAACACGCATAAGACCTGTGTCAACGTCCATCGTAGTGGTAACCAGAAAGAAGATCAGCAACAGGAAAGCGATGTCGGCCATAGAGCCGGCATTGATCTCTTGTATTTCTCTTTTCGATCTGGCCATTACTTGAACAGTTTAGCAACTTCTGAATAAACTAACGCTCCCACTGCAACGGCAGAAAGGATGTAGAATGCAAAAAGCCCTGTGTCCACTTGCTTAGCACCCTCTGGCGTAATTTCCAAATTGGCCGGTACAGAGTCCGAAGAAAGTGCGTACGATATTCCCACTACCAATACTAAAGCTCCGATTCCGATCAAAGCACCTTTGGCGCCTTTCGGGTTCTGAACGAGTTGGATGATAGGGAACACTACGGCCGACAGAACTGCAACAGCCAATAGGATGTAACAGATAATGATGCCGTAGTTTGTCATGAAATCTCCCATGATTATTTCTTTAAACGGTTATTACTAACAGTTATTATTTGCTGCTTTTAACAAGGATGTCCATGAAAGTGATGGACGCATTCTCCATGTCGTTAACAAGGCTATCAACCTTGGCAATAATGTAGTTGTAGAATACCTGAAGGATCATGGCAACGATAAGACCGAATACCGTGGTCAAAAGTGCCACCTTGATACCTCCAGCAACCAATGATGGAGAAATATCACCTGCAGCCTCAATGGCATCGAATGCACCGATCATACCGATTACCGTACCCATGAAACCAAGCATAGGGGCAAGTGCAATACAAAGAGAGATCCAAGAAAGACCTTTCTCCAAAAGACCCATTTGAACAGAACCGTAGGAAACGATTGACTTCTCAACCATATCAAGACCTTCATCTTTTCTGGTCAGACCTTGGTAGAAGATGCTGGCAACGGGGCCCTTTGTGTTTCTGCAAACTTCTTTAGCCGCTTCAACCCCACCTGATTTCAGGCTGTTCTCAATTTCACCCAAAAGCTTGTCTGAGTTTCCAGTGGCCAAGCTCAAGTAGATGATACGCTCAATACAAAGTGCAAGACCTAGGATCAGAACCAACAGTACTACACCCATGAAACCAGCACCACCTTCGATGAATTTGGTCTTCAATGTTTGGTGAAACCCAGGGGTTTCTTCAGATTCCTCGATAGCAGCTTCGGTTTCTGCTGGGGCAGCTTCTTCAGCTACCGGTTCAGCAACCTCTTCTGCAGCAGCTTCTTCAGCAACCTGTTCGGTGGATTCACCAGCGGCATCTTCCTGTGCATTTACCATTGGCAAGTAGCTGAAGTTCAGAACTGCAGCAACGGATAATAGAGCAAACAACTTTTTCATGGTTCAGTTAGTGGTTAGTTTTTCAACTATTTATTTAATGGTTAACAATTTACTATTTCAAACACTCAATACTCGCGGAGAGGGAGGGATTCGAACCCTCGAAACCCTTGTGGGGTTTACACACTTTCCAGGCGTGCGCCTTCGACCACTCGGCCACCTCTCCTTTCAAAAAGGCATACGCCCCAAATTGGCGCGCAAAATACAAAAAAAGTGATTCCTGATAAGTTCAAATATTAAGTTGTCATTTCTCCTCTAAGAGGTGTTCTGATCATTTCCTTCCGCTTTTCAAGGTCAGTGGTAATGGCCAGCACGAACATTGATTTGGCGATGGCCGCTTCGGTGGTAATGTCAGCACCACTTATAACGCCCATGTTGGCCAGCTCCGAACTCGACTCGTATTTACCCATTTCCACATGTCCTTCTCTGCATTGGGTAACGTTTAGCACCACTACATTATTCTGTAGAAGCCTCTCCAATGCGGACATGAAGGCTTTATCGGAAGGACTGTTTCCAGATCCGTAGCTTTCTAGAATGACCAGTTCCATGCGATTAAGAAGGAACATGTCTGCGTAAATGCTCAGGTCAAGGCCGGGATAAAGCTTCACTACGGCAATATTGGTGTTCAATTTCTGATGGGCGATCAGTTTACGCGCGGGTGATGGGAGCAAGCGCTGTTCGAACACATGAATGTTGACTCCCGCTTCGGCCAAGATCGGATAGTTCGGTGACAGGAAGGCGTCAAAATTCTCTGAATTGAACTTATGCGTACGGTTACCGCGATACAATTGATCCTCGAAATAAATGCATACCTCGGGAATGAGCGAATTGCCTTCTGCATTCTTCATGGCAGCAATCTCTAATGCGGTGATCAGGTTTTCCCGTGCATCGGTGCGCGGTAGTCCTATAGGAAGCTGACTTCCCGTGAGAATAACCGGCTTGGCCAAATTCTCCAATAGGAAACTGAGTGCCGAAGCAGTGTGCGCCATAGTATCTGAACCATGAAGCACCACAAAGCCATCAAATCGATCGTATTGCTCGCCAATAATGCCGGCCAGTTCGATCCACACTTCGGGGCTCATGTTAGAGGAATCGATAATCTCTTCCAGTTCCAGTGCATGGATCTCAATACCCAATTCCAGAATGGCGGGTATGGACTTGATAACCTTATCTAGATGAAACGGCATCAGCACCCCTGTTTTTTCATCGCGGATCATGCCAATGGTGCCGCCTGTGTAAATAATGAGTACGCGTGATCTTGGGTCCATGTCAGAGTCGGAAAAGGCTTGTGGCATTCATGGATGTGGGTTGACCTACATGTAGTAACGGGTCGCCCAGTCCTTTCAGTTCAGCGATCTTCTCGGCTACCAAGATAGTATACGCGGGTTCATTGCGTTTTCCGCGGTACGGTACGGGAGGCAGATAGGGTGAATCGGTCTCAAGTATGATATGCCTTAGGTCGATGGCCTTGACCACATCGGCCAAGGCGCTGTTCTTATACGTTACAACACCACCGATACCCAGAAGAAATCCAAGGTCGATAAGGGCCTCTGCCTGTTCCATTGTTCCGGTAAAGCAGTGGAGTACGCCTTTGGGCCGATCGGCCCCCATTTCGCTTATGCAGGCTATCACCTCATCATAGGCATTCCGGCAATGCACTGCCACGGGCAGATCCCGTTCGTGCGCCCAACGCATCTGCTGCTTGAACGCCTTTATCTGAATGTGGAGGGTGCTAACATCCCAATGCAGGTCGATGCCAATTTCGCCAACAGCGCAGTAGGGTCTGCCATGTGCCGAACGATAGTTCGAATCGAGCTCGGACAGTACGTGCGCCAATTCCTCTTCATAATTGTCCTTCACGTAGCAGGGATGGAGGCCCATCATCGGATGAATGTTGTAGTCCGCATCTGCCGTTCGCTTCAGGGCAGCTGTTGCACTGCTATCAATGTTCGGGAGCAGAATTTTGTACACCAAAGCATCCTTGGCCCGTTGCAGTAGTTGGGGCAGCTCGTCCTCAAACTCCTCTAAATAGATATGAGCGTGCGTATCGGTGTAGAACGGCATACGGCCAAAAGTAGGAAAAGCCCTCTTTGGCACACGACCCGACTTATATTTGCCCCGCATGCAGCGCATTCTCATCATTCGTTTCAGTTCCATTGGAGATATCGTGCTAACAAGTCCTGTTGCGCGGGCGGTGCGTGCCAAGTTTCCACATGCAGACATCCGATTTGTCACCAAGGCGCAATACCGCGAGTTGGTGGAACCGAATCCGTATATCAGCGGCCAATTCTATTTAGAAAACGACCTGAAAACCTTGGCTAGGGAACTAAGGCGGTTTCGGCCCGATGTGGTAATTGACCTACATCACAATCTCAGGACAGGGATTCTGAAATCTCAGGTGGGTGGTAAATGGTTTGCGTTCAATAAACTCAATGTAGAGAAATGGCTGAAGGTGAACCTGAAGGTCGATAAGCTTCCGGATGTTCATATTGTGGAGCGTTACATGGAAACGGTCAGCACGTTGGGGGTCGAAAACGATGGTAACGGCTTGGACTTTTTCTTTCCCGATGGATTCCTGCCTCCGTCTGTTCCCGAAGGTTTGGAAAACGGCTTTGTGGCCGTGGTGGTGGGAGCCAAGCAGGCAACCAAACAATTGCCCGAATACAAACTGGTAGAGCTTTGCAACGGGATCGACCGACCCATTCTGTTGATAGGCGGTAAGGAAGATGCCGATCGGGGTGAAGCCATCCGGCAGAAAGCCTCTGGCAAAGTGGTAAACGGTTGCGGTAGGTATCCTCTGCTGCAATCGGCTTGGCTCATTCAGCAGGCCCAATTGGTCATAACCCACGACACCGGTATGATGCACATTGCGGCTGCTTTCAACAAGAGGATCATTTCAATTTGGGGCAATACCATTCCGGAGTTCGGCATGTATCCATATTTACCACAGGGTGGCGAATCATTCATTTCTGAAGTGAACGACCTGAATTGCCGCCCGTGCAGTAAGATCGGCCATGCCAAGTGTCCCAAAGGGCATTTTAAATGCATGGAAGAACAGAACATTTCCAAGATCATCCAACATGTAAGGGCTTGATACATCAAGCCCTATTAACCTATCCTCTCATCATGAAAAAACTACTCTTCTCCAACAAACCATTCCAGATCGATCTCGGATTACTGTTGCTCCGACTTGCATCGGGCGGATTCATGGCCTACAGCCACGGCTGGGGCAAGCTGCAAGGCATGTTGGAAGGCGACCTCGGGTTTGCCGATCCCATTGGCATTGGCGAAGTTCCCTCATTGATTCTTACCGTGTTTGCCGAATTCGTGTGCGGTATTCTGGTTGCCCTTGGTCTGTTTACGCGGGCAGCCCTTGTTCCGCTAATTGTCACCATGGTGGTTGCGGTCTTCATTGTCCATGCCGATGACCCCTTCGGCAAGCAGGAATTCGGACTACTGTTTCTTATTCCGTATGTGACGCTGTTCCTTACCGGACCTGGCAAGTTTTCGTTGGATAAGCAGTTGGGCTAGGCCTAACTCTCAAACAAAGCCTTCAGTTCGTTCGCTTCGCTGGGCTGCATCTTTCCGGCAAGGATAAGGCTGAGCTGGCGCCTGCGTAGTGCGCCTTGGTAGCGCTCCTTTTCCTCTTCTGTTTCGGGGAACACCTCTGGCACACGGATGGTGTTGCCCATTTGGTCCACGGCCACAAAGGTGTAAATGGCCTCGTTCACTTTAATCTGCTTGGCGGTGGAGCGGTCTTCCACAAACACATCGATAAAGATCTCCATACTGCTGCTGAACGAGCGTGAAACCTTGGAGCGCAACGTTACGATGTCGCCCAGTTTTATGGGCTGGTTGAACGAAACGTTATTCACCGATGCAGTTACGCACACGCGCTTGCACAGTCGGTGGGCCGATATGGCGGCTATCACATCCATCCAATGCAGCAACTTGCCTCCCATCAGGTTGCCCAATGTGTTGGTATCGTTAGGCAATACGATCTCCGTGTTAATGGCCAGTGTGGATTCTGGTGTGCGTTTTTCAGACATTTCTTTGGGTTTGGCGCAAAGATAGAACGCATGCAGGACCACAATTGTTGAACCCGGAACTATCACAAATAAAAAGCACCGATTCCGCTTGCGGAATCGGTGCTTTCACCCTTCGGATCCATTATCAGAGCTTGGTAAGTTTCTCTACGAAACGCTCTTTGCTCTGTGTGTCTATCAACTCAATGAAGTAGATGCCTTCGCTAAGCGTGGAAACATCGATGGTAGTGTTGTCTCTGAACACGTTCTCGGTGCGAATAAGCGAACCTTCAATGTCAAGGATATTCACATTGTACTCGTTTCCATTGCTTAGGAATACGCTGACCACATCGTTGGCTGGGTTAGGGTAGAGCAACATGCGTGGTTCGTTACTTTCAGCTTCTGGGTCATCCATTCCAGTATATTCCTTGGTGTAGATAGGAAGCGATATTTGAGTAGGATGCTCAGGCGAGAAATGAATGCGCTGGATAGCTACACGAGGAGAATATTCTTCGCCCTCAAAAATGTAGGTCTGTCCATCGCCCGGCTTTCTTCTGAAGAACTCGTTCGGCATGATCGGAACGTTCGGGTTCACCTGGAAACGGTTGTAGTTACTACTGCTGATCAGGATCTTGATCTTGTGGCCATCACCAAAGGTGTAGGCAATAGGCAGCATCTCGAAATGATACTCATATAGCTCGCCAATGTTGATGTTGGTGAATGGGATATCATCACCTGGGAAAGGAATGGTATAGTCCTTCCAAGGCTCTTCTACCAACATGCGCACATAATCACGTGCACGGGCGTTCACGCAGCCATCTTGAACGAAGTATTCACGGCCATCGGGGTACACATCCACAATTCTGACGTGGAAATCGGTATCAGTAGGGCCTTCGCTCAGACCTCCAATGTTACTCTTGGCATACAACTTAACCTTTGGAAATCCAACAATGCAAAGGGAGTCTTCCACAGGCGCGCTTTCAAACGAAATAACTCCCGGACGGTTCATGGTATAAGGCTCGTAACGAGGATCCTTCAGATTGAATTGTCCTTGAGCATCGCGCTCGCCATCTGGTGTTTTTACGATCATGTTGGCACCGCCTACTGTTCTGATCGGGTCGTCCGGATCGTGTACGTACATTTTGAATCCTTCGTCTGTAGTAGGTGCATTATTGTCCAAGGTACCGTCTTGGTGCATGTAAAAGGTTTCGCGCTGAATGGCGTCCCAATCCCTTCCCTCTGGCAATGGGAAGGTATCTACACCCAGCCAGTAGTTAGACAGGCCAACATTCTGCGGTTCGGTGTCATTGTTCGGTCCTATCACGTACAGACGGACGTTGGGGATCTCGTTCGGATCCGCAAAATCTCTGTAAGGGATCGGGTTGATCTCGCTGGCATTCAACCCGGGGATCACGTTATCCAACGGAATATCTGGTAGGTCGATCGGAATAACGCCACTTCCCAAAGGAGAGTTGTAAACCAATTCGGCCTTCAGTCCAGTAAGAGGTTGCACTCCGGTAAGAACACCGATCAGCTGTGTGTAAGGGAGTTTTACTTCTTCGGCCGGAACCCGGATGTCAATAGTGGCAGTTCCTAAACCGAACAGGTCGATCTCTGTCACCGGATAAAGATTGTCCGATTCTGGAAGCACGAACTTAGGCTCACCGATGAATTCATCTGGGTGGTAGTTCAGGTTATAACGGAACCAACCGATAACCTCTGAATTCAAAGCTTTATCTATTGGAATGTTCGTCTCGCTGAAATCATCGAAATTGATTCCCAATAGGTCGTTCACGTTTTCAGGATAGGTTCTGTCTCCGGTGGTGGTAGAACCAATGGTCTGGTGTGCCCATGGGCCCAACACAAGTTTCTGCAGTTCTCGGTTGGTTACTCCAGGTCTGTTGAACTTGCTGTTGCTCAGGTGGCGTCTCATGTTGGCCCAACTTTCAGTCTGAGAATCGACAAAGATGTCCCACCATCCGCAGAGGTGATAGCCCGGAACCTCCATATTCATGAACCGGTTATACTGACCATCAATGGCTCCCTCACCATTTGCGTCTACCACAGCGCGGCTCACATCAATTTCGGCCCTTCCAACAAAATTAGGGTAGTAACCGCAGGTCTTGTTGCCGTTCTCATCTTCATATTGTACCGATACAAAGTGGTCGATGGCCAAGTTGGCCGCATCGAACTTGTTCTGTTGGAAGGTTTTCTCAACAGAATTTACCGTAATGGTCTGCGGTAAATTGTAATCTGCAGAACTGTGAATATTGTTCTGCATATCGTTGTCGATCGGAATCAGGTCATCGTCAGTTCCAGAGAAGATCTGGCCTTTGAGCCAACCTGTAACTAGTCTATCACGCAGAACTCCGTTAGGATAACCCACACCTTTGTAGAAATCGGCCGGAGCAACAATTGGCATAATACATTTCAGTCCAGGTTCGTTCTCATCGATCATGTGTGCTGCCGCAGCCTGGTACTGGTTGTAACCCAAGGCCGATGCACCGAACATGGCATAACGACCGGTGTAGAGGAGGTCAGTTGTATCTGTAATTCCATCGCCATCTAGGTCGTAATCACGCATCAATCTATGTTTGATGTACTCCTTGGTGTCATAACCGTCTTCGTGGCGGTTGCCATTCTTAGGGTCGTTGGGGTCGGTGCCATCCAACACGTGTTGGAAATTCGGGTGATACACGCCTTTGTCCCAACCATCGCTGGTCAGTGGCAGATAAACACCTTCTGATGCGTACCTACCGCGCTGATCCTGCTTCGCAAATGCATAACCCAACAGGTTCATGATGGGTGCTTCTTCCGCGTCTCTATCTCCTTTATCATAAGGCGTTCTTGTAAGTACCAACGGCAGTTTGTACGGATTCGGATTCGGTTGTCCGTTCAGCGAATCATAGATCACATACTGCGTTCCGCGTGGGATCAGTTCCAGGTTATATTCGATCGGATCACCACCGAAAATGGCCTGAAGTTGTGCAGGTAGTTCCAAACTGATGGGAACCACAAGACAGTCGCGCATTACCGGTAGATATACGTCTGTCATCAGCTTTACGCTGTCAGACATAATGAACTCCTCGCTGTAGGGAGTACAGAATTCAAGGAGGTTGTCGATCTTTCCGTTAAGGATGATGTTCTGTGCGTGGATGGAGCTGAATACACTTCCAACGAGCACAAGGGATAAGAGAACTCTTTTCATAGCAATTGGGGTTAGAGTTTTTTAATGTCAAATACAATGGATCCATAGACCATGGCACCGATAGTTGGCGCACCGAAGGCCTCTTGGCGCTTTAAATTATACGCGTTCGATACTCCCAAACGTAAAGTTGAATACCATTTCGGTATTTCGTAGCTAAGCTGTAGGTCGAGGAACGAATAGGACGGTACAATACCATCACCGAAGGTACTGCGCCATAGGTATTGGTCAACCCACTGGAAGTTGGCGGAGAAACCAAGCCCTTTCCAAACTCTACGCCCTTTGACGCCAACGTTTATCTTGTGCTCTGGCGTGTTGAATCCCGGAATGATCGGGTCGTCCAGATCGTCATCTACCAGCTTCGCCCAATTGTAGTTGAGAGAAACAGAATACTTATCGTTGATGTAGTAAGCGAGTCCAACTGTAGCACCCATCGACCTTACCTGCTGCTCAGCATTAACCGGAATCTGGTAGCGTGTGTAGCTTTCGTTGCTGGCAGAATAGGACAGCAATTGATCGACTCCACTTTGGTCGTAAACAGATGCGTTCTCTGGTTGCACCACACGGATCTCTCCAATGAAATCGGTGTACCAATTGTAGTAGAAATTCGCATCTATGTAAAGCTTCTTGAATGCCACACCGCGGTAACCTACCTCAATGGTCTTTACCTGTTCTGGCCGAAGTTTCTTGGCAGTGAATGTTTTCAATTTGCCTGTGGCATCGTCATACACCGAATCGTACCAAACGCCTTGGGTCTGCACGCTGTCCAGGTAGTTCTCAAAGTCGGTTACCGATTCAAGTGTATACAGATTGTCCCAACCGTTCAGGTTTCCGGCAATGGTAAGTGGTCCAACATCCAATCGTATGAATTGATTCTGTAGCGTAGGTGTTCTGAATGCGCTCTGGCCTGAAACTCTGAAAATGTGCCCTTTCAAGTTGTACATCAACGATACCCTTGGCGAGAACTGCACATTGAAATTAACGTGCTTATCGGCCCTGACCGATGCCATGATCTTGAATCGTTCTTTGAAGAACTTCTTGCTCAACTGTAAGAAGCCACCGACTTCCCACACCGAAAGGTCAACGAATTCGGCATTCAGATTGGCCGAACCATTCTCTAAGGTATCACCCGCGTTCACCAACGTGTCGGCAAATATGGTTCCGAACGACTGAGGGTCGTAACGTCTGAAACTCGCACCGACCAAAACGTCCAACCACGGCCAATCGAAATTGTATTGTCCTTCTATGTGCTGAAGATTCGAACGGTCTGTAAACTTGGAACCACGTTGCAGGTCGGCATTGTTGATAATGTCGTTTCTCAATGAATCGAACTTAGCAGAACCAGCTGGTATCCAACCATTGGCCTCTGCCATTTGCTGAGCATGTTGGTGCGCTATGGCAACTTCTTCTGCTGTGGCATCGTCATCAAAATCTTCGGTCATGATCTTCAAGGTATCGAAGTATGCGCCCAGATATTCGCCAACATAATCAGCAATACCTTCCTTTGAAATGTTGATGCCTGTGAAAACGATGTCGTACGAATCTCCTGCATCCTCAAAGGTTGAGTAGGCCCTCACATTCCAATTGCGCCCTGCAACTTCGGCCTTCACCTGCTGGAAACGGATATTGTTGATGCTGTAGCGGTTGGAAGCCTGATAAATGGCAGTTCCCTGTCCATACTTGTAGGCCAACGAAGCTTCAATTCCACCCTTGAAGCGGTAATGCAACGAAGCCGCCAATTTTCCAGTGAAGGTGGTGTTGTCAGCGAGGTCTTTTTCCGCATAGCCTGGTGCCTTAACGGTTATGGTTCCAGGGTAAGCATTGGGAGAAACCAGTCCGAGCCAATTGTTCAAGGCAACAAAATCATCGCGCTCTTCTTGACTCAATTCCTCATCTGTTTGAGCCTGTTCAATGATGGCAGAAAGGTCAATGTCGGCTTCAATATCTCCGTATAGGTTGGGAGCAATGCTATCTGTGGCATCATCGTAAACCGGACGGTAAGCGGTATCGTCTGCTCTCCAGTCCAACGCGCGTTTGTATTGTCCAGTAATCTTGAATGCAAATCGCTGCTCCTTTCCTACGGTGCGCGCATATCGCGCCTGAATGTCAGCGTAGTCGCGCATACCACCCTGAACTTTTACAGAAAGACCGGGGTAATCGTAAGGGTTCTTGGTTCGCATACTGACAACGCCCTGAAACGCGTTAGGGCCGTACAATGCCGATGCTGGCCCGCTTATCACCTCCACATTTTCTAGGTCAAGGTCGTTAGCGCCCACCAAGTTTCCTACTGGGAAGTTAAGCCCCGGTGCCTGATTGTCCATTCCATCAATAAATTGAACGATACGCACGGGAGCTGTGGTGTTGAACCCGCGCATGTTGATGACCTGGAAACCCAAACTGGAGGTGGTAACATCCACACCTTGCAGCGTGCTCAGACCCGTGTAGAAATCGCCCGAAGCAATTTCGTTGATCTCCTTCGTGTTCATTTTCTGAATAGAGGCCGAGGATTCGAGTATGGTTTCCGAAACTCTGGAACCGGACACGACCACTTCCTGACCGACCATGTTAACCGTCTCCATCTCTACAGTGACCTTGGTGTTCTGCTTGTCCACCACCACTTCAAAATCCTGATATCCGAGGTAGGATACCAATAATGTTTTTGGTTCAGAAAGATCGAGCTCAATGGCGAACTTACCGTCAATGTCTGTCTGAACTCCGGTAGTTGTACCTTTTACTATGACAGAAGCGGAAATGAGTGTTTCACCGTTTTTCTTGTCTTTGATAACACCGGTAACGGTCGTGTTCTGTGCCAGTGCGTAAACCGAGAAAAGAACGAAAACTAGTAGGAGCGTAGAGAGTTTTCTCATGCGTTGGGGTTGGTTAACGTTAACTTAAAGTGCTCCAAGATTACAAAGATTTTGAAACTTGTCAATATGGAGACATCAAATGGCACGGATAAAAGTGTCAGTTTTCCTGTTTCACATAGTCGAATCTACCCTAAATCGGGTAATTGGGTGACTCTAGTTGTGCTTGTCTTAGCTTTGTAGCAAATTGCCATCATGAAAGAATTCCTTCAACGAGAACTCATCAGCCTAGGCGACTATCATCTGAGCATGTTTCAGATCGTGGTGCTTTGTCTGATCGTTGTGTTCACATGGAGTTTTGCGTGGGTGCTGAAAAAGGTGGTGGTCAATCGCTCTAACATTACGGAAGTAGAGAAGGGAAGAAGGCTGTCCGTTTACAAACTACTGCAATATGTGCTTTGGATCATTGCCATTCTGCTGGGCATGGAATCCATGGGATTTCAGATAACAGTGTTGTTGGCAGGATCGGCAGCACTGTTGGTGGGTATAGGGCTTGGTCTGCAGGAAGTTTTCAAGGATTTTGTCAGCGGGATCATCCTCCTTTTTGATGGCACCATCCGTGTGTCAGACATCATTGAAGTGGAAGGCAAGGTTGGTCGTGTCACGGAAATACGTCTGAGAGCTTCAGAAATTGAAACTAGGGAAGGTATCATCATGATCATTCCCAATTCCAGATTCATTACCGGTAACGTGGTCAATTGGACACACAACCATAAACTCACCCGATTTTCTGTGGTTGTGGGTGTTGCCTATGGTTCGGATGTAGAGAAAGTAAGAGATGTTCTGATAGAGTGTGCCAGAAAGCATCCGCAAGTGGTCAAGAATCCGGAACCCTTCGTTTTCTTCTCCGATTTCGGTGATTCACAACTTACATTCTCTTTGCAATTCTTCTCGCGTTCGGTGTTCCGCATAGAGTTTGTGAAAAGCGACATACGGTTCGCTATTGACAAAGCTTTCCGTGAGAACGGCATCACCATTCCGTTCCCACAACGCGACATTCACATCAGAAAGTGAAATGAGCTTGCCGGAAGTATATGAGGGTATTGTGGAGGCATTGCATCTTCCTATTCAGATGCTTGTCGATTCGAACAGCCGACTACATGTGCTATACCTTCTTTCATCGTTGGCATTGGCCTTTTTGGTTTACAGTAAGCTGAAAACCGAAGAATCTTTCTTCTCCTACGTTTTCAAAAAGGAAGTTTGGCTAAGCCCTTCTGCCATTGTGGATTACGGCCTGGTTTTTTTCAACGGGTTCATCAAAGTTTTTCTCATTGGACCATACTTGGTATTCGGTTTCTACATCTCTTACCAATTGGAAGCGCTTCTACCCGAATGGATAGGCTATCCGACCGGAGGACTTTCGGCAAGCACCACCATTGTGCTGTACACCATTGTACTTACCGTGGTGATGGATCTGAGCACTTACGTGGTTCATTTTCTTATGCATCGCGTCCCAGTTCTTTGGGAATTCCATAAGATCCATCATTCTGCAACAACCCTTAATCCGGTAACACAATATCGCATCCATCCGGTCGAACTCATCATCAATAACGTTAAGGCCACGCTTATTCTCGGTCTGGTCACTGGGGTTTTCAGATACCTTTCTGCTCACCCAATAGAAGAATATACGCTTATCGGTGCTAATGTGCTAAGTTTTGCCTTCTTGTTCTTTGGTTCCAACCTGCGCCATTCGCATATTCCACTTCGCTATTACAATTGGTTGGAGTACATTTTTATCAGTCCGTTCCAACATCAGATACATCATAGCGATGATGAGAGGCACTTCAACACGAACCTTGGCTCTAAACTGGCCATTTGGGATTGGATGTTCGGCACGCTTATCCGATCCGAATCGGTCCATTCCATCAAATTTGGCATTGGTAAACACGAGGTCAAGAATTACGATTCCGTTTGGAAGAACCTCGTCATGCCATTCAAGAATCTGATCCGAAATGCCATCGGTCGTTTATCGAGGATTCCGTTGCCAGAGCGGCTTAGGTAACAATTCCGCGTTGGTTTCGTTGTAAACCACCTAAACATTAGGATTTTGAAACGCGTAATCATTCTCATTGCAGTCATTGTTCTACCGTCCGTTGCGGTAGCTCAGAAAAGGTCTACCACTTTGCTGGACCGTTGGAGGAATTCTATTGGGGTTTCTGCCCATTTGCATATGATCAAGAAGAATGTGAGTCCTTCGTTCGGGGTGTTCTACAATCCGCAGATCAACATTGTCAATAAGTACGCGGATTTTTCGCTGGCCGCAACCATGCCCTTAACACTTGGCGTGCATATCAAGGATACTTGGATTGAGAAGACCTATTTCTATGGCCACCTTCCGGCCGTGTTGGAAGCGAACATCGGTCATTATTCAACCCGCGATTTCCGCTCGGATATTGGAATGGGATTAGGCGTTGGATATGCCGCGCAGATCAACAATAGCGATATTTCTTCAGGTTTTGTGGCCACCCTTGCAGCCCGAACGTGGTTCTTCAAAGGCAGCTTGACCATACGTTATCTTTTTCATCTCAACCTAGTGGGAATAGGCGGCTATCACACACATGCCCTGTCTGTGGCAGTTAACATGGGTAACTATTTCAAGAAGTTGATCCATATGAATAAGATGAGCAAGTTTCAGAACTTCAAGTAGTATTATTGTCAGAAGGGCGGCTTGTACAAAAATTGCGTTGCCTACATTTGTTGCACCTGTTAAACAAGCAGTATGATAAGATCATTTACGCTCGTTCTCCTTTTCCTTGCCGTCACTCAGTCTGTCGTTGCCGGTGGTCCGTGGCCCCGAAAGAAGAACAGTGGTTATGCCCAATTGGGCTTCACCTATATTGGGTACAACAAGCTGTTCAATCACGAAGGGAAAGTAGTTGACCTTAGAAGAAACGTTACCGATTTTACATCTCAACTGTACATCGATTTCGGTCTGACCGATAGGTTGACCATGACCGCAAATCTACCGTTCAAGTACGTGGCCACCAGTTCTGACATTGCAAGTACCGATACATCGTATTTCACCGATACCGTACCATCTGGCAATCTGTTCGGTCTGAATAACGTGATGCTCGGATTCAAATACAACATCATCAACAAGCGGGTGCTTTTCAGTGCCGGATTGAATGCAGAGGCCAATGTGGCCAAGTACGATTCTCTAACTACACTCCGCACCGGGCCCAGCACCTTTGTCATTCATCCATATCTCAGCGTGGGTTCCAGTTTCTATCAAGGAAAGTTTTACACCATGCTTGATGCAGGTTACCGCGTAAGGCTAAAGGAGTACAGCGATGAGGTCGATTTCAACTTTGAACTAGGTTTCTCATGGAATCAGAAGACCTATTTCATTGCCAATGTGGCTGGTAGATTCTCGGTTGGAGAGGGTTCATTGGACAATAATGTTACGCCATTGCATCCGAATGGCAGAGACCTCCACACATCACTTTATCCGAACAATCAGCAATACATTGGCTACGGACTTAAGTTCATTCAGAAGATCAAAAAGGTTCATTTGAATGCGGCTGTTTATTTCGGAACCGGACAAATGGTAGCTGCGGCACCTAGCTACAATTTGGGTGTGGCTTACGAATGGTAACCGGTTCAAATATTACCTCTCTGCGCCTGCTCAATCTCGAAACACTCGAGAGGTTAGATGCTTTGTTGTTGAAGATCGACCAAAAGGTCTATACCCACCTCAACGCTAAAGGAAATGCTTCTGTAGGCCAGCATGTTAGGCACACATTAGAATTCTATCAGTGCCTTTTAATGGCAACAGACATTATCGATTATGACCAGCGTAAGCGCGATATTCTCATCGAATCGAGTCCAGATCATGCCCGTGCGATTATCAGGGAAATAGGTATTGAACTACGGAACATTGAGGCCGATCGGTTTTTAATGCTGAGAGCTGCGATACCATCCAGCACTGGAACCATCGATCTCCCTTCCTCTTTGCTTCGTGAACTGTTTTACGTGCTGGAACACGCCATACATCACATGGCGTTGATCCGAATATTGGTCAAGGATGTTGACCATGCGTTTGAACTGGAAGATGCCTTTGGGGTAGCCTATTCTACGCTTGCATACAGAGAGCACGAAGCCAACGGCTAGGCCATGAACCCGGTTCCATTCCTTACTCGTTCGCACATTTGGTTGCAGCGATCGGTGCGTTGGGAATTCTGGCCTTGGCGAATCGTTTATGTGCCTGTTGCAGTGTATTGGTTTTTCCTGGCCATTAAAGCCCGCGGTTGGGTTTTCTTCAGCGCTGCAAACCCATGCATGCGTTTTGGAGGATTGGTTGCCTACTCCAAAACGGATGTCACCAAACTGGTGCCTGACAACTATCTTCCTAGGACCATTTTTGTTGAACCGAATGACGATGCGTTATCCATCTTTTCTGAGGTGAATCGGAATGAAATGAACTTTCCACTGATCATAAAACCCGACATGGGCGAACGGGGAAAAGGCGTGAGGATTCTACGGACTGATGAAGACCTGAAAAAGGCCTTAAGCGTGGTCCGAGAACGGATGTTACTTCAGGTTTACGAAGATCTACCGATGGAATTTGGCGTGATGTACAGTCGTCATCGAGATGAGAAGAATGGTAAGATCACCTCCATTGTCATCAAAGATTTTCCAACGGTGGTAGGTGATGGTAATAGCACGCTACTGCAATTGATATTGAATGATGAACGTTCACGCTTCAGCTATAAGATCCACATCAAGCGATTTGCCGATAGATTGAATGAGGTTTTGCCTAAAGGGGAAAAACTGCGAATAGTGAACATAGGAAACCACATGATGGGAACCACTTTTCTGAATGGCAATCACTTGATCACGCCAGAGTTGGAGGCTGTTTTCGATGCCTTGGCAAAACAAATAACCGGCTTTCACATTGGTCGTTTCGACATTCGGACCGAGTCGATGGAAGCACTTTTGAATAGCGACTTTAAAGTGATTGAAGTGAATGGTGTCAATTCAGAACCCTGCCACATCTTTCATCCGGGGCGCTCCGTTTTTTTAGCTTGGCGCGATCTTTTTAAGCATTGGAAACGGATTGCAGATATCAGCATTGCCAATCACCAAAATGGCGTGCCATACGCAGGCTACTTTGAGATTCAGCGGGAGATAAGACGTCATAATCGCGAAGGCGCAAAACACGATTGATACTTTTACATTATGGAATTCCTTTCAAACCTTGAATTCAACATCCTTTACGTAAAGGCGCTGCATATCATTTTCGTGACCACATGGTTTGCGGGTCTGTTCTACATTATCAGGTTGTTCATCTATCACGCAGAAGCAAGAGGCAAGGAAGAACCCGCACGAAGTATTCTCCAAAAGCAATATAAACTTATGGAGTGGAGACTGTGGTACATCATCACCTGGCCATCAGCCATTCTCACGTTCGTGTTCGGATTTTGGTTGGTGTATGAATTCAACTATTGGTTGCAGCCTTGGATGCACGTCAAGTTCACCATGGTAGGCGGTCTCCTCATCTATCAACTGTATTGCCAAGGCATATTCCGAAAGTTTCAGAATGATGAAGAAACTTGGGGTTCGTTCAAACTGCGTATTTGGAATGAAGTTGCCACGCTTTTCTTATTTGGTATTGTCTTCGTTGTGGTGCTGAAGAATTCTGTTTCATGGATCTTCGGCCTTGGCAGTTTGATAATATTGGCGATTGTCATGATGGTTGCCATCAAATTGTACGGAAAGGCGAGGAAGCAGTAGGGGTTGTTGGGTAATTGGTTACCCGTTATCTGTTAATGCGGGCTGCAACTCAATAACGATTAACTTATTCAGAAACGATACGCGCTTCCTTATTCGAAAGGCTGACAGATGCCAGCATTTTTTTGGCGTCCTCCAAAGAAGAATAAGAGCCATATGCTACCAAATGACCGTTGGCATCTTGCCCGGCATATTCTGCACCAAAACCACGTGTGATCATCTTAGCAACATGTTCCGTTGCTTCCGATCTGGTCTTGAAAGTGGCCGCGATCACTTTAAAAGAAGTGGCGGTTGCTGTTGGTGCTGAAATGTTCTCTTCTTCAAAAATCTGTACTTCTGAAGACGGAATAGCATCGGTTTTCACCACAATGGCATTGGCTGAATTTCCCGTCAAGTACAACGAGATGTATGCTTGGGAATACTTTTCTGACAAAACGTCTTCACGCTCAAAACCTTTGTCAATCCAATTCTCATTGAACTGTCTGGCGGAATACGAAGGCTGCGAATTGGTTGCAAATGGGTTGAACTGATGGGCCAACATTTTTCCGTTGTCCAAAACACCGTTCTGAATGGGCATCCACATCAGAAATCCAACCGTAACAGCCGCAGCCGCATAACTAGCAATGCGCTTCACGGGTAGGGTGCGGATCTTCGATGCAACCGGACCGTCTGCTGCAACAAGTTCACGCATTCTGTCAACGTTGTCCTTTTCCAAGGCACGAAGTGCAATCGGCTTCAATCCGAAGAACTCATCTTGGATCTGCGGGGTAGAAACAGCTTCAAAAACAAGGTTGTCTTCTACGGATCTTTGCAATTTTCCAAGCCCTTCCCAAACTACCGTTTCGCCATTATCGAGTTTAAATCTCAATTCAGTAATGGCGTCTGTCAGTAATTTGTCAGCCTGCGCGTACGTAATCTCTAACGAACCGGCATAGGCCGCAAGCAGCATGCCGTCATTATGCGAAAGCCGTGCGTTAAAAACCACCGTTTTCTTTGGTGGATGGATACGGTTCCGTAATTCGTCCAACTCAGCACCGATGTGGTCTTTCACAAAACCACCAAAGCCCGGCAGAACGACCAATGGTTGGTCGCGCAGCTGCTCTGAAATGATATGTCCGAGTTGATCAGATAACATGAGAAATGAACGCACCAAAGTACGTGAAAATTATGGGTTTCGCTGGTGCAAAAGTCGCTGCAGGTCTTCGGGAGTATCTACCGAATTGCTTTCATGTTCTGTTTCAGCCAGTTGTATTTCGAAGCCGTTGTCTAGCCAGCGCAATTGTTCCAATCTTTCAGCCAATTCATTCTCCGATTGCGGCAGTTTTGAAATGATTTTCAGCGTTTCGACACGGTATGCGTAAATGCCGATGTGCTTGAAAGAGTCTTCCAAGTTGTGAAACGGCCTCCTGCTGAAATAAATAGCTTGTCCGGAACCAGCTCGATTCACTTTTACAACTGTATTGCTTTGCAGGTCTTCTTCGTTTTCGATCTTTTTGATGAGCGTGGCGATCTGTGTTCTGGGATGATTGAAGCAGGCAGCGAGTTGATCGATCTGTTCTGGTTCAATGAATGGTTCATCACCTTGAATATTGATGACGACATCCACATCGGCAAGACCTTCCAGAACCTCCGCGCAGCGATCGGTTCCTGACTGATGATCGGAGGAGGTCATCACAACTTTTCCACCAAAACCAAGAACGTGGTCGAAGATGCGTTGGTCGTCCGTGGCCACTATCACATCTTTCAATGACTTAGCTTTTGAAGCTTGTTCGTAAACGCGCTGAATCATGCTTTTGCCAGCAATGTCAACCAGCGGTTTGGCAGGGAAACGCGTGCTCGCATAGCGCGATGGAATGATGCCGACAATGTTGGTCATGCGGCAAAAGTAACCAGCCGGTGTCATTCCGAGCGAGGAACGAGCCGAGGAATCTAATGAGGACTCGGATGTCTCGACTCGTGCCTCGGTCTACATGACGAATTCTAATTGTGAATGTTTGTGAAATCCGGGCTCAATGTTTTTCATTTTTCATTTTCTCCATTTTCTTTGACCCGAACCAAAAAGAAAAACAATGGCAGACGTAATTGATTACAAGATTTATGGCGATGATATGCAAGCGGTTGAGATCGAGCTCGATCCGAATGAAGGGGTGAGAGCAGAGGCCGGTGCCATGCTATATATGGAAGACGGCATTCAGATGCAGACCAATACAGGTGGTGGTATCTTCAAAGGCTTTAAACGTTTGATCACAGGCGAAAGCTTTTTCATCACCACCTTCGCACATACCGGTCAGGGAAAAAGCCATGTTGCCTTTGCCGCGCCTTATCCAGGCAAGATCATTCCGTTGGACCTGAAAGAACTCGGTGGTAAATTCCTTTGCCAGAAGGACGGTTTTCTATGTGCGGCCCAAGGAGTAGAGATCGAGGTGGCGTTCACCAAGAAGATCGGAGCGGGACTTTTCGGTGGAGAAGGGTTCATCCTTCAGCGATTGGAAGGCGATGGATTGGCGTTCATTCATGCTGGCGGGACCATCATTAAAAAGGAGTTGAGAGCAGGCGAAAGGCTGCGGGTTGACACGGGCTGCTTGGTGGCGTTTGCTCCAACTGTCGATTATGACATTCAGTTCATCGGTGGTTTTAGAAACTCACTGTTCGGTGGCGAAGGATTGTTCACTGCCAATCTTACAGGACCGGGAATCGTCTATTTACAATCGATGCCGTTCAGCCGTTTGGCCGATCGAATTTCGGCAGCTGCGCGATTCGGTGGTGCTACTGGAGAACGGAAAGGAGCTGCCGGACTGGGAGGTGGATTGCTAGGCGGACTGATCAGCGGGGATTGAAAAACGAATGTTTGAAAGCAGAAGAAAGAAACTCGGAATGCATCAGTATTCCGAGTTTCTTCGTTTAGGACTTTGTGCGTTGCAACGCAAACCCTTCGATCTTCTCGAAGACCTGAGCCGTTTCCCAATTGTCTTCAATTCCTTGCCACGAAAGGATTTCTTCCATGATCTTGTCCTGTTCTTTGCCTCGGGCAAGGGCTTCAGAATAGCGCATTTCTGAGAAAGTGACCATCTCGTAAAGTGGCACCCAATTATCGGGATGTTTGGCGCTGAGTTTCTTCTCTATTTTTTTCCGCAGAAGGAATTTCGGATCCGCAACCAGATCGCGCATTTCCACAAAGTTGCGTAAGGCAAGGTCGGCAATGGCGTCATCATCTGGCTTTCGCGATTTCTGGAATTCATCGAACAGGGTTTCCTTGTCGCTCCAATAAAGGTCGGCAAGCTGGTCAAAAACGAAGCAATCCTCAAATCCGGAAACCATGCCCTGACCGTAAAAAGGCACGATGGCGTGCGATGCATCGCCAAAGATGAGCGCCTTGTCCTTGTATTTCCATGGAAAACAGCGAACGGTGCATAGCGATGATGTGGGATTTCCGAAAAAGTCTTCCACCAAAGTGGGCATGTGAGGTACCACATCTGGAAAAACCTCATTGAAGAAACTTAGCACATCCTGTTCGGTATTCAATTTCTCGAAGGCATATTTTCCCTCAAAGGCCAAGAAAAGCGTAACAGTAAAACTTCCATCCAAATTCGGCAAAGCAATAAGCATGAAACCACCTCGCGGCCAAATGTGCAGGGCATTTTTCTCAATTCGGAAACCGCCACCAACAGCTGCTGGAATGGACAATTCTTTGTAGCCGTGCTTCAAATACGTTTGCGAATAATCGAAACGGTCGGTCATCATCATGGCGTGCCGCACCTCGCTGAAAGCTCCATCGGTACCGTAAATGTGGTCGGCCACAACTTCAGAAACATTTCCGGTCACCTCATTACGGAAAGTCGCCTTTCCAGCGTCCAGGTCCATTTTCATGCAACGTTCATTGAAATGGATCTTTACTCCAGCATTTTCCGCTTCCGTCATCAAAAGGGCATTCAGCCCGCCTCGCGAAACGGAATTGATGTGCTGACCTTGTTTGCCGTAAGGCTGAAAATTGGTGTTGCCTTCCATATCGTGGATCATCCGACCTGGCATGGGAATTACCATTTTCAACACCTTTTCCTTCAATCCAACGCGGTCGAGTGCCTTCAGTCCACGATGTGAAATGGCCAAATTGATCGATCGGCCTGCACTGATGTCAACGGTTCTCATGTCGGGTCTGCGTTCATACACATCCACTTTTACGCCCCGCTTTGCCAAATAAACCGCGTGCAAGGACCCTACAAGGCCGGCTCCGATAATGATCTGTTTCTGCTCCATCCTACAAATTTGGTTGCCAAATTAACCAATCGTAGCTGCGAGGGTTCATGACCAGGATCATTATTAGAGGGTTCGAATTATCTAATTTCGGAAGCCAATAAGCCGATAGGATGAACAACGAACTTTTACAGGAGCAACTGGAAAAATTGCGCAGCAAATACGAGAACATGGGGCAGGATATGAATGCTTATCTGGATGGCCTGCTGCTTTCGAATTATCTGCCCTACTGGGAATACACCAGTGTTGATACGCTGATGACGCTTCAGAAACCCCGTACCGATTTTCCAGACGAGCTGATATTCATCATTTATCATCAGATAACGGAGCTTTATTTCCGACTTGCCTTACACGAATATGAACAGATCGCTCACAATGGCCGAAATGTGCTTTCGAATGGAGAGGACAAAGGTTGGCGGGATAAAATGGAGCCGGGTTATCTTAAGGAAAGGGTGAGGAGGATAAACGCATATTTCCATGCGCTCACCACCAGTTATGGCGTAATGGAACACGGAATGGAGAAAGAGCAATTTCTACGTTTCAGGATGGCGCTGCTGCCTGCAAGTGGTTTTCAGAGCGCGCAGTACAGAAAAATAGAGATATGTTCTACCAGCATGAACAACCTGGTGCATGTAGATCATAGAGAAAAATTTGCCGATACACGTTCTGATGAAGCCGGAATCAGGGAAATGTTCCAATTCATCTATTGGAAAACGGGTGCAACCGAACTTGAAACCGGAAAGAAAACACTCACACTCAAGCAGTTTGAACAGAAGTATTCAGAAGAACTGGTCGAACTTGCCCTGAACTGTGCTGACAAGAACCTTTGGGCAAAATACCGTTCGCTGCCCGAGGCCGAACGGAATGATGAAGCATTGATCATGGAAATGAAGCGTTTGGACCAGAACGTGAATGTGAACTGGCCGCTTCAGCATTACAAGACAGCCGCGCGGTATCTGCTCAAAGATGATGATGGCGTACCCGCAACAGGTGGAACCAATTGGCAGAAGTACCTTCCGCCCCGCTTTATGAAGCGTATCTTCTTCCCTGAACTATGGACCGCAGAGGAAAAAGACAATTGGGGCAAGGCATGGGTTGACGACCTTGTGCAAAACAAGTAAGTTCAAAGGTTGAATTCAGCAACCGATAAGGTTATTTTCGTCATTCGTAAAGCAGCCAGCTTGGTTGCCTAAGAGAAAAAACCTAATCAGTAGTGAACATGAGTTTTAATTTGACTTCGAGAGCATTCGTTCTCGCTATCACGGTTGTTTCGTTCTTCAGTGAAAATGCAGTGCATGCACAGGGCGCTTATGGCAATGCGGTGCAGCTTTCGTGCAACTGCTACAGGCTCACAGAAGCAATAAACAATCAAGGTGGCTTTGTTTGGAGCAACGATAAGATCAGTTTGGCAAATCCCTTTGATTATACGTTTGATGTGTATTTGGGGGATATTCCCGGAGGGGCTGACGGAATAGCCTTTGTGCTGCAACCGATTGGCACCAATGTAGGAAACACGGGAGGCGGAATGGGATATGCCGGCATCTCGCCATCCTTGGCCATGTCAATTGACACCTATGACAATGGAGCCTCGCAGGCCGACCTGGTTCAGGATCACGTTGCCATCATGTCCAATGGTTCGGTGTTCCACAATTCTGCCGATAATCTTGCCGGCCCGGAGATCGCGTTGGTAAGCGGAGCCAATATTGAAGATGGTGCTTGGCACGTGATGAGGGTAAGCTGGGATCCGGTCGCCATGCTCATCAATTTTTACATGGATGGTTCGCTCAGAACGAGCTACACGGGTGACATCATTGCTGATATTTTCGGTGGCGACCCCCTTGTTTTCTGGGGATTTACAGGCGCAACAGGAGGATTGAACAATCAGCAGGAATTCTGCTTCTCCATTCTGCCCGGACTGTCTGCCGATGATGACGAGATCTGTGCTGGGGAATCGGTGCTGTTCGAAGATGATTCCTACAGCGCATTGGGCGAAGTGGTCAGTTGGGAATGGGATTTCGATAATGGACAGGTGTCATCGGTACAAACGCCTGGAGATATTGTTTTCGACTCTCCAGGAACCTATTGGATAACGCAAACCATTGTTGATGCTGAAAACTGTGACGCATCTGATAGTTTGCTGATAACCGTGAACCCCAATCCGGTTGCGGATTTCACGGCAACCGAGGTTTGTCAGGGCAGCGAAATGGATCTGATAGACCAGTCCAGTGTTTCTGTCGGAACGGTAAACGATTGGGAGTGGGACCTGGGCAATGGTTCAACCGATTTCGGAAGTAGCGTGGCAGTTGTTTATACCGATGCAGGAACGTATCAGGTATCGTTGTTGGTTTCTACTGCAGCTGGTTGTGTTGATTCCATTTCAGCATCTGTGAATGTGTTTGAGAATCCCGTTGCCGATGGAGCATTCAGTTCCAATAGCCTTGACGCCATCTTTACCACCGATCTTGAGCAAGGTGAAGAAGCATTCTGGATCATTCAAGACACCGCATTCAGCACCGCTGGAGAATTGAACTATTCGTTCCCAGATAGTGGCTGGTATGAAGTTGCCTTAGTTGTTACCAACGCCAATGGATGCATTGATACGAGCTTTTATTCCATCTATGTAGAAGGACTTCCTGAGTACGAACTTCCGAATGTCTTTACTCCCAACGGAGATGAGTTCAATGAGCGGTTCCAACCACAGACCTATGCCATAACCGAGGCCTCCATGAAGATATTCAACCGTTGGGGCCGACCAGTATTCAGTTTTGACGGTGCCGTGCCCCCCGTAGATTTGTGGGGCTGGGACGGAACCATTAATGGAGGCGCCAAAGCAGCAGCCGGTACATATTACTATATCCTGGATCTAAAAGGTGTTAATGGCAATAATTTCTCAGAACAAGGAACCGTTACACTTCTGCGGTAGATAGAACTGCAAAGCGGATGAAGGACATTGTAAGGGTGGTGATGTGGGGAGTTGTCCTCGGTTTGTTGGCTTGCGGCCCAAGAGGATTGCAAGAAGATGTAGCTAATGAGCCTATTGTACACGAACCGAACGAGGAATACGGCATTGTAACCGATTCTCTCATCATCATCAAAGACAAGGTAAAGCGTAATCAGAACCTTTCCAGTCTGCTTGTCCCCTATGGAGTTCCATATAGTACCATTGACGCCATTGCAAAGGCGTCCAGAGACGTTTTTGATGTACGGAAATTGGACGCAGGAAAGCCCTACACCATTTTCTGTAGGAAGGATTCCACAGGATTTGCAACGTGCTTCGTCTATGAACCCAATGCAACTGAGTATGTGGTATTCAATCTTCAGGATAGCCTGCATGTATATGTGGGTCAGAAGGATATAGAGAAACGTACCAGAAGAGTGAGGGGAGTGGTCAACTCATCTCTCTATGTCGATCTGAAGAAAGCCAAGGCCGACCCGCTTCTTGCCATTGAACTTTCTGAGATCTATGCGTGGACCATCGACTTCTACAGGATTCAAAAAGGAGATGAATTCGAAATCCTCTTCACCGAGAATTTTGTGGATGGAGAATCCATCGGTATCGATCGGATACTTGCGTCAAGCTTCACCAATTATGGCAAGCCCATCAAGGCATATTATTTCGAAGGGCCAAACGACAAAGGGTATTTTGATGGCGATGGAAACAATCTGAAAAAGGCTTTCCTGAAAGCCCCTGTAAAGTTCTCGCGCATCAGTTCTGGTTATTCCATGAAACGCTTCCATCCTGTGCAGAAAAGGTTCAAGGCACATTTAGGAACCGATTATGCAGCTCCAACAGGTACTCCTATCATGGCGGTTGGCGATGGTGTGATAACCGAAGCGCAATACAAGGCCAACAATGGCAACTATGTAAAAATGAAGCACAACAGCGTTTATGAAACGCAATACCTGCACATGTCCAAAATTGCAAGTGGCATCAGACCAGGTGTCCGTGTCAGTCAGGGCGATGTGATCGGTTACGTGGGCTCAACTGGGCTAGCAACGGGTCCGCACGTCTGTTTCCGATTTTGGAAGAACGGAAAACAAGTTGATCACCGAAGGGAAGAACTTCCTGCTTCAAACCCTATTTCGCCAGCTTCAGCGGAAGAGTTCCTCAAGGTCAGATCTCGTTACGATTCTTTGTTGCAAAGTCTTCCGGCACCAAGCCCATTATAGTTGATTGTTGGTCTGGCGCCCAACGCGTCCATTGTTAACTTTGCGCAAATTCTAACCAATAACTTACACCTATGAAAAACCTAGTTACACTCGCTGCGTTGGTCCTTATCTCGGCATCATTCGCCCATGCCCAGGATCAAACATCAACCACACGAACAACAAAAATTGAATCAAAGTCTGCTTTGCAGAAAGCAACCCCTGCAACAACGGAGGCCCAAAAGCAGGCTGTGGTCAAAAAATCATCTAATGTGAAGCGTGTTTCTGGTCAGCAAATGATGACCAAGCAGCAGTTGGATGCCCAGATGCAGGAGCGCAAGAAAACGCAACCTACAAGCACCAAGACCAAAA
>JBJOHR010000109.1:0-6011 GCA_046047575.1 Bacteroidota bacterium | reverse complement strand
TCTGAAGTTGTTTGGTCCACGTGCTGCTTTTTCCCATTCTTCTACAGAGGGTAATTCAAACCCGAAATAATCGCAAAACGCTTTGGCACCATACCATGTAACTCCAATTACCGGATGGTTTGCAAACGCGGTATCCAAACTCACAATTCCAGAATCGAACCTCATGCAGTTGTCAAACACCTTGATGTGGTAATCATCTTCAGGGATGAGAGAATCACCCTTATAATGATAAAGGAGGTTGGAATCGGTGAGGACAAGAAAGCTGTCGGCAAGGGCTAGTTTTAGAAAATCAAAGTATCGTGCGTTAGTGATTTCAAAGCGTCCGATCCAATAGTCGTAGGATATGTTTTTAGTTTCACATTCGAAACCCGCTGCGTAATTACCACTTGGAACATATACCAACTCAATACCCTGTATAACGGTATCTTTGACGAAACCATTGGAATCTGATACTCCAACATTGTTCACTGTGTCACACGATATGAAGACCGTAAGTATCGCTATCAGTTTGGCTATGGCTTTCATTTTAGTTTCGTGCATGAACAAAAGTACCAACACTGAACCGAACGCAGATACCGAATGGGGAGATATCGAAGGCATTCATGCGGCCTTCTACAACAGTAGGGGACATAGAATATCAATTTCAACAACAAGTGGGAGGCTTTTTTTGGTTGATACTTCGTTGCATATTCTCAAGTCGGTACAGGCGCACGAGGGAAGAGCCAACTCATCATTCTTTTCACTGGACGATAAATTCATTATAACTGGCGGGCAGGATGAAGTTTTGAATGTTTGGAATTCGGATGATCTTAGCCTCGATAGAAAGTATGATTTTGGCTACAACAGTTACACTTCTGTTCATGGGTTTTACACTTTGGGCGGATGCGGCAGAAATGGCGTGGTTGCCATTTACGATAAGCGTACCACAGATACCCTTTTTGTAGAGCTAGAACCAGACGGAGCCAACCATCTGTTTTACGTTAATCCGGATACCACTTTGGTAATTTCTTCGGGTTTGCATGGCTATGAACTGGACATACAAAGTGGAGTGGTCACCAAACGTTTTGCTGGCCACACAGACAGGGTATATTGCATTATGCCTAGCAACGATAAATCCAGAGTGGTAACATCTTCTGCAGATAGCACTGTGAAGATTTTTAATCGTGCTACTGAAAACCTACTTTACACATCTCCAAAGTTGGATGGTAGGGCCTATGTATCCTGCTTCAGTCATGACGATGATCTTGTTGCGGCTTCCACCTCCGCTGGTAGCATCTACTTTTTAGACACGACATTAACAAAGGTGAAAATGCGGATTGATGCATTTGATACACGTATCAACACCATTCATTATTCCCCAAGTGGTGACCGAATGGTGGCAGGAAGTGAAGGTGGAGGTGCGAAGATCTTCGACACTCGCACAGGTGATCTGCTTTTCTCACTCAGTTTCTGATGCCATAAACGGTTGTCATTGCTTCCTGATAGTTGATGAGTGGCGCCACACAGCTGTTTGATTCATAGACAGTTCCGAAGGCGGCCATTTTTTCTGATTGCCAATACTTGGTGCCAGCTTCATCAAAGCGGAGACGGTACACTTCCGTTCGGACGAATTTAGGAGGTTGCTCCTCAAAAGGATTTTTACTCAAGAGTTTTGTAATGTGCCTATTATTTGAAAGTAGCGAGTTGATGAAATTACAGCTCCAAGCATTTTCCAATGTGTAGTATGGGTTGAGCGGATTGTGTCTGCAATTGCTTTCGCTCAATGTCTCGTAGAACATCAGATGGTCTAATCGAGGGTAATATGGCGCAAAGAATCCAACTTGGTCTGTTTTGCCAGAAGGAAGAAATCTGAATTCATAATCTTTCCATTCCTTTCCATCCAAACTCCCAGAGACCCGGATTTCTCCATGGTATTTGGGAATGCCTTTAAAAACACCGTAGGGGTTGCAAACGCGCCAATATCCGATCCATCTGAAGGGTTCGTACAATGCGTTGAGAACCTTTGAGTCGGTTTTCCAAGTATTGAACATAATGTTGAGATGATTCTGCGTAGAATAGGGGGCAGGATCAAAGACATAGAACGAGTAAAGAACCTGCCACAGGATCTGTGCGGAAAGGATCCAGGCCACAAATCTTGGAACACCGAAGCTGATCGGATCGGTTTTCCACCTCAATTTCTTGAAAAGGCCAAGATCATTGTCCTTCAGAATGGTGAGAGCAACTACAATTGAAAGAACATTGAAGTAGCCGTAATTCCCATTGAGTTGAATGAGAACAGAAATTGCAACGAATATCCAGAAGCTAAGTTTTCTCAGGTTCTTCCCTCCAAAAACTGCAAACGGAATGAATACCTCGCCTATAAAAAGACCTATTTCTGCTAGCCATTTGAGCACAGACGGAACCTGATGAAAGTAGTAGGCCAGAGGTGTTGGCATTGGCTGAGCCTGAAAGAATGTGTCGAAGAATTCGAAATTGAGCCAGACCGAAGATGGCATGTAGAATTTATTAATGCCCATGCAGAACCATAGCCTGAAATTGAGCATCAGAAAACCGAAATGAACCAACTTGGGAATGTAACCGCGATACTGGATCAGGTAGGTGGAGAAGAGGGCAAGAAAGCCGACTTCAGCAAGAAAAAGGTCTATGATGATGATCAAGAAATCGCCACCGATGGTGGTGATGGATAGAAACGAGACCCAAGCCATAAGAGCCCCTTGAAAGAAGTATCGACTGAATATCAATAGCACCGCACCGAAAACACCTATTCCCAGAATCAGATACAACATCAGGTCAGACGGATATAGATGGTAGAGCGATGGGAATTGCAGAAGGCTCCTTGTAAGCCCTTGGTCTGCGTATGTCAGTTCAAGCAGGTCTATGGCAGGCAGAAGTCCGTTTGAACCGATAAGTGCATCGACCTCATACAGAAGTGGAACGAGTGCCGCCAAGTAAACCAGCCCAAGGGCTTTGTGAAAGATCCGGAAAACCCTTTCCGCGGCTGAAGGTGTTGCGGCCCAATTTCGGAAACGTTCAAGTAGCATTGCCGATTTCTTTGAACAGCATATCCTTGGTGTAGGTTGTAGATTCAAAATCCACCACTTTCAGAACGTTTCCAGTAGGGACAGGTTTTCCAGGGCGGCTGAACTGCCAGTAGCTATCATCAACTTCGATCAGTTCAACCTTTCCGTCCATCTTTTTGCAGTAAATGGCAGGTGCATTATTGGGAATTGCAAGGCAATGAAAAATGAGCCTGTCGGTATCAGAGTGGTTGGCCGGAGATCCATGGACCAAACTGTCATCAAAGATCAGAACTTCCCCTAAACTCACATTGACCGGAACCATTCCATAATCTTCGATACGCTGGGTAATGCTCAACGGTGGCCACCAGATATCTCCGTTTCGGAATTTCTCAAAATGACCATGGCTGCGTGGCTTGAAGTGTAGCGTGCCATTCACCTCATTGGTGTCCTGTAAAGGCGTCCAAATAGATAAGGAAGTGAATTTTTCCTCATCAACTGTTGTAAGGTTCTGATGCGGGCTGATGAAGCCTTCTCCGGGTGGCTTGTTGAAAATACTGGCCTGAATAATTCGATGGCCGCATAGAAGTTCGTTCACCAATGGTTTGAACAGCTTGGAGAGGTGTTTCCATACCACGGCCTTATACGTTTGATCGGTATCTAGGAACGTGCTGTGAAAGGTGACGTTATTGTCTGGGTTCTGTTTGCCTTTGAGCGAAGATGATTCACTGTTCAGCTCGTGCATCATAGCTTGCAAAGTTGCTTTGAGAAGGCTTTCTTCAAAGAACCTGACCTTTACAAATCCTTGCTCCGATACCTGCCGGTTCAGTTCAGGGTCTTTGAGCATTTGCGATTTCATGGGTAGGTGGTTCAGGACCAGATGTAATATTTGCCAGGTTCGGTGGTTTCTGCTATGAATCCGCCAAGCGTTATTCTGCTTTTGCTCCCTCTAACCTTTTCTACCCTATGCCACACGTTGCCCCCGGCAAATAACAGCAGGTCGCCCTCATTTGGTCTGATCAATTGCCTTGCCACATTGCGGTTGTCAATGTCAATTTCATTATGGTCAACATCTACCACGTGAGTTGGGTTTTCACGATGCTTAACAGTGTTCCAATTAAGGTCGAAGCAACATAGTTCTCCTCCATCTTCGGCTTCTTGGAGTGTTATGAAATAGCTGAGTTTGTTATCAACAATATCCATCAGTTTGAGCCAGTTGAAGAAGTCGGGGAATTCTTCGAAGAACAGGTTTTCGCAGTGCACTATCAACTCTCCGTTGCCTGGAAAAAGCTCGCGGAAATTGAACGGAACCATTGGTTTTCCAGCCGCTGAGTTGAATATGGGTTCTACCTTTCTAAATGATTCCGAACTTTCTAGAAATCGACTTAAGCGATCAACGAAATTCAGCCCAAAACGTTGTTGTTGGTCTTTAAGAACTTCATCGGCAATGCTCAAATAGTCTTCTATAGACATTATTCCCGCACCTTTCATTTGGGTGAACTGCGCGAAACTAAGAGGATAGGAAACGAACCCGTCATTAACTCGGGTCTTCATTTCATCCGGAATGTTTTTGAAACCATTCCGAACTGAAACAACTTCTTCTTGACTCAAGAAGTCTTTGATAAGAATGCCAGTTATTCTTTCATGCAAAAGATCCTCCATCAATTCACTTGGAATAGATTCTCCTTTTTGTACCGTGTGAAAAGCGAAAAGTGTTTCCGTCATACCAAGAATCTTAGTAAAGCTATAAGTGGAGGCAGATGATAGATCAGCCTGTCGGTTCTCTCTTTCACAAAGGAAAGAAGTACCAGGTAGATAATGGCACTTCCCGTAAAATTCCAATCTCTGGTTCCGGCATCAATAAGAATAAGACTGACCAAAATCACTTTGGTTGGAAAAAGACCGAGGGTGTTTGGTAGTGTATGTGTGCCATTTTCCTTGTCTACGGTTGTATCTCTTATGTCCCAAAAGATCTCTCCTATCATTACATATACCATGAGAGAGTAAATGGGCATCAATACTTCGTCAGAAGGAATTTGGTATCGGCTTAGAATGAACCCTTGTAGAAAAATTGGTAAGGCGTAAATAAGTAGTGCGGAGTAGAGGTTTTTAATCAAGAAGAAGCTCTTTATCCGTTTGCCTCGATAGAGTGCAAGAGGGTACAGGAAGGTAATGGGAAACAGCATCAACCAGTACCTTATATCGAATCCGCCTACTATGTAGAACGCTAAAGAACCCAAGGTCAGTGCTGCAACAAGGCCATACAGGAATTTGGCCTGGTGGTCTGGAACATATTCATCTGGTTGTGCCAGTTTATCTATGTGTCTATCGTAAACACGGTCAAAGAGGAAAAGGGCAAAATGCCAAAATGAAAAAGATAGGATCAGCGGATAATTGAGTGTTGCTGATACTCTCAGGTTATTGTAAACCAATAGAAAATAGTAGATCAGAGAAAGATGGATGCGATACTTTACAAAGAGAAATAAAGCCTGACGGATGATCTGATATGAACTGGAGATCAGGTTCATGATAACCGTTCCTTTTCCCATCTGAGTTGTGGCCTTACCGGAACTACCGGATTCTGATTCCACAGCTTATCTTTTTCCCATTCATCCGGCAATACTCTGAAACTGATCGCAGATTCTACCACTAACAGATCTTGTTTGCCATTACCAAAGGCAAGTTTCACAAAGTACTTCCCAACATTGAGAAAGTGTTTCGGGATAGTGATATTGAACCCATAATGTCCTTGCGGTTCGATCTGTGGCCTATGGGTTGTGCGGTATATTTCACAGTCTGTAAGGGCGTCCCCGAATTTGTTCCTGACGTAGATCACCAAGTCCACCACCATATCGGTTTTTTTATGGTACTCTACGCGCATTTCAATATCCTCGCTTACCAGAAACTCTTCGGAGTTGTGTGACAGTTCTACCTTGGTCAACTTAATAGCTTCATTGCAGAGGGCTACCTTGGTTTCATCACTGTTCTGTTCCA
>JBJOHR010000108.1:0-5600 GCA_046047575.1 Bacteroidota bacterium | reverse complement strand
TACAAAGGCGAGCTGATCGTGACGACCGGAGGTGGTGGCGGAGAAGTTCCCAACCTTATTCTGAACGTTGGAGAAAAACAGGCAGAAGAAGCCTTTTTGTGGTACAAAGAACACTTTGGCGATGACTTCTATGTGGAGCTCATTGATCACGGAACGGAAGGTGAAAAACGCGTGAATCAAGTGCTTTTGGAATTCGCAAGAAAGCATGATGTACGTTATTTCCCAAGCAATAACGTTTATTACCTCAACCAAAAGGATCAGCGGGCACACGACATTCTTCTATGCTTGAAAGAGGGTGTGAAGATCGATGAGCAATCGCGGGGGCGTGATTATATCAAGCGGCTTTTCCCGAACGATCAGTTCTATTTCAAAAGCCAGGATGAGATGAAGCAGATCTTTGCTCATCTGCCAGAAGCGTTTGAAACGATCACAGAGATCGTTTACAAGATCGAGCCGTTCAGATTGAAGCAAGATGTGTTGCTTCCCGTTTTCAATATTCCACAAGAATTCATTGACCCAGCGGACGAAGTCGATAAAGGCAAGCGCGGTGAGAATGCTTACCTGCGGCACCTGACCTACGAAGGTGCCAAAAAACGATATGGTGAGATAACGCCCGAACTGACGGAAAGGATCGATTTTGAGTTACAGACGATTGCCAATTCGGGCTATCCTGGTTACTTCCTGATTGTTCAGGATTTCACTTCCGAAGCACGAAAAATGGGTGTGGCCGTTGGACCTGGCCGTGGATCGGCTGCAGGTTCTGTGGTAGCGTATTGCATTGGCATTACAAACGTGGACCCGATCAAGTACGACCTGCTGTTCGAGCGTTTCCTCAATCCAGACCGTGTATCGCTTCCTGATATCGATATTGACTTTGATGACGAAGGCCGCGGTAAAGTGATCGACTGGGTGGTAAAAAAGTATGGTAAAAATCAGGTGGCGCAGATCATCACTTACGGTAGCATGGCTGCCAAATCTGCCATCCGTGATACTGCTCGCGTACTGAACTTACCATTGGCAGAAGCCGACCGCATAGCTAAACTCATTCCAGACCTAAGCCTTGCGAAGCTGTTCAGCATGGATGACAAGCAGCTGAAAGACGCGTTGAACGGTGACTCGGATCTTCTATCGCAAGTTGCTGAACTCAAAAGGTTATCAGAATCTGATGAAGATGCTTCAAGAACCATTAACGAGGCAAGGATTCTTGAAGGTTCAATCCGAAACACCGGAACTCATGCCTGTGGAGTGATCATCACACCGGATGACATTACAAACCATATCCCGGTTACCACTGCCAAGGATTCAGAACTATCCATCACCCAATTCGACAATAGCGTGGTGGAATCTTCAGGCATGTTGAAGATGGATTTTCTCGGTCTCAAAACCTTGACCATTATCCGCGATGCAATCCGTTTGGTAAAAGACAGACACGGGATCGACATCAATCCAGATGAGATTCCGCTAGATGATGAGAATACCTATAAGCTTTACCAGAAAGGACAGACAAACGGCACCTTCCAGTTTGAATCGGCCGGCATGCAGAAGCATTTGCGAGCACTCAAGCCCGACAAGTTTGAAGACCTCATTGCGATGAACGCACTTTATCGACCAGGTCCACTGAAGTACATTCCCAACTTCATTGCCCGTAAAAACGGTGAAGAGGAGATATCATACGACCTTCCGGAAATGGAGGAATACCTGGCCGAGACCTACGGAATTTCGGTCTACCAGGAGCAGGTAATGCGCCTCTCGCAAAAACTTGCCGGATTCACAAAGGGTGAAGCAGACGTACTTCGAAAGGCAATGGGCAAGAAGATCTTCGCCCTACTTTCAAAGCTGAAGCCACAATTCTTGACCGGCTGCGAAAAGAACGGGCATGACCTTAAGATCGCTGAGAAGATCTGGAGCGATTGGGAAGAATTCGCAGAATATGCATTCAATAAATCGCACTCCACCTGTTATTCCGTAGTTGCCTTTCAAACAGGTTATCTAAAAGCGAATTACCCAGCAGAATACATGGCATCAGTGCTGACGCACAATATGAATGACATCAAGAAGGTGACATTCTTCATGGACGAATGCCGTAGAATGGGAATTCCAGTACTTGGTCCGGACGTCAATGAAAGTCAATTCAAATTCGCGGTAAACGCCAAAGGTGAAATTCGGTTCGGACTTGGAGCCATCAAAGGTGTTGGAGAAGGAGCCGTAGAAACCATCATCACCGAACGGACAAAGAATGGAAATTTCACTTCCATTTTTGATCTGACCAAAAGAATTGATCTTCGAGCTGCAAACAGACGCTGCATGGAAAGTCTTGCCGTTGCCGGAGCTTTCGATTCATTCGAAAACAGTCATCGAGCACAGTATTTCTTTGATGACGGCACTGGTCCTTTTTTGGAAAAGGCGATCAAATACGGATCCAGTTTTCAGAATTCTGAAAACAGTGCGCAGGTTTCTCTCTTTGGTGAGGCGTCAGACGTGCAACTGCCTGAACCACAGATACCGAAGTGCGAAAAGTGGGGAAATATTCAGGAATTGAAAGCGGAAAAGGAAGTGGTGGGCGTATATATTTCAGGCCATCCATTGGATGACTTCGATCTGGTAATGAACCGATATTGCAACATCAACCTTAGTTTACTGGATACCGAGGATGCTAAGAAAAGCCCAGGCGAGTACAAGTTTGCTGGAGTTGTAACAACGGTTCAGCACCGAATGAGCAAGCAGAACAATCCGTACGGGATCTTTGAAATTGAGGATAAGCATGGTTCTATGGAATTCAGGCTTTTCGGTGAAGACTACACCAAATTCAGGCAATACATCGACAATGAATTCTTCCTATACATTCGAGGTGTTTGGAAAGAAAAGAAATGGGCAGCAGAAGGTGCAACACCTGAGAAGGAATTTAAGATCAACAGCATCGAATTACTAAATGAGGTGCTTGAGAAAAAAACCAATAGCATTACCATCACCATGCCATTGAGCGAAGTAAGCCCACAGAACATTTCCGAACTCAAAGCGTTCCTTGTTCAGCATCCAGGCAGCTGCAAGGTGAATATGCGGGTGATGAACAAAGAGGGACTCACAGTTGATATGCACTCAAAAAAAGTTCGCGTCAAGCCTGAACAGAAGTTGATATACGATCTAAAAGATCAACTCGGCCTGGATGTTACGTTGAAATGAAAGAATGGAATAGCAATGTTTGTCAATTTATGGATTCATACTTTTGGCGAACGCAATTAGAATCAACAGTTAATAAAGAAATACAATGGCATTAGAATTAACAGACGCAAATTTTGAAGAGCTTGTAATGAAATCAGACAAGCCTGTTTTGGTGGATTTTTGGGCAGTTTGGTGCGGACCTTGCCGAATGGTCGGTCCGATCGTAGAGGAATTGGCCAACGATTATGATGGAAAAGCGGTGGTTGGAAAAGTGGATGTGGACAACAACCCAGAAACAGCCGCCCGTTTCGGTATCAGAAACATTCCAACTCTCCTGTTCTTCAAAGACGGAGAAATCGTTGACAAACAGGTTGGCGCTGCACCAAAGCAGACTTTTGCGGCAAAGCTTGATGCTTTGGTTTAAAAGCTGAAGCAGATCACTGATCCGTTACGCGGCACGAATCCCAAGTAATGGAAAAGGTCATACGAATCCGATTCTGCAATATATGTAGGGTCGGATTCGTCATTTAACAAGAAATCAGTGTTGGCATCTGTAAAAATCAGTGTATCTGTGGTTTTCTCATGTTAAGTTCGTGTCGGTAATCAAGATGAACAGCATTTCACTACATAGTCAGCGTGTAAAGCGATTCAGCAAGCTCGAATTCATTGCCAAGCAAGTGGTGGAAGGATTCATTACGGGTTTGCACAAAAGCCCGTTCCATGGCTTCTCCGTAGAGTTTGCAGAGCATCGCTTGTACAACAATGGCGAATCAACGCGCCACATAGATTGGAAACTCTATGCGCGAACTGAGAAATTGTTTGTAAAGCGCTACGAGGAGGAGACCAATCTGCGCTGTCAGATTGTGATTGATTCCTCATCTTCGATGTATTTTCCAATGAAGGAAAACGATTCGCAGTTGGATGTGAACAAGATCGGTTTTTCAACCTACGCTGCGGCCTCGCTGGTTCATCTTCTGAAAAAACAACGGGACGCTTTCGGTCTTTCGCTATTTGCAGATGCTGTTGAAGTGCATACGGATACGAAATCGACAAGCACCCATGCTCAACTTGTATTCAGTGAGTTGGAGAAATTGCTTCAACCGCTTGGAAAAGACCGCTCCAAGCGCAGTTCAGGAGCACAGGCTTTGCACGAAATTGCTGACAAACTGAAACGAAGATCTTTGGTCATTCTTTTCAGCGATATGATTGAAAACTCAGAGAAAAATCAAGACGATCTGTGGAACGCGCTTCAACACTTGAAACATAACAAACACGAAGTCATCCTGTTTCATGTGACCGACAAGAAGAAAGAGCTGGATTTCGACTTTGAGAACCGCCCCTATCGGTTCGTTGATCTTGAAACAGGTGAAGAATTGAAACTGAATCCGATTGATGTCCGTGACGCATACCGAAAGTCGATGCATCGTTTTGAACACGACCTGAAACTGAAATGCGGACAGTACAGTATAGACCTTGTGCACGCAGACATTTCCAAAGGTTTCGACCAAGTGCTGCTACCTTACTTACTAAAGCGTAAAAAACTTTATTGATGAGATTCTTACTATTGTATTTATTGTTGAGCCTATCGGTGGCGGCCTTCGCAGTAGATTTTTCAAAAATATCGCGGGAGGAGCCAGTTTCCACCACCTATCCATCCAATTTCAAATGTTATGTGGACGTGTCGTTGTTCTTGGACGCCACTCAGGTAACCTCAAGTCCAGTTTACATTCGGATGGTCTACATAATTGGTTCCGATACGATCAGTGATAACATAAAAATAGAAGGCCATTTCAATGGTGTGGTAAAACAGATGTTTCTGGATGAAGGAGAACGACTCACGGTAAATATGCATCTCAATAACGAAGGTTTCGAACAACTGGATGGCATAGATGGCTCACTGCGGATAGTCCGTAATCCTGATTTCAAACCAACGGATGATCAAGGAAAAAACTCTTTCTTAAGCTCAGTTTGGAAATCGGATCAAACTCCTTTGTTTCGTATTTCCGTGAAAGATTCTGTACCTCAGTTGTTCAAATTGAAGGTTGGCCTGAACGAGAATTTTGAGTTTAATAGGTTGTATCTGAAAATGAAAGTCATCAGCCCCACTGCAGGAATCTTAATGCTTGAGAAAGAAGTGATCGTAACAGAACGGCCTGTGATCGAAGCGCGAAAACGCAACTTTGTGATCGACCTGAACGAAATTGACATTTCAACTCCAGGCACGTATTACTTTCAGATCATGCAAAATATGCATGGTCAAAGAATTAATGGAATTGATTCAATTGACTATGAACTTGTCGCACAATAATTTTCATTTGCCCGTTTTATATTTATCAAATTAATATACATTTGCAGCCCACTAAACTGGTTCGGTAGTTCAGTTGGTTAGAATACCTGCCTGTCACGCAGGGGGTCGCGGGTTCGAGTCCCGTCCGGACCGC
>JBJOHR010000107.1:0-10121 GCA_046047575.1 Bacteroidota bacterium | reverse complement strand
TCGATTCGGTGATGGTAGAGACGGTTCATTTCGGTGAAGGAATGAACATTGATGGCGATATGCAGCAATTGTACGCAGATGTGTATCAACCGTATGGCGATACAGTCTCGGACAGACCAGTTGTGATCTTCGCGTTCGGTGGCGGTTTTGTTCAAGGAAGCAGAAATGATTGGTACGTGAGAGAAGTCTGCGAGCATTTTGCAAGATCCGGTTATGTGTGCGTTGCAAACGATTATCGGTTGGGTATTGATCCGTTAGAGATTCTGTTCTTGCAACACATGCGCATATTCTTCAGGCCCATGCAGGATATGCGGGCCACGGTTCAGTATCTGAAAGCGGATTTCTCTGAACTTGGAAACAATTATCGTATTGATACCAATAAGATCTTTTTGGGCGGTGCATCAGCCGGAGCTATTTCAGCTTTAATGACCGAGTACTGCGATAAGCCTTCTGAAATGGAGGAGATGGGTGATCTGAGCGCGTTGGATGAGCTTGGAGGTTTTTATGCGACATCTGGTTTTTACCCGAATTACACTTGGGATGTGGCCGCGGTTGTCAACGTGGCCGGAGCTCTGATCAATGCCGAATGGATTGAATCCGGAGATGTTCCACACATAGGGGCACATGGAGATCAGGACAATATTGTTCCATACGAATACGGCCCCTTAGGCGGAGGATTGCTTGGCGGGGTTTTCGATCTGCAAGGCAGTTATGTTGTTCATCAGGAAGCAGTTGCCAAGGGAGTTTGCAGCTACTTGTACACCATGGAAGGACAAGACCATCCGAATGAGGGAATGGGAATTGAATACATTAAGAGCGTTGTTCACAGAATTTCTCAAAGAGCGTATGCGGTGCTAAACGACAAGAGTTTTTGCTGTGACCTTACGGTAGACGTGCAGCCAAATGATACGCTTAGAACCACGGCAAACATGGGTTCAGTTGAACTGAATGCCAGTTTGACCAATGATAACGGAAACGCGTCTTTACAATGGTGCAGTGTTCCATGTGCGATTGATGAAAGCTCAGCTTCAATCACGGTTGAACCTGATACAAGTTGGCGTTATCTGTCTCTTATTGCAACCGAAGGTGGGTGTCAGGCTTCCGATCTTTATATCGTCCTACCAGAAGAACTTACTTCTATTGACGATTTGGCAGGTAATTCTAGGATCAGCATCTATCCGATTCCTTCAACGGGTTTGATAAATGTTTCCATTTCTGAACCCAAACTTCTGCGCTTAGAAGTGCATGACCTGAAGGGGCAGTTGGTTGTCTCGAAATCTATCTCTTCATATTACAGGATAGACGCGAATGAATGGAGCAAAGGCACTTATGTTTTACGTCTGATTGAAAACGATGAGGTTATAGGCTCTCAGCGACTCATAATCAACTAGCAGCGCAATTTTTGATTGGGTCGGTTCGTTCTTAGTTCATGAACCGAATGAAAAACATATCGTTTGTGGCCGTTGCATTGGCTTTAATTCTCTTTCTCACTTCCTCTTGTGCAAGTACTCATCATGCACGTAAGTGCGATGGAAGAAGAGCCATACAAACACCTATGGGGCCAATGTAATCTAACAGAACATTAACGTTGTAAACGGGGTTCATTGGCTATGAATCTTAGTTTTGCAGTATGCTAAAGCAATCCCATCGGTTAGTTGCCATCACTTGGATCTTTATGACGAGCATACTGCTTTCGTCTGTACAAGTGACTATTCTTGGCTTTCAGGCAGATGGGTCTTGGTTCAAAACTGTTGTGAGTTTGATGTGCGAGGAAGAGACCGAGGATCAGGAGGAGAAGGAATCGATGGAACAAACACATTGGCTGCATCAATTTCAGCCCGACTGTGAGACGAGGCTAGCAGAACAGGTGAACCGATATTGGAACCTTAATCCTTATTTGACATTTGTTGGTGAAGTAAGTTCGCCCCCTCCTGAATCGTTGACATAAAAGCCGCGGTTTGCGGATATAGGCCCTACAGCCGGTGTAACTCAACAGATTCAACAATCGATCTCAATTCAATTTTTGAGACTAAACCTTATTTAAGTGAAAGATTATTTCAAGCATTTAGGCTCCGATATTCCTGCCGGTATCGTTGTATTTTTTGTGGCAGTACCTCTTTGTTTAGGAATTGCCCTTGCTTCCGGTGCGCCCTTGTTTGCCGGGATCATAGCTGGTGTCGTTGGCGGAATCGTTGTAGGCCTTATTAGCGGGTCGCAACTCGGGGTAAGTGGCCCAGCAGCCGGATTGATCGTTATTGTGGTCAATGCTATTGCAGACCTTGGCTCCTACGAACTGTTCCTTACTGCGGTGGTCTTGGCGGGAATGCTGCAAGCCTTGGCCGGATTTCTGAAGGCCGGGGTTGTAGCGTATTACTTCCCATCATCCGTCATCAAAGGAATGTTGGCAGCCATAGGTCTAATCCTTATCATGAAGGAAATACCCCATGCCTTGGGTTACGATGAGGATTTTATCGGAGATATGGATTTCCGTCAGTTAGATGGACACAACACTATTACCGAACTCTACTATGCTTTCGTGTATAGCAGTCCGGGTGCCATAATCATCTCGGTCATTTCAATGGCGCTACTTATACTATTCGAACTTCCCTCAGTTAAGAAAATCAAAGTTTTCACGTTTCTTCCGGCTGCTTTAGTGGTGGTAGTTGTAGGGGTTATCGTCAATCAGTTGTTCGGATTGTTCTTTCCTGAGCTCATGATGAGCGGTAAGCATTTGGTGCAGTTGCCAGTGGCGGAGTCACCTTCAGAGTTCTTAGGGTTTTTTCAAACCCCGGATCTTTCTGGATTCAGTAATCCTGATCTTTATTTGGTAGCGTTAACGTTGGCAGTGGTGGCCAGTTTGGAAAGCCTTTTATCTGTGGAGGCAACCGATAAGCTTGATCCGCAGAGACGCAGTACCGATACCAATAGGGAACTTAAAGCACAAGGAATAGGCAATATTGTTTCCGGGCTGATCGGTGGTTTGCCAGTAACACAGGTCATAGTGCGTAGTTCTGCCAATATCAACACAGGCGCAAAAACTAAGGCTGCCGGTATCATTCATGGCCTTATACTACTCGTAGCCGCAGTGCTGTTGCCAACTATCATGAACATGATTCCGTTGGCAGCTTTGGCCTGCGTACTACTATTGGTTGGTTATAAGCTTTCCAAGGTTTCACTTTATAGGGATATGTACAAGCTAGGTTGGGATCAGTTCATGCCATTTGTGGTCACGGTGATCGCTATTCTTTTCAGCGACCTGCTCAAAGGTATTGCCATAGGAATGGTAATGTCTGTATACTTCATTCTGTTACGCAACTACAAGTTCAGCTACCACAGACGGTCGGAGCAGACAAAAGATGGTGAGGTGATCACGCTCAAACTTTCAGAAGAGGTAACATTCCTTAACAAAGGAAGCATACAATTGACCTTGAATCACTTACCTGACAATTGTACGGTGGTAATAGATGGGTCCGCGTCCAAAACGGTTGACTATGACGTTCTGGAGGCGATTCAGAATTTCAAATTATTTACAGCTCCGCCACGCAATATCAAAGTCGAAACAGTTGGGATCAAGGAGGTCATCGGGTCCTCAGGGCATTGATCAATGGGTAATTGACAATTAAAGTTTAAAAAACATTCATTTTAACATTATGGAAAAGACATTCTATCTTAAATTACTTGATAACAACAAAGAATGGGTAGCCAAAAAACTTGGTGAAGACCCAGCGTTTTTCAAAAAACTTGAAAACGGACAACAACCTCCACTGCTTTGGATCGGATGTGCCGATAGCCGTGTTCCTGCAAATGAGATCATAGGTGCACAGCCAGGTGAAGTTTTCGTGCACCGGAACATAGCCAACATGGTAGTTCCAACCGATATGAATATGCTAAGCGTGTTGGATTATGCGGTGAACGTACTTAAGGTACGCCACGTGATCGTTTGTGGGCACTATGGTTGCGGAGGTGTAAAAGCTGCCATGACCAACCAATCCTTCGGCATCATTGATAATTGGATCCGCCACATAAAGGATGTGTATCGCTTTCATCAGGATGAGTTGGACAAATTGGAGAATGAGGACGAGCGCTTCAACAGATTCGTAGAACTGAATGTAATGGAACAGGTTCATGACCTAGCGAAAACGGCCATTGTACAGGCCGCATGGGGAAGAAACCAGGAATTGCATTTGCACGGTTGGGTTTACGGAGTCGGTTCTGGGGTCATCAAAGACCTTGGTGTTAACTTCAGCACCAACGAGATCCTGCAAAAGGTCTATAGGCTCAATTTCTGATAGAAATGTAATTGAGAAGAGGCAGGTCCGTTTGCGACCTGCCTTTTTTGTTTCAGATCCCTTGAATGGAATTATCTTTCCAACCATGGAAAATCCAATGGTAACGTATTCCAGACAAGAGGAACTGGCCAACACCATTTCTCATATCCTAGGTTTCATGTTGGCCTTTTTTGCTGTTGCATTCTTGATAATTCAGGCATGGAACAGGCTTCCTCTGATTGGTATGGTAGGTGTTTTCGTCTATGGAATTTCATTGCTTGGCGCACTGGGTTCATCAAGTTTGTATCATGGAACGGTTGAACGAAGGCTCAAATTCCTGTTCAAGAAATTGGATCATATTTTCATCTATGTGCTCATTTCTGGCAGCTACACGATTCTAATATTGAATAGACTTCTAAGCTCAGAAGGTTATTGGTTTCTTGCTGGACTTTGGGGAATGTCGCTGGTTGGTATTTGGTTCAAGGCTAGGTATGTACACCGATTCAAGGTGCTTAGCACCGTTATGTATATCGTTATGGGCTACATTTTCTTTGCCGACCCAGAAGTGTTTTACGCGGTGCTTAAACCGGAAACAGTTCAATTGCTTACTGTTTGCGGAGCAATCTATACCGTAGGCGCAGGGTTTTACTTATGGAAGTCGCAGAAATGGACCCATTTCACGTGGCACATTCTTGTGCTTGTGGCGGCTGCATTTCATTACTATGCGGTTTATGTGGAATTGATAGGTTAGGAGCGACCTCTATTTCATCATCTGGGCAAATTCCTTCCAGAGATTTTCATTTGGCACAGTGGCTACAATAGATATGGGCTGTTTGGTTACAGGGTGCTCAAATTCCAACCTACGGGCATGTAGATGAATTGAAGCGTCCTCATTATTTCGTGATGCACCGTATTTAAGGTCTCCCTTTATCGGGCATCCCATTTTGGCCAACTGAACCCGTATCTGATGATGACGTCCCGTTTTAGGATAAACTTCCAGTAGCGTATATCTATCGGAGCCACGCAGCATTTTGTAATTCAGCTCCGCATATTTCGAGTGTTTGGCCTCTTTGTTAAATGCCTTGCTTCGGTTGTTTTCCTGGTCCTTACGTAACCAATGAACTAGTTTTCCTGTCTCCTGTTCCGGGCGTTTTACCACCACGGCCCAATACACTTTTTTGGTTTCGCGTTCGGCAAACATCTTATTCAGTCTTACCAACGCTTTCGATGTTTTTGCAAAAAGAACCACACCGCTTACCGGTCTGTCTAAACGATGAACGATTCCTAGATATACATCTCCAGGTTTGTCCTTGGATTTTTTAATGTAATCCTTCACAAGGTCGGCAAGTGTGACATCTCCTGTTTTGTCGCCCTGCACCAACAGCCCAGCGGGTTTGTTAACCGCAATAAGATGGTTGTCCTCGTATAGGATCTCTATGGATGTTGTGCTCATATCGCGAAACTCAATACTGTTCGCTTTCGTTCGGGAAATCCTTGCTACGCACGTCCGATATGTACGATTTCACTGCCATGTCCATGTCTTCTGCCAAGTTCAGATACCGTCTCAGGAATCGAGGGCTGAATTCCTGATTCATCCCCAACATGTCGTGTGTTACTAACACCTGTCCATCAACACCGTTTCCAGCGCCAATGCCTATGATCGGAATTTCAACTTCTTGGGCAACCTGTGCTGCAAGCTTGGCAGGAACTTTTTCCAATACTATTGCAAAGCACCCGGTTTCCTCCAGAAGTTTGGCATCTTCTATCAGTCTTTTGGCCTCTTCTTCTTCTTTTGCTCTGACGGTGTAAGTCCCGAACTTATAAATACTCTGTGGAGTAAGACCTAAGTGCCCCATTACAGGAATTCCAGCAGACAGAATACGGGCTATGGATTCCTGGATCTCTCTTCCGCCTTCCATTTTAATGGAATGACCACCAGATTCTTTCATGATCCTGATGGCAGAGTTCAGCGCCTCGCGCGAATTTCCCTGATAAGAGCCGAAAGGCATATCGACCACTACCAGACAGCGTTCAACGGCACGCACAACACCAGCTGCGTGGTAGATCATTTCGTTGAGTGTGATGGGCAAGGTTGTTTCGTGCCCTGCCATGATGTTCGAAGCTGAATCGCCAACCAGCAGAATATCAATTCCAGCTTTATCCAATATGCGGGCCATGGTGTAATCGTATGCTGTAAGCATGGCGATCTTCTCACCATTCCGCTTCATTTCCTGAAGAACGTGAGTGGTTACTTTCTTAACTGTTCTGTGTACTGACATCAGTCTTCCTTTTTCTTAGCCGTTCTGACTTTGACGGGCAAAGGTCGTGCTTCTATTGGTTCTTGCGAAACTTCTGGCTTAGAATTGGGGTTGGGATCTGTTATTACAACTGAATCCTTGGCAGTCGTTTCTTTTTCTGAATCCATTTCTTCCAGAACTTCTTCAACCAAGCCATTTGACTCCTGATTCTCCGATTCCCATTTGGATTGTTCTTCGTTCATCTTCTTGTCCAACAGTTCTGTTTCAATTTCCTTTCTGGTCTCGTCCACTTCTTGCTTATCTCGTATCTCCTTGTCCTTCTCCGCTTTTTTTATTGCCTTGTCGAGCAGAGCGAGTTTCAACTTATTGTATTTGATATGCGTGAGTTTGAGCGAGTCTTTGTAAACCTGCACTTGAGCTTCCAATTTTTGGTTCTTAAGGATCTCGGTCTTCAGATTCTCTGCCAGCGTTAGAAATACATCTTCGTCCACTTCTACCAACACCTGATTCTTGAATTCCTGAAGAGCGCGGTTCTGTATGAGCATTCGTTCATTTCCCTGTCTCAGTTCTGCCATTTCCTCTTCTAGCACGCTTACCGCTTTCTGACGTTCCAATTCACATTCCTTCAACGAGCGTTTTTTCTGCTCCAACTCATAGCGGATCTTAGAAAGTTGCTCTACTGCCGATTGAGTTTCTTCTTCAGCTTTGAGTTCCTCATCAGCACTTTGCTTACCGCTTTCCGTAGTGTATACGTAGAAGTAATCCGATTTTGCCTTTGTGTCTGGGCCAATTAGGAACCCCATGTTTCCCGGAGTGTATTCCAACACATCGAACGATTGCAGGAACTTACCGTTCACGTAGATATCAACCTGTGGCAGTTGCACTCGGATATCCACTTCGTTGTACTCGTTCTTGTTCGATAACGCTCCGCTTTTCACCCAACCGTTGGTTTCTGTTTCTCCAGAGAGAAATTTATAGTAAGAACCCACTAATTGCTTTATCCTGTATTGTTTGAACTTGTTGAATTCGAATACGACAGCCCCCTTTCCATCTGCCTGCACCAGGAAAATGACCCCGATAGTTTGATTTTCCTCTGTTGTAGGGCCAAGCTTGAGCGTAGTTAAGATGTTGAATTCAGACAGGTTATTCTTCCAATCAGTGATAATGGCATATGCCGCTGCCTTGTTTCTACGGTGCATGAAGTACTCGTCCTTGTCGGGAACATATAAGTTCTCCATGGTGGTCAGGTAAGGCCAATATTCGTTCTGAGCCGAAAATTCTTCGCGCAGTTCTACCATATTGTATTCAAGAGAGATCGGATCTTGAGCAAATCCGGCTTTGCCGATCTGCACCAGAAACAGAAGCAAAAAGGCTTTCAGATATGTAATAATACGGTCAAAGTTGCGGTTAATAGTGTAGAGATTCCTCATGTCTTCTGATTGGGGTGTTATCTTTGCGCGCCTAATGATCAAGAGTATGCTACGATATGTTATCGGGTTAGTTGCAATGCTGACCGTTTTTTCTTCATGCGATTCAAGCTTTAAACTGACCGGAGACTATGAAGAGAAAGCATTGATCTATGGATTGTTGGATCCCAATGACAATCCCAGTGCTGGAGGAGATGGACATCTGTTCAGAATTCAGAAGGCATTCTTAGGTGAGGAATCGGCTTTTATTATGGCGCTCAGTCCAGATTCATCCTATTTCAAATATCAAGACCTTTTTGTTGAACTTATCGAATATTCAGGGACCAATGAATCCAACCGATGGGTATTGGATACGATCATGATAACAAACAAAGACACCGGAAACCCAAACGATAACGAGATTGACTTTTTCGGCCCATCGCAACGTCTTTACAAAGCAGACGTGAACATCAATAAGGATCGGCAGTACGAGATAACTTTGAAAAAACGGCCTGTGGGCGTAACCAACATGACTGTTGCTAACATGGATACCGTTACACCTATCGCGGATTCCAGAATATCTGTAGTTGACGTCACTTCTTTCCGATTCACTACACCCAATGAAAACGGGGCATTTGTTCCTGGTGGCAGTGCACAGAAGGTCACCTTGGTCAATCAGAGTGGCGACTTCATCCCATACAATATAAAGTTCAACACGGCCGACCGTGTGGCTCAGTATGAAGTGTGGCTACGATTCTACTATAGAGAGGTGCGCGATAACGTTGAAACCGTGAAATCCTTAGAGTGGTTGGTGAGAACAGTTGAAGTGGTAGGTTCAGAAAGTATTGTGCAGGTACCAATGTCTGCAGAAGATGTTTATAGCAGAATAGGAAGCGAAATTGCTGTAGAACAAGGAGTTACCCGGAAGATCGGTCTGGCAGATGGCGTTCTGGGCGATCCTTTCCCCAATGATGGTCATACTCAGGACTTTGACCTTTTTGTACGGATGGCAGGAGAGGCGCTGTATGAATACATAGATATAAACGACCCCAACAATTCGGGTGTGCTGCAAGACAAACCCGTGTATACCAACATCAATAATGGCTTGGGCGTATTTTCTAGCAGAACTCAATACGATTTCCTGAATAAGATGTACCTAAGCACCGAATCCTACACTCAATTGGTGGGTGGAACTTACACCTCCGGTAGGGGATTTGTGGTGGATCCAAACTGATCCTGTGTCGTTTTGTCACCAATCTGTCAGGTTATTTTGAACCAGAAGTACGGTCAACTGACATTATTTCCCAAAAAAGATTAGTCATGTTCGGTGGCATGGTCTATGCCAAAAGCCAGGTCGATAACTTTAATTACGAATCGATAAAACCAACATAATGAGTAAGATTATTGGAATTGACCTGGGAACAACCAACTCGTGTGTCTCTGTAATGGAAGGCAACGAACCAGTGGTGATCCCTAACAGTGAAGGAAGGAGAACCACTCCATCCATTGTTGCCTTCGTAGATGGAGGCGAGCGTAAAGTGGGCGATCCTGCTAAACGTCAGGCCATTACTAACCCGACCAAGACGATCGCTTCGATCAAGCGGTTCATGGGTTCAAGCTTTGACGAAGTGGTCAAGGAAACGGAACGCGTGCCTTACAAAGTGGTGAAGGGAAACAACAACACACCACGAGTAAAGATCGATGATCGCGAATACACACCACAGGAAATTTCTGCCATGGTGCTTCAGAAAATGAAGAAAACGGCCGAAGATTACTTGGGAACGGAAGTGACAGAAGCAGTGATCACCGTTCCTGCATACTTCAACGATTCGCAACGTCAAGCCACGAAAGAAGCTGGTGAAATTGCCGGATTGAAGGTGAAAAGAATCATTAATGAGCCTACGGCCGCTGCTCTTGCATACGGCTTGGACAAGAAGGCTGACGATGCTACCATTGCCGTATTCGACCTTGGAGGCGGAACCTTCGATATTTCGATCCTTGAATTGGGAGATGGTGTGTTTGAGGTGAAATCTACCAACGGAGACACACATTTGGGTGGAGATGACTTCGACCAAGTGATCATCGATTGGTTGGCCAATGAATTCAAAAAAGATGAAGGTCTAGACCTGAAGAAGGATCCAATGGCGCTTCAGCGATTGAAGGAAGCTGCCGAGAAGGCAAAAATTGAG
>JBJOHR010000106.1:0-3387 GCA_046047575.1 Bacteroidota bacterium | reverse complement strand
TGATCGGTTCTTATATCGGTTCTGGAATGATGGACGGCAAATTCGATTTCAACCTGTACTTCGATGCTCGGAATGTATTTGCCTTGGATGGCGAGGATTTCAATCGCTTGGGCACTTCGCTAAAATCGACTTTGAGCTACTACGGCCATCATCACTTGATGGGAAACATCACGGGAAATCACGATCTGCCGCGTTTCATTTGCTACGCGGGCGATGCGTTGAAATTCGGAGAAGATGAAAAGGAAGCAGGTTGGAATCGCGACATCAAAGTGGAGAATCCGGTCGGTTACAAGAAGTTGGAACAACTGATCGCATTCATGTGGACCATCCCCGGAATTCCGGTAATGTATTATGGGGATGAGTTTGGAATGCCAGGTGCCGGAGACCCCGACAATCGCAGGTTGATGCGTTTCCAATTATCCGAAGAAGAAAAAGAAACTTTAGAAACTACAAAAGCAATCACTGCTTTGCGTAAGGATCATTTGGCGCTTCAGTTCGGTGATATATTCGACATCTGTGCTGATGGGAAAATGATGCATTATCGTAGAAAGTACTTCGATGATGAGGTGATCGTCATCTTCAATAAAGACAGTGTTCAACACACGCTTCCCGTGCATGATGATAGTGACGATTGGAAGGCCGAATTCGGAAGTAAATTGAATTATGTAAATGGAAATCTGGAAGTGAATGTGCCTGCTTTCGGATTCGAAATGTTAACCAAACCATAGAACTCAAGTGGCACATATCAACCAGAATTACCCTGATTTCAGTGTGCAACTCTTTCTTTCCAATTAATCTCTCTGTAATAAGAACATCATGAAATACACGTTTTCCCTCCCGATAGCTATCGGGATTGCAGTTTCCCTTTTTTCCTGCTCAAATCCAAAACCTCCTGTGGAGGAAACACAGGTCGCTCCAGAACCACATTGGTCTGTCAATAGCACCATTTATGAGGTTAATCTTCGTCAGATGACGGAGGAAGGAACGTTCAAAGCGTTTCAGGAACAGCATTTGGACCGATTGGCCGACTTGGGCGTGGAAATACTTTGGTTCATGCCTATTCACCCCATTGGAGAGAAGAACCGAAAAGGTACGCTGGGAAGCTATTATTCGGTCAAAGATTATCAGGCGGTAAGTGCAGAGCACGGAACCATGGAAGATTTCAAAACCGTGGTGGAGGCGGCCCACGGCAAAGGCATGAAGGTGATCATTGATTGGGTGGCCAATCACACCGCTTGGGACAACGCATGGGTCACCGCTCATCCTGATTGGTACACCAAGGACAGCCTCGGAAATTTGATGCCTCCAGTAGCTGACTGGGCCGATGTGGTTGATCTGAACTTTGACAATTCCGACATGCGCGAAGAGATGATCCAAAGCATGGAATTTTGGCTTCGCGAAGCAGATATTGACGGTTTCCGTTGCGATGTGGCCGAATGGGTTCCATTGGATTTTTGGATGGATGCACGCGCGCGCCTCGATTCTGTGAAACCCATCTTCTTTTTGGCTGAGGCCGACAAGGCCGAATTGCACGAAGCGTTCGATATGACCTATTCGTGGGGATTTCACCATGTGATGAATCAGGTGTCGAAAGGCGAAATGAATGTTCAGGATGTGATCGACTATTGGAAAGGTCAAGACACGCTGTTCAAAAAGCAGGACTATCGACTTCAGTTCATTACCAATCACGATGAGAATTCTTGGAATGGAACCGCCATTGAACGCATGGGCGAGAATCGCAAAGCCTTTGCTGTGCTGAGTTTCACCGTGCCAGGAATGCCGCTGATCTACAGCGGTCAGGAAGCTGATATGGACAAGCGACTGGAGTTTTTTGAGAAGGATGTGATTGATTGGAAGGACTATCCGTTGCAGGATTTCTACAGGAATCTCGTTTCTATCAAGGCAGAGCACGATGTGTTGTTCAATGGAGAAAACGGTGCTTCAATCAAGTTCATCGATGCCGCAAATGAGCGCGTATTGGTTTACAGGAGGGCCAACGAGTTTTCGGAACTATTGGTCATGCTCAATTTCTCCGATAATGATGTTTCCATTGGCTTGGAAGGTGAGGATTTCTCTGGGTTTTATTCAAGTCATATCGATAAAGGTTCCATTGACGCGCAAGGAAGTCTCCACTGGGATTTGCCAGCGCACGGTTATCAGATATTTGAACGCTCTATTGACGAGAAGAATTGAGGTTTATCAGTACTTAGTGTCATATTGACACTTTCTATTATATTCGTGTAGAATTAAGCTTGGCTTAACCTGAATTCAAGCAATGACCAAACAGCTACTTGCGGCCTTTCTCATCTTGTTTTCCATCTCGGTAATGGCCCAAACAGGCACCATTAAAGGTGTGGTTACTGGTGATGACGGACTTTCAGTTATTGGTGGAACTGTTGTGGTCAAGGGCACGGCAATCGGTGCTTCCACTGACTTCGATGGAAACTATGAATTAAAGGGCGTTCCCGTAGGAAATCAGACCATTGTTTTTTCGTTCATCGGACTGAAAACCCAAGAGAAACAAGTAACCGTTAAGGAAGGTGAGACAACATCGCTGGATGTCAAACTTTCGGAAGATGTGATGCTACTCGATCAGGTGGTCGTTGTCGGATTCGGAACCACTCAGAAGCGGGATGTGACAGGCTCCATTGCAACTATCAAAGCTGAAGCCATTGAGAGTTCAACGCAGCCAAGTGTCGATCAGGCATTGCAAGGTCAGGCCGCTGGGGTCAGCATCATTTCGCAGAATGGTATTTCAGGTTCTGCGGTGAAAATCAACGTGCGTGGTACAAATTCCATTGCCGCTGGTTCTCAGCCACTTATTGTGGTTGATGGAATCCCAATTACAACAGGAAATTTCGATCCAGGAAACCTTGGTTCAAGTTCCAATGCGCTATCCGATCTGAACCCGAATGACATTGAAAGTATAGAGGTTTTGAAGGATGCCGCGGCAACGGCCATTTATGGGTCTCGTGGTGCCAACGGAGTTGTGATGATCACCACAAAACGTGGTAAGGCAGGTAAATCCAATATCAACATTGGCTATAGCTACGGCATTATGAATGAGACCAATCGTGTTGATTTCTTGACTGCCGAAGAACATTTGGCGCTTCGCGATAGAGCAAGAACCGACCAAGGTTTGGCACCCGAAACGCCTGGAACGTCTGTTGGTGGTGGCCTGACCAGAGCCGAAGCCGATTCAATCGCTGGAAATGGCGGTACGGATTGGGTGGATGAAATGCTGCGAACGGGCGGAGTTCACCAATTGGATGTTTCTGCGAGTGGAGGTACAGAGAAGGTGCTTTACTATTTAGGTGGTGCTTATCGTAGTGAAGACGGTTTTCTGAAAGGCAACAACTACGATCGTGTCAATGCGAGACTAAATCT
>JBJOHR010000105.1:0-8570 GCA_046047575.1 Bacteroidota bacterium | reverse complement strand
TTCTCGGAGCATGTCTTTGGAAGAGGAGGCCGGACCTATGGTGGCTATGATCTTTGTCTTGTTGAAATTCATTTCAATGCATGAGATTTAGGTACGCTTTGTGCGATCTTGGGTCAACCCTTTGTGCTGCAGTTATCAATGGTATTAGATTCAGTTCGTCTTCTATCTCTTCCAATTCGTGATCTTCAAACTGACCGTACAGCTGAAAGAAATAGTCAACGCGATTCATTTCAGGTAACAGCAATTCGGGCTGCTCGGCTGCAAAGAGGTCGCCCTCTCTGGTAACAAGGGTTTTGACGGAAGGTTGATTTGCAATGACGTAATATGTTCTGTGGGTAATGTTGTCGGTATATTCAAACTGTGCGTAACTGGGCAGGTGTGGTTTTTTCTCTTCTTCTAAGAAATCATTGATACGCTTGAAATCGCACTTGAAATGAAGGTTCAACGCATGGCACAATCTGTAATCTTTCTGGTGACAATAAATTTGAAACAGTTCAAAGTCGGGTTCTGTTGGGAGCCAATCGTTCAGCTGAAGTCTAACGGACATGCATCAAAGTTATGATTGAATGATCAATACGTTCCTTGATCTTCAGTAAATGACAGAAGCTTAATCCAAGAGTCTCAATTTTTCGCAACCAGCCTGTGCAGCAGCCTGTTCTGCCCGTTTTTTGGTTCGGTCAGTTCCTGCACCTATTACCTTTCCGTCAACCAACAGGTTGACGGTGAACGAAGGTCGGTGTCCGTCCATTACTTCATTTACCACTTCGAAAGAGAATTTGATCTTCTCCTTTTGACACCATTCAATAATGCGGCTTTTAAAGTTGGCGTCTTCCTTTAGTAATTTCTCTAGGTCAACGAAGTTGTCGATCATCCTGTCAAGAATGAATTTTTCTGCAGCAGGAAATCCACGGTCCAAAAAAATGGCACCGACCAATGCTTCCAATGCGTCTCCGCCCAATGATGACCCATCCCTACCGTTATCGTTGCTTTTGTTTACCATTTCGGGTAGGCCGATCTTACGTGCAAGACCGTTCAGGTTTTTTCGGCTCACAACCTTTGAGCGTGTCTCGGTCAGAAACCCTTCGTTTTCGAATGGGTAACGCTGGAACAGGTACTTTGCAACCACAGCGCTGAGCACGGCATCGCCCAAAAATTCCAATCGTTCGTTGCTTATCAGCGTTCCGTCCGGTAGCCGCTCGCCAGCGGAACGATGGATCAGAGCAAGGCGATACACCGCAACGTTGCGTGGCATAAAGCCTATCAAGTTTCGCAGCGCTTTGGTCAGTTCCTTATCTCGACCGAAAAAGCTGCGAAACGGGTTGATCAATGTGTTAGGATTACTGAACGTACTTTTTAACGATGACCGATGCATTGTGACCACCGAACCCGAAGGTGTTACTGATGGCTGCGTTTACGGTTCGGTGCTGAGCCTTATTGAACGTGAAATTCAACTTCGGGTCGAATTCCGGGTCATCCGTATAGTGATTGATGGTTGGCGGCACCACATCGTTCTTAACTGCCATTACACAGGCAATGGCCTCAATAGCCCCAGCAGCACCCAAAAGATGTCCGGTCATGGATTTGGTTGAACTGATGTTAAGCCTGTAAGCATCGTTTCCAAAAACCTCCTTTATGGCTTTCGATTCTGCGATGTCTCCTAACGGTGTACTGGTTCCATGTACATTGATGTAGTCAATGTCGCTTGGTTTCATACCGGCATCGCGTAGGGCATTTCTCATCACATTGATGGCTCCCAATCCTTCCGGATGAGGTGCAGTTATGTGGTGAGCATCAGCGCTCATCCCACCTCCAACTATCTCAGCATATATCTTGGCCCCTCTTGCCAGCGCATGCCCTAATTCTTCTACTATCAAGCAGCCAGAACCTTCGCCCAATACGAATCCATCTCGGTCCAGATCAAACGGACGGGAAGCCGTTTCAGGCGATTCATTCCGTTGCGAAAGGGCTTTCATCGCGTTGAATCCTCCTACTCCAGCTTGGGTCACAGCTGCTTCGGATCCACCGGAAACGATCACATCGGCCATGCCCAGTCGGATATAGTTGAACGAATCGATAAGCGAGTTGGTAGAAGAAGCGCAGGCTGAAACGGTGGTGAAATTCGGTCCGCGTAGGTTCCACTTCATGGAAATATGACCTGCGGCAATATCCGCGATCATCTTAGGAATGAAGAACGGATTGAATCGAGGTGTTCCGTCACCTGAGGCAAACTCGGTACACTCGTCATAGAAGGTCTTAAGACCACCGATTCCCGAACCCCAAATGACCCCGGCCCGGTCATTGTCAATGGCATCTTCGTTTAGTCCCGAATCAATCCAAGCTTCTGTTGCAGTTACTAGCGCATATTGTGCGTAAGGGTCCAGTTTGCGGGCCTCTTTACGGTCGAAGTGGGCCTCTGGATCGAAATTCTTCACCTCGCACGCAAACTGCGTTTTGAACTTCGATGCATCAAAATGGGTGATAGGAGCAGCGCCACTTTTACCCGATATCAGACCTTGCCAATACTCATCGAGCGTGTTGCCGATAGGAGTTAGGGCTCCGATGCCTGTTATAACTACGCGTTTTAGCTCCATTATTAACTTAAATACCCGCTACCAAAGTCCGCCTCAGGCGGATCAGGAAGCGGGTAATTTTTCTTTCCCTTGCAGAAATGAAGGAGGAATTACTTGGCGTTCTCCTCGATGTATTTGATCGCTTCACCAACGGTGCCGATGTTCTCAGCCTGGTCGTCAGGAATAGCAATGTTGAATTCCTTTTCGAATTCCATGATCAGCTCAACCGTGTCCAACGAATCAGCTCCTAGGTCGTTCGTGAAACTTGCCTCGGGTGTAACTTCGTTCTCGTCAACACCCAATTTATCTACGATTATAGCCTTTACTCTTGATGCAATATCAGACATGATTATCTGCTTTTGGTAGGTTTTTTTTATCGCTGCAAACATAAACAAATTTCAATTCTGCAAGCTTGTGTATTGTGGGTCCTCTGATTGCCAACCGGCCAAACGTGGGCTTAACATTAATTAAGACGAGGCATCTAGAACTGCGAACAAGACCCCCGTGCAATTGGTTAATTTTGGCGCGTGAAAACAAGAAACATAGTTAGAAAGAGGCTGTTTGCCATCGCGGTGGTGCTTGCCACAGTACTCTCAGTTGGTGCGGTCCGGGCTCAGGACGAATGGACATTGGACCGTTGCATTGGTCATGCCTTGGAGAATAACATTCAAATAAAGCAGTCGGCTCTGCAGCAGGAATCTGCAAGGTTGGACAAGTCGCAGGCATTGGCCGGGATGTTTCCAAATTTGAATGCAAGTGCCAGTTACAATGCCAATTTCGGTCGAAGCATAGACCCTGTATCAAACGATTTCGTTTCTGAGCAGGTGAATTCCAATAACTATGGCATTCAGAGTAGCGTCACACTTTTCAATGCCTTCCGTTTGCTTAATTCGTTCAAACAGTCTCAGATAGACCTGCTTGCCGCGGAGTATGATCTGCAAGGATTAAGTAATGACATAAGCATGAATATCGCAACCGCCTTCATGCAAATCATGTTCAATGAGGAGTTGCTCATGGTTGTGCAAGAGCAGATGGATGTGACCGCAGAACAATTGGAACGGACCAGAAAATTGGTCGATTCAGGTTCGCTTCCCGCTGGAAATCTCTACGATGTGCAAGCGCAATTAGCATCGAACGAACTACAGGTGGTGAATGCTGAGAACGCGTTGAGTGCTTCAATTCTGTTGTTGAAACAGATCCTCAACCTTCAGGCCTCAGAAGGATTTAAGATAAAAAGGCCTGACACCGAGGTTCCGTTAGGATCTTTGGAAGGACGTACTGTGGGAACCATATACGACCAGGCCTTAAGCAACTGGCCACAGATCAAGGCACGCGAAGCCCGACTGGAAAGTGCCCGCAAAGGAGAGAAGATCGCGTTTGCTACATATACCCCATCGTTGAGTGGCAGTGGTTCGGTATTTACTCGGTGGTCAGATGCTACGTTTCTTGGCATTCCTGCAGATCCGTACGGAACACAGCTGGACCAGAATCTGAGCGAAAGCATCGGACTTTCTTTGAGCATTCCGTTGTTTAACGGGTTGCGCAGCAGAACCTCTGTTGCCAAGTCGAGGTTAAGTACTATCAATGCCGAACTACAATTACAGGATCAGAAAAATCAGCTGTACTCATCTGTGCAACAGGCCTATAATGATGCTAGCGCGGCAAAGAGACAATTCGATGCCAGCGATAAAAGCGTTAAGGCCATGGAAAAGGCCTTTGAATACGCAGAACAGCGGTATCAGGTAGGAATGATGAACTCGCTGGAATTCAATACGGCCTCCAATAATCTTGCAAGAGCACGGTCAGAGCTTCTGCGCGCCAAATTCGATTACATTTTCAAAATGAAGGTGCTTGATTTCTACCAAGGGAAACCAATTACCTTTGATCAGACCGAATGAAAAACAATAGAATTCTTCTACTGCTCGTGGCCATTGTCGTTGTGCTACTGGTGGCGGCCATCGTGGCCAAGAAAAAAGGACTTGTAGGAGGTGCTCCGGCCGTTAAAGTTGCAGTTGACCAAGTCTCAAGGCGCGACATTGTTGAAACCGTATCTGCCAGCGGCAAGATCCAATCGGAATCTGAAGTGATCATCAGTCCAGATGTATCGGGCGAGATCATGGAACTGCCAGTCAAGGAAGGCGACAAGGTTGTTGAAGGACAGTTACTGGTAAAGATCGACCCGGACATCCAACAATCGAATGTAGAACGTTTGGAAGCCGCGCTGAACACAAGCAAGGCTAATTTGGCAAACGCTCAATCAAGAATGGCGCAATCTCAATCGAGGCTTACAAATTCTAAGGCCAATTTTGATCGTATCAAGAAGTTATACGAAGATAAGGTGGTAGCGCAATCGGAATACGATGCTACCGTAAGCGAGTACGAAGTTGCAAAAAGTGATGTGGAAGCATCACGTCAGAGCGTAGAAGCGAGTCGATTCAGCGTTAAGAGCGCAGAAGCAGCATTGAAAGAAGCTCAGAAAAGTCTGACCAGAACAGAGATCTATTCTCCAGTTAATGGAACAATATCTAAACTCAATTTCGAAAAAGGAGAACGTGTTGTCGGTACAACCCAAATGCAGGGCTCAGAGATCATGACCATTGCAGATCTTAATGGAATGGAAGTCACGGTTGAGGTGAACGAGAACGACATTATCCGCGTAGGATATAGCGACACCTGTGATATTGAGGTGGATGCCTATCTGGGCAAGACCTTCAAGGGTATTGTGACCAACATTGCCAATTCGGCCATGTCCGCGGGATTAGGAACAGACCAGATAACCAATTTTGAAGTGAAGGTTCGCATTCTGCGCTCATCCTACGCTACCTTGGTCAATGAAAAGCAGCCAGACCAATCCCCTTTCCGACCTGGGATGAGCGCTACAGTGGATATTCGGACAAGGCAGGTCAAGAATGTGCTAAGTGTTCCCATTCAGTCGGTTACAACACGTACTAAAGATGAGCTTACCGCAGGGTCGGAAAGAAGGCGGAGCGAAGAAGAAACGGAAGAGACAGAGGATGAACCCGAGGACGGGGAGGAGCAGGTGGACCTTCCAAAGAAAATCGAAGATGCCATTGAATTGGTGTTCGTAGTAAGTGACGGGAAGGCAGTTGCAAAACAGGTTAAAACTGGAATACAGGACAACGAATACATCGAGATACTTTCTGGTTTGGATGAAGGGGATAATGTAGTTACCGCACCTTACCGGGCCATTTCTAAGAAACTCACACCGGGCGATGACGTGGAAACGGTATCCGAAGAAGAACTCTATAAGGCAACCGAAGAAGGTGGTTTCGGAGATTGATGCCACAATAGCTTGCCTACGATCCTTCACATAGACAGCACAACGCTTACCTGTTCTGTAACAGTTTCGCGCCATGCGGAAGCGCTGGCAACTATTGAAACCCATGATCAAAAGTATTCTCATGCTGAGAAACTGGTCGTTTACATTGATGGATCCCTCAAACAAGCAGGCCTGAAACCGTCCGATCTGGATGCGGTCTGCGTTTCCAAGGGACCTGGTTCTTACACAGGATTGAGAATTGGCGTTTCGGCCGCAAAAGGACTTTGCTACGGTTTGGGAATTCCGTTGCTTTCGGTCAGTTCGCTGGAATCGATGACGTATTTGGCAAAGAAGGAATTCCAGAGTGAATTGGCGGATGTTTCCTTTTTCTGCCCGATGATCGATGCACGCAGAATGGAGGTCTACACCCAACTTTTCGATGCGAATTTGAACGAGGTGGAACCGGTCTCAGCCATGATCATTGATCAAAACAGTTTTGCTGCGGAATTGGACTTGGGCAAAGTGGTCTTCTTTGGAGATGGCGCAGCCAAATGCAAAGAGCTCATCAACCACCCGAATGCCGTTTTCTTGGATGATTTCAACCCAAGTGCCCGCGGAATGATTGCTTTGGCAGAGAAGAAATTTGCTGAAAAGCAGTTTGAAGACGTGGCGTATTTCGAGCCGTATTATTTGAAGGATTTTGTGGCGGGAAAGCCGAAGAAAGTTTTCTAATCTTCAAACTCCCTGAAGTGCGGATGTGTCGCAATGGCCAGCATCTGATTATCGCCATGATCGTTGCCGTAAGCATAGATCTCTGAATAATCTTCCAAGTTCAGATGCTGCTTCACGCGGTTTACTTTTTCCTTTCCGCGGCAGTTCGGTTTAGAGAGGTCGCCCGTGTAAATGCCATCTTTCAGTTCCATTTCCGTACAAAGGATTTCCAGTTCCATTTGTCGAGCCCAATCGCCTAGCCAAGCATCGCAACTTGCGGTAACCACGATTATTCTGTGACCATTCTCTTTATGCCAATTGATCTTCTCAATGGCCTTTGCGAATAAGATGGTCGGAATGATCTCGCTAGTAAATCGCTTTCGGGCATCGGCCATCCGTTCCTCTGTCCAACCTTTATAAAAGGAGCGCAGGGCCTTCACTTTCGTGAAATGGCTTTTCACCAGACCCAATTTCCAACCCGCGAATGTGAGGAAACCCATTGCCATGTGGAACACGAAAACGGGCGTTCCGTGGGTGAATTTCATGAAAGCCACAAAGCTATCCTTGTTGGAAATGGTTCCGTCAAAATCGAAAAGAGCAAGTGTTTTTTTCTCGCTCATAAACTCATTCGTTTAAAAATGAACTCAGGAATATTGCGGATGATCAGCATTACCCATCGCCAAACCGGCAGCACGTAAACCGTATTCTTCTTGGACCGATAGGCGCGTATTACGGCCTTTGCTACGTCTTCAGGAGTGGCAGTAACGATTTTTGACGTTGGCTTATGGGCTTTCATTTTGGTGTCCACGTAGCCTGATTTTACGGTTACCACATGCACTCCTTTTTTGAAAAGGTAATTGCGCAACCCGTCCAAATAAGCGGTCATTCCCGCCTTGGCACTTCCATACACGTAATTGGAACCGCGGCCGCGCTCGCCAGCAACGGACGAAATCCCGATGATAGTTCCTGAACCCCTTTCAGCCATCGGTTTTGCCAAATGCCCAAGAATGGAGACCACACCCGAATAGTTGACCAACGTACTTTCCAATGATTCTTTTGGTTTGTTGAACGATTCGTCTCCTTCAATCAGAATACCGAAGGCCACCACAACCACATCAGGAACTGTAGGAAGGGTTTTTACGAATGACTCATGTGAGTCAAAATCAACCGCATCGAAGCTGATTTCATTCTCATTCTGAGGATTTCTAACCGCCAACAAAAGGTTGAATCCAGCAGACGAGAACTCTTTCGCAATGGCTTTTGCCATGTCTGAGTTTGCGCCAAGAATCAATGCAGTTTTTGCTCTCATGTGATGCCTAATCGGTCGGATTGCAAAGAACGGAATTTGCCTTCGGGGTCGATTTCGGAAAGCAGCTTTTTGAATTGACCCAGTTTTGGATAGCCCTTGGCAAACATGTCGGGTTTCATGCGCGCATCCTTGGCCAAATAAAGCCGACCGTCCATTTCCGCAATCATGTCATCCAAACGGTCAAGTAGTTTCAGCACTTCGGGTTTGATGCCGAAATCGACTGTCAGGGTCACGCCTTTTTTCGGGAACGAAAGCCAACCTTCGTTCTGTTCTCCGAACAATTTCAGCACAGCGATGAACGAACCCGTTCGGCTTTTCACGATTTCCTTCATCACTTCGGAAAGTCCTTCACGCGCATGTTCCTCACCAATAACAAATTGGTACTGCGTAAAGCCTTTCCGGCCGTAAATACGGTTCCAATTATTGACTGCATCCAACGGATAGAAGTAAGGTTCAATATCCACAACAGTCGTGCTTTCCTGCTTTAAAACCTTGTGGTAATAGAGTTCATCAAACGCCTTTACGGTGAACGGATTGATGCTCCAACTTGGGAAATTGAACGGAAGTCCAATAATTGGTTTCGGAGTTTTATATCCAGCCAATTTGGGTTCAGGAACATCATTTTCGGAAGCATGCTCGCCCAGATAAAGCAACGAACGCCCCATGTTTTTTCCTGTTGTGATGTAATCGATCCAAGACA
>JBJOHR010000104.1:0-8849 GCA_046047575.1 Bacteroidota bacterium | reverse complement strand
GCATCCATCATCCAAGAATAATAACCTGGCTGTGCCTTCAGTATCTCCACAACCGTTTTCCCTTTGTTCTTCCCAAAATTGAAAACCGCTTCTCCCTTTTCATTCTCGATGATATGACCGGCAAAATCAACAGCCTTTCCTCTTCTGGAGAATTCGTGCAGCATTTGCACATCGCCTTCGAGCTCGTCATACTTTTCAACTTGCGCTTTCAGTACTTCCATGGTTGCGCGTGTATCTGCTTCGGCACTATGCGCGTTTGTTAGATCGCCATTGCAATAGAATTTGTAAGCGGCAACCAAGGTGCGCTGTTCCATCTTATGGAAGATGTTCTGCACATCTACCACCTTTCGGCCTTTCATATCAAAATCGACCTCGTGGCGTAGAAACTCCTCGATCAGAAGTGGTACATCGAACTTCAGACAGTTATAACCTGATAGATCCGCATTGCCAATAAACTGCTTGACATTTGGAGCCAAGGTTTTAAACGAGGGCTTATCTAATACTTTGTCGTCTGTAATACCATGAACAGCGGAAGCTTCCGCAGGTATCGGTATTCCTGGATTGACAAGTTCAGTCAACGTTTCCTCCGTTCCGTCTGGATTGAGTTTGATGATGGAAATTTCGACTATCCTGTCCTGTGACACGTCTACTCCAGTGGTTTCCAGATCAAAAAAGGCAAGCGGACGTTTGAGTCGTAGCATCGGTTTTACTTAGCAGGCACTTCAAGACCTTGCTCCACTAAAGTCCACTTCTTGTTGATGATCTTCTGATAATCGCCTAACGACATGACGTTGACCTTTTCTTTAATGGATTGGAACCCTGGGGATTCTATTGTTATCTCATACACTTGTCCGGGCAGAAGCGCCACCACCATTTTACCCGTTTTGTAGTTTGGGAGATAGGTTCCGACCATCTCCCCAGCCCTATCCGTGACTGTCGCGGTAATCTCCAAGTTGTCCAATCCCTTTATAGAAGTCACTTTCGCTTCAAAAGGCTTAACAGGTACCTTTTCTTTTTTCACCCTTGTATCCACCCAAGTAAAGGTGCCACTCGCATTGCGGAATGTTTCGGGGGTATACTTACTCACTTCACCTCCATCAAAGGATCCAATGATGACTATGTCATACTTGTCGCCACTTTGCAATTCAATGTTCTTGGTCTCAACGAACTCGTAATCTGCCCTGTCGAATGGTTGATATTCATCTGTGAACCATTTTATCTTCCCATCTGTAGAATTCTTCCATTCATGAAAAATGACCGATTCCTTTTCGGGTCCCATCATGATCTCCAGATCAATAACCACGACAGATTGCTGTTCTTCCACGTCATTGAAAATGACGCGGTAAAGATCTAAATCGCCATAGCCACCTTTTCGAAGTTGAGCGGTGTAAGCGTGTCTCGGATTATCGGTGATGCAAAAGGTGAAATTGTCCATCGTGGTGTTGATCGGATAACCAAGGTTGACAGGACGTTCCCACCGACTGAACTGTTCATTCCATTCACTTTTGTATACATCATAACCGCCCATACTTTTATGGCCTTGAGATGCGAAATACAAGGTTTTTCCGTCATGCGAAATAACGGGATACATTTCGTCATATTGAGTATTAATGGTGGGACCTAGGTTGACCGGGAACGACCATTCGCCATTGGGTAGTTTCTTGGCCATAAAAATGTCGAGGCCGCCAAAACCGGGTTGTTCAATGGGCAATCTGGAAATAAAGAGTGTTTCGCCATCCGGAGTACAGGTGGCTGCCAATTCAGGTTCTAAGGTATTGATCGATTCACCCAGCGTTTTACCCTTGTCCCATCTTCTGCCGCTGAATTCGCTCATCCAAACATCATCGAAACCATCCATGTTGTCAATCATGTAAAAGATATGATCACCAAAGGCCGACATTCCTACAAATTCCTCAACAAACTCAGAGTTGATGGTCATTCCCACACCTTTTGGTTTTCTGAATTCACCATTTCCAGTCTTACACCAAAAAATATCTGCAGGTTTGTAGCCATCAAAGTCTAGATTCTGACCCGCCACTCCCTTTTCGCGCTTGGTACTGAAAACAAGGAATGATTCGTCCATCGGAGTGAACGGATGCATGTCCGGTCCTTCCGAATTCACATCATCACCTAAGTTTTCGAAAGAAACATTGACCGGATTCTGCATGAATTTGCGTGCATTTTCACAGAATTCAATCTGCCTGGTCACATCAATGATTTTTTCAGGCTGGCTAATCTTCAATTTGTACTTGTTGAAAAAATACAGCGCGCTGTCTATCTGCTCGTTGTACATGTATGCGAGGCCCATATCGTATAAGACCTCATCCTCAAACTTATCCTTGGTGGTAACTTTTCTCAGGTATTTGATCGACCTACTTTTGTCAATGTTCTGATACAGATGACATAGTCCCACTCTCCAGTTAAGGAAAACATCTTCAGGATCTTGAGCCAGCAATGGTGTGTATTCCAGCAATGCATTTTTATAGTCTCCGATGTCGAAAAGGTTCTTAGCGCGAGCAATTGGAGTCGCACCTTTGGTTTCAACATCCGTCTGGGCCAAGACCTGAAGGCCCAAAAACGCGAACGTCATCGTTAATAACGGAACAAGCGTCCATCTGTTAAATCGCTTCGTTTTCACATGCATGAAAATCAATACTTACCTATTTCTAGCTTGTAAATCGCTTCGGTGATGGCGATATCTGTATTCTTGAAGTAAAATACGCCACCCCAATCCCAAACCTTCTTCTCATAAATGGTGACAATATTATTCTCGTTGATCACTTTACGCTGGAGTACAAAATTCTTACCATTCACCGTTTCTTCCGTTAAACCGGGAGGATAGATCTTGGCAAGTTCAGAAAGGAACGCCTGACGCTGTTCATCCGCATTAAGGTCAAGATTCTCTAATGACTCTTTCAACTTCTCATATTTCTCGATTCGAACCTTTTCTGCCTCTGCCGCGGTCAGTTTCTGCTGTTCCTTGGCATCGTCAACAAGTCCTAGAGCAGCAATCCTTGCAGCTGTTTCAGCTTCTTTCCGAGCTGCTTCCTGAGCGGCTAGATCGGCCTTTGCAGCTTGTTCTTCTTCAAACTTCCTGCGAGCAATCTCCTGCTTTTCAAGCTCTTTCTGCTTAGCATCAGCCAACTCTTCTTCCTTATTGGCAATCTCGGACAACTTATCCAACGGTACCTGATCTTCAGGTTTCAACTCGTTTGCTCTGGTATACTTTTCTTTGGCAAGATCAAGTTTGTTCGATTCGAGGTCCTTGGCGGCCGCTTGAAGCAGGAGTACATACTCCCGTTCTTGAGCCTGCCTGGCCTTTTCCTCTGCTGCCAATTGTTCAATCGTTCTTTCAATATTTCTTATCTCCTGCTTCGGTTTCTGTTCATTCGGCTTCAGGTCTGAAGCTTTCTGATATTTCGCCTTTGCGGCATCATAGTTATTGTTGGCGAATTCCTGCTCAGCTTCAATGATCAGTTTATCATAATTCTGCTGCAAAGCAAGGGCTTCGGCCTGCTCCTTTTCAATTCTCTGTAGCTCAGTATCAGCCAAATTGAACTTCTTGCTCAATTCCTTGTCATCTGGATACATGGTCAATGCTTCCTTATACTTCTGCCATCCAGTTTTGAAATCTTCTTTGGCCATTGCAACATCTCCATCGGAAATGAGCTTATTGTACTGAGATCTCCTAGCGGCTTCAGCTTCTTCTGCCTGTTTCAAAGCCAATTGTTCCTGTTGCTGTCGTTCCAACTTGGCTGCCTCTTCTGCTGCCTTAGCCTGCGCCAATTCTGCTGCAACACGTTCCTTTTCAGCTTCTTCTAGGCGTTTAGCCTCTGCCCGCTGTTTTTCCTCTTCCTCTTTTTGGGCTAACAATGCCAATCGTTCATCCTCCTTGGCCTTTTCAGCAGCTTCCTTTTCAGCGAGAAGAGTAAGCCGTTCTGCTTCTCTACGTTCGTCCTCCAGTCGTTTCTGCTCGGCTTTCTGCTGTTCCTCCTTCTCCTTCTGGGCTAACAAGGCCAACCGCTCTTCTTCTTTCGCTTTATCAGAAGCTTCCTTTTGAGCTAGCAAAGCAATGCGTTGTTGCTCTTTTTCTTCTGCCTCTCGTCTTTTCCGCTCAACTTCTTCTGATTCCCGCCTTTGTTTGTCTAGCAAGGCCAACTGTTCTGCAGCTTCACGTTCAGCAATTTCTTTTTGCTTGCGTGCTGTTTCAGCCTCAGCTGCCGCTAAACGTTCTGCTTCCTCCCGCTCTTTAAGTAATCGCGCTTGTTTCTCGCGTTCAACAACTGCCAATTCTTCAGAAGCACGCTCCTGTTCGATTTGCTCACGTTTAGCCTGTTCCATAGCAATCTGCTTAGCCAGGTCTTCTTTGGCTTTCTGCTCCTGGGCTAGACGATCTTGTCGTAATACCTCAGTCTTGTGCAACGTTTCCTCGTACGCGACTTCAGCTCTTTCAACCTCTTTTTCAGCTTCCTTCTGCTGCGCCTGAGCTATTTCTATCGCTTTTTCTGTTCGTTGCTTCTCGTAGGCAGCAAGTTCTTCCTCTCTTTCAGCAACTTTCTTCTGATACTGTCTTTCTAATCTCGCCAATTCTGCATTGTCGGCTGCAGCGAAAAGTGTTGAAAAATCGACTTTCTTCCCAACTTGTCCAGACTTAGCTATTGCATCACTTTCGCGCAAGTAGGCGTCATAAACAGCCTCTGCACGTTCACGGTCCAATTCTTTATCTCCTGTTTCTGGTAAAGCCTTTTGTATCGCTTCAACTGCCTTATCTCGGTCTCCCTGCCCGCTCTCAATTGCTTCTGCAAGCTTCAGCTCCTTTTTGTCTTTCGCCTTGGATAATTCTGCTCGATGGATATCCTCGACCTGCTTTTCAGCCTGTTTGGCCAATTCTCTCTTCTGATCCCTTACATCTTCTCTTTTGGACTCGAGAAGTTCCTGAGCCTTTCGCTTTTCAATTGCATTCTGCTCTTTCGCTTCAAGTTGAGCATCTTTTTCGGCAATGGCAGCCGCCCCAAACAACGAACCAAAATCCAAGGCAACAGTTCCAGAGCCGCCTTGTGCTTGCTTTTTAGCTACATAGTTTTCGTAAGTAGCTTCGGCAACTTGTTCCCTATTTGCAGTATTGGCAGGTAAACTTCTTGCAATTGCAGCAATCTGCTGTTCTCGAGATGGCGAACCCGACACACTAGTTCCATTCTTGTAAATTGCCTTGGCAATCTGATCTTTTCCTGCTAAGTCGTTGGGAAGCGATTGCTCAATGAGCGACTCCTCCGATTTTTGAGTGCTTGGATCGTTCGTTTTCTGAAAAACCACCGTTGACAAGTAATTCTCATACATCTGCTCCGCGAGTTCCTGTCTGTTCTCGATGCTTTCGGGCAGGGCATTGAAAAACACATTGAACTGCGAGGCCTTGTCTTTTGGTGCTCCTTTCAAACGTTCTTCAATCAGTTGCATGGCATGTTTCTGTTGAACATACTGTTCGTACATGGCCTCTGCTTTGACTTCCTTGTAAGGATCATTCTTTGCAAGGGCATTCTTGAAAATCTCCACCTGACTGATTCGATCCTTCGGAGCGTCTTTAAGCCCTTCTTCAATCTTCAGAATTGTTTGCTCTTGCTCTTCACGCTTTTTCTCTTCAACTTTCTGCATAAAGGCATCAAGCTTTGAGTTCTGTTGCGCATTGTCCTTATCTATTTCCTTCTTAATGGCAGCTTGTTCAGCAACAGTGGCAGCTTCAAAAAGCTTACTGAAATCCATGTTCGTTAAGGTTGTGCCGGTCAATCTGGTCTTTTCGTACTCGGCATAAATGGCCTTTGCTTTCTCCTCTTTATATGGATCAGATTTGGGATAGGTTTTTATCAAATTCGCTATGGCGGTTTCGCTATCTCCATTTGAATTGAAAATGGCGTAATAAACCTTATCGTACAATTCCTTTTCCTCCTTCTCTTTCCTTATTTCTTCTTCGGCAATGGCTGCAGCAAGCTTTTCTTTCGTTTCTAATTCAATGGCTTTCTGCTTAACTACCATAGCCTCCTTTTCCTTAGCAAGAGCCTCTTCCTTCTCCTTCTTAAGAACTGCTACTTGCGCCTGACGTTCTTCTTCAGCAGCCGTGACAACCTTTTCTTCCACCAGCTTTGCTGAATTGAAGATGGACATGAAATCAATCTTACCGCCTGTGGCCTGTGTTCGTACACGTTCCTCCAGAAGTTTGTCGTACATGGCCTCTGCTTTCCGCTGTCTAAGTGTGTCAACTTCTGGAAAAACGTTTAAAAAACCCTCAATGGTTTTTGTCTTGTCCCCATCTCCAACTGTAATTGAAGCTTCAATGATCTGTTGTGCGGTGGCATTGTCTTTATCCAACAGCAACTTGGCTGCCTCCTCTAGTTCCTCCTTCTTTTCGAATGCCAATTGAGCGAGTCTCGCTTTTTCCAGACGCTCACGAAGTTCACGTTCTTCATCCTCCATCTCTTCTTTGGAGTAGTCCAACTGATAATCGAACCTATTCTGCTTGATCTGGTAGAAAACGGAAGCCACAGCTTTAGCAAAGGCCAATCCGTCAAGATCTTGGACCATGTCTACCTCAAACTCGAATTTTGGAACGGATGTGTACTGTTTCCGCGCCAAGGTTACGTCCGTATCAAAGTCAACTTTCTTTGTTGTGTATCCGGCTTTTTCGACAGACAAGACATAATGCTTGTTTATTTCCAACTTAAACTCAAATTCTCCACTACCTGGCGTGAGTGTCTTAAAGATTTCGGTAAGATTCTCGTGAGACCCGTCTGGGGACTCGGATAGAGTGACTATTGCCCCCTTCAATTTCTTAGCCAATTCTTTCACATAACCTTTGAATTCCAAAGGGCCTTTAATGTTGGATTGGTCCATCACATTCACCGTATCCGAACCGGCACTGAAAGTCTGCGCTTTAAGACAGCTTACAGTCGCGAAAATCAGAACGATTGTCGTTAGCAGAACCCTTATTGTGCTTAACAATTTCACCTGTTACTTGCCTTCAGTTGTAATAATTTGTTCTCCACCAACGCCAATAATCGTCAATTCGATCCTTCGGTTCATCTGGCGTCCATCCGGATTGTCGGTTCCATCTGGATTTTCGTTCGGTGCAATGTGCTGTGTCTCTCCGTAACCTTTAGCGATCATGCGCTTGGATTCAATTTTACGCTTCTTAAGCCATGCCACAACACTTTTGGCCCTATTTCGAGACAGCTTCATATTGTAATCATCAGAACCACGAGAATCCGTGTGTCCTGAAATTTCAACAATAAGGTTTTCATTTTTTTGCAGGAAAACCAACAATTTATTCAATTCAACTACCGACTCATCTCGAATATCATATTTATCGAAGTCGAAATAAATCCGCTCAAGGATGATCTTCTGACCTACTTTCAACTCCTTCTGATTGTAAACGTCTGCATCAAGGAGGGTAGGGTCGTAACCAAGCTGTTTCTGAGCTTCGATAGCCGCAAGCTCCTTTTCCAATCGTTGGATTTCTTCTTCCAAAATGGCTGGTTCTTCAGCCACATTACGGTTGACTGCCAATTCTTCTTCTTCAGGGAACTTGATATATGGCGTAAAGCATACATCGTTAATCCTATCGGAGTGACCAGATAACGGTGTGACCTCATTTCCACTAGCATAATCCCAAACAATAGGATTCTTCTCTTTGCTGCCAGATATGATATACTTCGCGTCCTTGGAAATATACACTGATGAAACAGCTTTATCGTGACCCAACAGTACATGGTCTACTTCACCTGTTCCCGCGTCCCACACATACACAAAACCATTGTCGCTTCCTGAAACGACTGTGCTTCCGTCAGGAGAAACCTCCACAGAATTAATCGGTGAACTGTGGAGATCAAACTCTAACACTTGCTGGGCTGTTGATGCATCCCACTTTTTAACCTTACCATCAACCCCACCAGTAACAATGTAATTTCCTCTAGGAGAGAAGGTGGCTGTTTTGACCGATCCTTTGTGACCTTCAAAAATACCCACCAATTCTTCCGTCATTATCTCCCACATCAACACGTTTCCGTCATCTGAACAGGAGACAAAGTAATTCCCATCGGGAGATATGGATATTCCGTTCACCTTATCAAGATGCCCAATGTATATCTTTTCCATATTTCCAGTTTCCAGATTCCACAGTCTGATTGTAGAATCGGCACTGGAGGTAAGCAAATATTTACCATCGTTGGTAAATACTGCTTGAGTAACTTCTCCAGTATGGCCACGTAGCGTCTTATCCTGCTCGCCTGTGGGAATGTTCCAAACATTCACATTACCACTTTTTGTTCCTGAGACTGCTCGTTTTCCAAATGGACTGAAACCAACGGTACTAACCTTTTCCTTGTTGTCTAAAGAAAGTACCTGCCTTCCAGAAGGCAAGTCCCAAATTTTTGCTTTCCCATCATCACTACCAGACATTGCATAGATCAATCCGCCAAACTTTTCGCCAGTACGTTTTCTACGGATCGCATCTGGATCGGGTCGCAAGGTGTAATTCTTGATTATTTCTGTGACCTGAGAAGCTTTTCCAGCCACCTCGACCACGGCCGAAGTATCAAAATACAATTCACCCGTTACGTAAACACAATAATCTCCTGGTTCTAAGACCTGAGCATAATTGCTAGTTGACATTGTTGGACGATACGTTCCAATATATCTGTCAGTATTCATATCGGTAACGGTCATCTCAAATGATCCAACATCGATACCGGGATCTACTAGCATCGAATCCTTGATATTGGTAATAGACCCTCTGACTATCGTGTAAACGGGGTCAACATCATTGAATGTGATCCTGTAAATATCTCTCTCACCATAGCCCT
>JBJOHR010000103.1:0-5290 GCA_046047575.1 Bacteroidota bacterium | reverse complement strand
GGGTTTCCAAGTAGTTAGTGAGAAACGCAATGTTTTTAGGTACATTTCTTCTAACCACACCAAGAAACTGTTCTGAAACCATGATGATACAGGCCGCAGAATGATGGCGTTGATCACCGTCAGCCCGGCCAAGGTGGCAAAAATGGTTCCCATGCTGAACATGTCTCCAGCGTAGAACAGCACACTAAGCACTATTTCAATTCCCACTACAATGAGCAACGACTTCCAGTTGACGCCCGTTTTTACATCTTTCTGCATGTAAAGGGCCGCCAACACAGGATTGACAACCAGACCGACAAACAGCGAAGAACCAAGAACAACGATCAACGTTATGGGCAGGAACTTCATGAATTCACCCATGATGCTGTCCCAAAATAGGAGAGGAGCGAAGGCGGCCAGCGTTGTGGCAGTAGATGAAATGATCGGTACCGCAATTTCACCAACTCCGTAGCGGGCAGCATCTTTCTTAGACATTCCTTCTGAATACAAACGGTAGATGTTCTCGATGGTCACAATGCCGTTATCCACAAGCATTCCTAAGGCAAGAATGAGGGCAAAGAGCACCATCATGTTGATGGTAATTCCCATCGAACCAAGAATCATGAAACTCATTAGCATGGAAAGCGGAATGGCGATCCCAACAAAAAGTGCATTACGCAGCCCGAGGAAGAAAAGAAGCACGATGACAACAAGTATCACACCTGAATAAATGCTATTCTCTAGGTTAAGCAGCTGACCTCTAACCTGATTGCTCTGGTCGTTTGTTATAGTGACCTTAAGGTCGGATGGAAAGCGGTTTTCCTGTGCTTCGGCCAGAATCTCAAATACCTGATCGGTGGCCTTCAGCAGGTTTTCGCCCGATTTCTTCACAATGTCCAACGAAACCACGGGATTGCCGTCCAAGCGGGCGTAGCTTTCACGTTCCTTATAACCATCTTCTACCGTGGCAATGTCTCGTAGGTAAATGATATTACCGAATTCTGCCTTTACAATGGTATTGGCGATTTCGTCCATGTTGGTGTATTCGCCCGAAACACGGATGTTCCTACGGGTTTTATCCATTAGGATATCTCCACCGGAAATACTCATGTTCTCGTATCCAATAGCGCTTTCAATATCGTTGAAGCTCACCTCAACGGCTTCCATCCGGTTCACATCCACGTTAATGTTGATCTCGCGCTCCAATGCACCTCGAAGATCCACAGACGAAACTTCTGGAATGAGTTCCATCTTATCCTGAAGCATTTCGGCATAGTCCTTCAGGTCGTCCACGCTGTAATCTCCAGATAGGTTGATGTTCATCACTGGCATTTCGCTCATGTTCACATCCATGACCATCGGGTCCATGTCGAGGTCGTTCGGAAGGTCGCTCTTGGCCTTGTCAACGGCATCCTTTACGTCAGAAAGTGCTTCCTCTACCGGAACATCTGTGTTGAATTCCACAATAATGATGGAATTGTCTTGCACGGATGTTGAGGTCATTTCGTTGATTCCTTTCAGCGGCTTGATCTCTTTCTCGATCTGCCGCGTGATCAGGTTTTCAATATCAACAGGAGAGTTACCTGGATAAACCGTGCGAACGTATATCTGCGGCATCACCACTTCTGGAAACAACTCCTTGGGCATAGTGGAGTAGGCAAGGATTCCACCGAACACGATCAGTACGGTAAGGATCAGTACGCTGGTGCTGTTATTCAGAGAAAGGGTTGATAGACCGAATTCCTTCAGTACGCCTTTTTTTTCTTGTGTTTCGTTGCTCATAATTGTTTGTTCCGAGTTTCGAGTTCTGAGTTTCGAGTTGTGTCAACCAATATTGACCTGTAACTCGAAGCTGGCAACTCGAAGCTGTTTTTAACCTTGAATCTGCACTCGGTCTCCGTTGGCCACTTCGTTGTAACCCTCTACCACAACGCGGTCGCCTGCAGAAAGTCCCTCTAATACGCGTGTCTGTCCGCCACTGGTACGCCCTGTAACCACGTACTTTTTGTTGGCTTGCGGTTTTCCTTCCACTTCGTTCACCACAAACAGGAACGCGCCTTTGGCATCTTTTCCAATGGCTATGGCTGGTACCACTAAGGCATCTGCTACTTCAAAATCCTTGATCCGTAGGGTGGCGATTCCGTTGGGTTTAAGTTGACCATTTGCATTTGGTACACGCACCTCAACACTGAATGTTCTGTTGGATGGGTTGATGATGTTGCTCACCTGACGGATAGGAGCTTTGGTGCTGATTCCGAACGAAGGGAAATCCACATCCACTTCTGCATTTTCTCGGACAGCCTGAACGTAATTTTCCGAAACATCGGCTTTCACCTTCATTTCATTCATGTTCACCAAGGTCATCATTGGTTGTCCGGGAGCTGCCAGTTCGCCTTCTTTTTGCCAAATCCGGTCAACAACCCCGGCAAAAGGTGCCTTTACCGTGCTCATTGCCATTTGTGCCAGAAGTGTTTGCTTCTTTTTCTGAAGATTCTCCAAACGGTTCTTTGCTTCCAGATATTGAATTTCCGAACCGATCTTCTGTTCCCATAGGCGCGCTTGACGGTCGTATACCGTTTGAGCCAGTTCAATGGCGTTTTCCAATTCTTCCAAATTGGTAGCAATAACGCTTGTGTTCAACTGAGCAAGCACAGTTCCAGCCGAAACCTTATCACCTTCCTTCACCATCATCCGCTTTATCTGTCCACCTTGTTCAGGGCTAATGTTGGCCTGTTCAACCGCTTCAAGACTTCCATTCACCTCAAAATGATGCTCAAAAGACTCAGGAGCTACAGTCTTTACCTCGACCAATACGCCAAGATCTTCCTTGACACCAAGTGATGGGTCTTCTGCAAGTAGTGCCTCTTCCATTTTGGCGACTTCATCCTGAAGTTTGGCCAATTCCACCTTCTTGGCGTCCAGTTCGGCCTTACGTTGTTCCAAAGTCTTTTCCCCTCCGCAAGAAGCGAGCGCTAGGATGGTAGCAAATGCGATAATGTTGGTTCTCATAGTGATGATGGCTTTTCTATCAGTTGTTTTCAAGTACTTTTTTCATTTCGAGTTTGGCATTCATGGCAGCGAATAAGGTGCTTATATATTCTGCCTGTGCCTGTATGAGTTGATTTTCTGCTGTAGTCAGGTCCATGCTGGACGCCAGACCTTCGTTGTATTTGATCAGGGTTTTTTGCTTGATCCGGTCTGCTAGTTCAATATTGTCTTCGCTGGTGGTCAATTGTTCCAGAGCCGATGCAAAATCGTCCTTGGCTGTAATGGCCTGAAGCTTTAGTCCCTGTTCGGTGTCAGCCAGACGGTTCTTGACCTTCTGCTGTTCCAACTTTGCCTTTTTAATGCTTGCTGCTGCACCAAGGTTGTCCCAGATCGGAACGCTCAGTTTTACACCCCAAAGTGTTTGCGGATACCAAGGTTGATCAAAGTCGAAGAAGTCGAATTTTTCGCGGAATGCCTGTTGCTTGTAGTCGAAAAAGGCATTCAAACGTGGATAGTATTTGGCCTCTTCCAATTTTACCAGATAACCATGCATTACAACGTCTTGTTTGATGAGGTCGTAGGCGAGATTGGTGTTGAGATCCAATTCCATGGCCATCAACTCTTCGTTAGACTGTAGGGTCCAAAGTGTTTCCAGGTCATCTTTAAGCGAGATCTTGGTGTCTATGGGCATTCCCATTTTGTACTTGAGAAGATTGAGCGTGGCCTGATGTTGGCGCTCGGCTTGCTTGGCCCGATTGTTCAACTGATTGATGAGCAGGTTCAATTGATCCACATCCATCTCTTCTGCAAATCCTGCCTTGTAGAGTGCTTTTGTTTCTTCAATGGTCTTCTGCATGTTGGCAATGTTCTCGTTCAGCAATCGAACATTCTCCTTGGCGATCTGAGAAGTGTAATAAGCCTCTGCCACGATGGTCTTGACCTCGTTCTTGGTCATTTTCTCCATATCGCGGCTCATTTTCTGAAAGCCCTTGGCACCCTTTACGCCAATGATGTACGAACCATCGAAAAGCTGCAACGTTGCCGTAATTCCAGCGTCCATGGTGTATGGCTGGCCAAATTGCAGTTCGGTCAATTCGCCCGGAGGAGCCAAAGGATTAAAGGAAGAAGCATCGAAAACAGAAGTGGGCAGATCGATGAAATTGTTAAAACTGACCGCACCATTTATGATCGGAAGCCCACGTGCAGCCTGAATCCAAACATCCTTATCGGCCTGCTTAACGTCAATAGCAGCTGTTTTAGACTTCTGGCTGTTTTCCCAAGCGTAAAGCACAGCATCCTGAACGCTCAGTTCCAAGACACTGCCTTCCTGTGCAATTGAATGGACCGAAAGAAAAATGGCGATTGTAAGTATGAGTAGGTTTCTCATCTATTAGTAGATAGGGTTCTGTGTATCTAATGTTTTGAATTTGTTCTTGAGGTATTCCATCCCCTGTTCGCTGGCAATGCCTCTTATGTGGTAACGAATGGCTTCGAAGTACACATCCTTAATGTTGTACTTGGATGCAGGGAAAAGTTTCTGGTCGAAGATCACGTCCATACGCCCGACATAGATGCCGGCTACGATGGGAATGTTAAGGTTATCGCGATAAAACCCTTGGCTTATCCCAACCTCCATGTTGCGGGCCAAGCAGCCCATGATGTTCTTCAGTTTGTATTCCTGATAAATGTGAAACGCCTTCGGATAGTACTTTTCAAGGTCGAATAGGATGGAAGGATGCATTTTCTGAAGATGGTCGCTGACGCGATGGGCTATCATGAACATTTCCTCAATGGCATTGGGGCTTTGCAGGTGCATCTGCTCCAGTTCGCAAACATCCTGATCGATATAAAGTTGAATGGCGCGTTCAACCAACTCGGCCTTGTCAGCCACAACCTGATAAAGCGTTTTCTTGGAAATACCCAGATGCCGGGCAATATCGTCCATGGTAAGGCTCTTTACACCGTACTGTGTGAAAAGCACAATGACCTGCGCAACGATATTTTGAGCTTTTTCTTCCAAATCGGTCGCAAAATTAATGCAATAAAAACTACGGAAACGATTTTAATGTTAAAAGTTTCCTAAGTTTTCGATGATGCAACATTAATCATAGTTGCGAGGCTCAAGCTACAAGCTTCAAGGGCATTGTATAGTGGCTAAAAGCGAACTTCTAAAAGATAGCGGCTTATATATCTTTGCGCCCTTCAAAACAGAAACGCAATGGAAAGCATCAAGCAATTATTGACCACCGAAAGATTAGAACGTGAAGTTACCGTAAGGGGCTGGGTACGAACGAAACGTGGAAATGCCTACGTGAGTTTTGTT
>JBJOHR010000102.1:0-4387 GCA_046047575.1 Bacteroidota bacterium | reverse complement strand
GTGGGTCAAAGTGTGTTTGACCGTGGCCGGAATGTACACGCAATGAGCATGACCATTGGAGACGCCACTCCAGAGGAAAGCTTGGTCATTGAGCAAAGCATCCGCAACAGGCTGGCTGCACTGCATCAATTCTCGCCAGAAGACAGACGGGCCGTTTGGATCAACAACACCACCGACCAGTTCATGCAGGTGCTGAACGTGCTGAACGCCATAAGCCTTTTTGTCTGGATCATTGGCATCGGGACCATCATTGCCGGAATAGTGGGAATTGGAAACATCATGATGATCGTGGTGAAAGAACGGACACGGGAGATCGGTATCAGAAAAGCCTTGGGTGCAACACCGTTCTCGGTGGTTTCGCTCATCATCATGGAGGCCATCTTCATCACAAGCATAGCTGGTTATCTTGGTCTGGTGGCGGGCGTTTTTGCGTTGGAAGCTGCCACATCCATGATAGAAGACCCCGGCATTTTCAGAAATCCGGAAGTAGACCTGTACACGGCCATTTTGGCTACTGTCATCCTTGTTGTTGCTGGAACTTTGGCCGGTCTTTTTCCGGCAATAAAGGCAGCATCCATCAGTCCAATTGAAGCACTTCGTGAAGAATGAGCATGTTTGACGCAGATAGATGGCAAGAGGTGTTCAATACACTGGGAGCAAATAAACTGCGCACTGCGCTCACGGCATTCGGTGTGCTTTGGGGTATTTTCATGCTCATTATCATGCTTGGTGCCGGTTCTGGACTCTACAATGGAGTCACCAGCGAATTCCAAGGATTCGCCACCAATTCACTCTACGTCTGGACCCAACGCACCACGATGCCTTACAAAGGGCTGCCAGCAGGTAGAAGGTTCAATTTGAACAATGAGGACACCAAAGCCCTGCGCGAACTGGTTCCCGAAGCAAGGGTTATTGCTCCTCGCAACGAAGTAGGTGGTTGGCGAGGATCGGCCAATGTGGTACGTGGTAAACATACGGGTGCTTACGGAATCAAAGGCGATTATCCTGAGGTGGTAGAGATCCAACCCTTCGGAGTGTTGGAAGGTCGCTTGCTCAATCAGCGCGATATCGAACAGAAAAGAAAGGTTGCGGTCATCGGCTCCAAGGTGGTGAATGACCTTTACGATGAAGGCGAGGACGTGATCGGTAGCAGTATCCGCATCAACGGGGTTTACTTTACGGTGGTCGGCACCATAAAGACGAAAAAAGCAGGTGGAGAAGCGGAAGACGATGCGCAAAGCATCTTTGTTCCACTCTCGGCTTTTCAGCAGGCCTTCAACTACGGCAATTGGGTCAGTTACTATGGATTCATGCCGATAGATGGTGTTTCGGTGGCCGAGTTGGAAACTAAAGTACTGAAGGTGCTCAAGGAAAGGCACCGCATAAACCCCAACGATGCCTTCGCCTTTGGAACCAACAACAATGAAGAGGGATTTGCAGAATACGCAAGTGTATTTTCTGGTATCAATTTCCTGATCTGGTTTGTTGGCACGCTTACCCTTGTTGCAGGGATCATCGGCATCAGCAACATCATGTTGGTCATCGTAAAAGAACGCACCAAGGAAATAGGGATCAGAAGAGCTATCGGAGCCAGCCCCGTTAGCATTGTCAGTCAGATCATGTTAGAAGCATTGGTACTTACATCGTTGGCGGGTTATGTTGGAATGGTCTTAGGAGTTTGGGCGGTAGAATATCTGGGGCCGATGATTGAAGATGATTCATTCAAGGATCCACAGATCGACTTCAATACCATTTTAATAGCGCTGGTGGTATTGATCATCTCCGGCTGTGCTGCAGGGTTTCTTCCTGCTTACCGTGCACTTGAAGTAAAACCTGTAGAAGCATTACGAACTGAAAATTGAACCGTGAACATGAGAACATTTGTTAGAATATTGGTGATCATCATCATTCTGGGAGGATTTGGCTACACCCTGTGGCACCTTTACGATAAGTCGCAAGAGCCACCCGTGATCTTCGAAACGGCCAAAGCCTTCCGCACGGATATCATTCGGAAAACCGTAGCCACCGGAACCATTTCGCCCAAAAAGGAAGTAGCCATAAAGTCCCGTGTATCGGGCATTATTGAAAAGGTGTTTGTGCAAGAAGGACAGATGATCAAGAACGGTGACGCCATTGCCAAAGTGAAGATCGTTCCAGACATGGTCAGTTTGAACAACGCTCAGAATCGAGTTCAGATGGCAGAATTGGCCGTGCAAGATGCTCAGCAGAACCATGATAGACAGAAGACGTTGCTGGATAAGGGCGTGATCGCTGTGGCCGAATTCCAACCGTTCAAAACACAGTTGCTCAATGCACAACAAGAGTTGCTTGCTGCCGAGAGCAACCTGCAATTGATAGAAGAAGGGGCATTGAAAAATGGTGGTGGAAGTTCCAACACCGTTATCCGATCCACAGCCAGCGGAATGGTGCTTGAAGTACCGATGAAAGAAGGTAGCTCGGTCATTGAAAGCAACACCTTCAATGAAGGAACAACCATTGCCACCATTGCCGATATGGGTGAAATGATATTCGAAGGAAAAGTGGACGAAAGCGAAGTGGGCAAGATCAAAGAAGGCATGGAACTTATGATAAGCATTGGCGCATTGGAAGGACACGCATTCAAAGCCACATTGGACCACATTTCTCCGAAGGGCGTGTTGGAAAATGGCGCTATTCAGTTCAAGATCAAGGCAGAGGTTGAATTGAAACAGGATGTCTTTATCCGATCGGGCTACAGTGCCAATGCAGATATTGTTTTGGAACGCAGAGATTCCGTTTTGGCAATTCCAGAAGCCCTACTCATTTTTGGCAATCATCCGGACTCTGTTTTTGTAGAAGTGGAAACATCGCCCCAGACCTTTGAAAAACGTCAGGTTCAACTTGGACTTTCAGATGGGATAAAGATCGAGGTCATATCTGGCATTGATACCACAGACAGCATCAAGAAACCGATCTGAGATCAGGAAGCCGATCGGAGCTTATCGAACCACGCAAGCGCATCCGATTCGCAATCGAATATTCTGATTGGATAAGGCCGATTACCAGCAGACATGAACGCCTTGGCAAGGATACGGTGCGCCAATGAGCGAATGACCAAGGCCTCTGCGCGCTTCACAGAAACAAACATTTCATTCTTATAGTTTTTCACATCTACCGTGATGTGAGTTGTAGGATCAGGAATGATCACATGATAAATGGATTTGTCCTTGATGAACTGCCAAACCGATTCAACGTTGGAATCAGCCTCTTGATTACCGAATTCGGTATCAGCATGCAAATAGGTCTTCATTACGTCAGCATCAATAATGATCAGGGCCGATGGTGTAACTACTTTATGCATAACGCACCTTGCGCTAGAGGTTAAATCTTCATCCATGCCAAGAAATATCATATATCGATGTATGAGATGAATTGGTCGATTGAAAATAATCATTCACCCTTACATATCCACAATTCATCGCTTGTTTTTGCGTGTCTTTGTTCCGAGTCTGTCAATATGAAGTTGCCATAGAAGCGTTTTTATTGCGAGATTCACGGCAACTTGACTGCGTGAAACACGTTTTGAACGCGTAAGACATTAAAAAATCGAATTTCTCAGCTTTGCTCCTATTCGTACATTCGAATCCGTTAAACATCATCAAATGAAAAGAACCTTATTCCTTCTAATAGCTGGCTTGCTTGCATCAACATACACACATGCGCAGTGTGAAACCGATCAGATCGAAGTAGCCATTCAGATTCTTACTGATAATTACGGATACGAAACAGAGTGGAACCTATTGGACAGCGATGGAAATGTTTTGGCTAGTGGTGGTCAGAATGACGCGTATGCCAACGCCACTTGGTATGGCGACACTGTTTGTGTAGATGAGAATGAGTGCATGCGGTTTGAGATCTTCGATTCGTTTGGAGACGGTATCTGCTGTGGCTATGGCCAAGGAAGTTACGCGGTATTGATCGATGGCCAGGAAGTTGCCAGCGGTGGTGATTTTGACAGCTACGCTTTCAGCCTGTTCAATTGTCCTCCTGGATCTTCATGCAGCGATCCATTTGTCATTATTGAAGGCACGTTTACGGCACCCGCGGCCAATACGTGGTATTCTTTCACCCCTTCAGAAAACGGAAACTACGCCATTGAAGCCTGTAATAACAATTGCGACTCGCGTATATGGATATACGATTATTGCGATGGTCTGGTTTGGGCAGATGACAACACGGGATCGATCTACTACGATGACGACCAAGGAGGATGCGGACCACAGGCCATGATCGGTGGAGCTTTGCTGGAGGGTGGAGTTGAATATTGGATACGTATTGGTACCGACAACAACGATTGCTCTGGAACGATCGATTGGTCGCTTACTTACAATGGCCCCGTTGTCGGCTG
>JBJOHR010000101.1:0-14891 GCA_046047575.1 Bacteroidota bacterium | reverse complement strand
CAGAGTAGATAGAAATTCCGTTAGGTCTGCACAAGACGTGATGGACGCCTTAAGTAAGAAAGAGGGAGGAGTACTTATTGAGGGTGTTTATCCTAACGGATTGACCGCCTATTACGGGTTTGGTATGTAGGGAAGAAGTGGGATAGGTTGGTTGATGGGGGCGTTTTCCGAAAGGAGCGCCCCTTTTTTTAGAAACAAATGGCGGTATTTTACGTTTTGATTCCGATACATTTATCAATACTCGCGCATATATTGTAGAAAAGGTGCTTTCTGCGTATCTTTGCAGCCCTTTTCAGGGCGGTGTAAAGAGCCGATTGATTACTAAACCGAAACACACAAGATGAGACAACTTAAGATCACCAAATCGATAACTAATCGTGAGAGTGCTTCGCTTGACAAATACCTACAGGAAATTGGCAAGGAAGATCTTATCACTGCGGACATGGAAGTTATTCTGGCGCAGCGAATTAAAGCTGGTGATCAAGCTGCCTTGGAGAAATTGACCAAGGCAAACCTTCGTTTCGTGGTGTCGGTGGCTAAGCAGTATCAGAACCAAGGTTTGAGTCTTCCGGATTTGATCAACGAGGGTAACCTTGGTTTGATCAAGGCTGCTCAGCGCTTTGACGAAACCCGTGGTTTCAAGTTCATTTCTTACGCTGTTTGGTGGATCCGTCAGTCGATTCTACAAGCTTTGGCAGAACAGTCTCGTATTGTGCGTTTGCCATTGAACCAAGTTGGTTCGTTGAACAAGATCAACAAGGCTTTCTCCAAATTGGAGCAGGAATTTGAGCGTGAGCCATCTGCCGAAGAGCTTTCTGAAGTTCTTGAGATCCCTGAAGAGAAAATTGCCGATACGATGCGCGTTTCTGGACGTCACGTGTCGATGGATGCACCGTTCGTACAAGGTGAGGACAATAGCCTTTTGGACGTGTTGGTGAATCACGATTCACCACGTGCCGACAGCACGCTGATGAACGAATCGCTACAGAAAGAAATTGAGCGTTCGCTTTCAACGCTTACTGAGCGCGAAAGAGATGTGGTAAAACTGTTCTTCGGAATAGGCATGAACCACGGACTTACCTTGGAAGAGATCGGAGCAAAATTCGACCTGACGAGAGAGCGCGTACGCCAGATCAAAGAGAAGGCTATCAGAAGATTGCGCCATACTTCGCGCAGCAAACTGCTGAAGGCATACCTAGGATAAGCTAACCAAATCAATCCATTTTCATGAGTAATGAAACGATTGCTTCAAAGTCCAGTGGAACGTTTGAGGCAGAGTTGAACAATTGGATCGGGCGAGAGAAAGCCGCGATCAAGTTGATGTCCATAATCGGAACCCTGCGTTTCGACCGCGCAGTTGAACTTGTCATTTTCCGAAACCAGTTGCACGATTGCAATGTGGGCGAGATCCTTGCCATCCACGAGTACGCCCGTAAGATGGTGAACAAGCCGATCACGGTGTTCGATAGCCTTCAAGTGGCCGAAGGTCTGGTGAGTATGAATCTTGCTCCAGCCAAAATTGATCTCGGTAAATTGACCCATGAGTGGTTGGAGGCACGTGCCAAGGGTGAAACGGTTGATACTTTTTTGGGTGCAACAATCGGAGATTTCACTGCTGAAGGACGTGAACCTTCTGCCCCAAAGGACGTGGTACTTTACGGCTTCGGTCGTATCGGTCGTTTGGCGGCCAGAGAGTTGATCTCGCAGTCTGCCAAAGGCGATCAGTTGCGTTTGCGTGCCATTGTTACACGTTCCAATTCAGACCTTGATATTTACAAGCGTGCCGACCTTCTGAGAACGGATTCGATTCACGGACCATTCCCAGGAACGATTGAGGCGGACATTGAGAAGAAGGCGTTGATCGTGAATGGTCACACCGTTCTTTTGATCGCAGCCAATAGCCCTGCTGAGATCGACTACACGGCTTACGGGATCAACGATGCGTTGGTGATCGATAACACGGGAGTTTGGAGAGATGCTGACGGATTGGGGCAGCACTTGAAGTCGAAAGGCGTGAGCAAAGTAATGCTTACGGCCCCTGGAAAAGGAAACATCCCAAATATTGTTCATGGCGTAAACCACCTGATGTTCAATCCAGATGACCACGCCATCTGGTCTGCAGCCTCATGTACAACCAATGCCATTTCTCCGGTATTGGCGGTTATCGAAGCAAAATTCGGGGTAGAAAAAGGTCATATTGAGACCATTCATGCCTACACCAACGACCAGAACTTGCTGGACAACTACCACAAGAAGTATCGAAGAGGTCGTTCGGCCGCATCGAATATGGTCATTACTGAAACAGGTGCAGGTAGCGCAGTTGCCAAGGTGATTCCAACACTGGGTGGTAAACTGACCTCAAACGCGGTGCGCGTTCCAGTTCCAGATGGCTCTTTGGCCATTCTGAATCTGACGTTGAAGACCAAGGTAAGTCTTGAAGATATTGATGCAGCCATGAAAGACGCTGCCTTGAATGGAGAATTGGTGGAGCAGATCAGGTATTCAACATCGCACGAATTGGTTTCATCTGATGTGGTTGGCGATAGCTGCGCTTCTGTTTACGACAGTAAAGCAACCATCGTATCGCCTGACGGAATGAACATTGTGATCTATGCTTGGTACGACAATGAATACGGGTACACGCGCCAGGTGCTTCGTTTGTCGAAGTACGTGAGTAAAGTGCGCAGACTGCACTATTATTAAGAGAACCGACCTTTTAGGTAAAGCCGATGTGAACTTTCGCATCGGCTTTTTTCATACTATCAATTGTCAAGTGGCATTCTTGTCAGAGTACATACCTTGAGCCACATACAAACACGGACATGACCCGATTACAACGCTTGAAATTTTCCCGCACTGCGGATGTTGAATTTGTGCAAACGCTCAAAGCTCGCGTGGCCGAATACTTTGTGGACAAACAGATCTCTAAACACGGAAATGCGGGAATGATCGTGAAGACGGTTTCGTTGCTGCTGCTATACTTGGTGCCGCTTGGGTTGATGATTTCAGGGGTGATCTCGCATTGGTTGGTTCTTTTTGTGATGTGGGTGATGATGGCCGTTGGAATGATCGGTATCGGAATGTCCATTATGCATGATGCGAACCACGGGTCGTATTCCAAGAATCCGAAGGTGAACGAATACCTCGGTTACTTGATCAATATTGTGGGTGGAAGCGCCATTGTGTGGAAGATCCAGCATAATGTGTTGCATCATTCTTTCACCAATATTGACGGACATGATGGTGATATTGATACTGGTGGTATTCTACGCCTTTCACCCAACGGAAAGAGACTTTGGATACATCGTTTGCAAGTGTTTTACGCTTGGTTCCTCTACGGTATGATGACCATCAACTGGGCAACCTTCAAGGATTTCCTACAGATATTCGACTTCCGTAAAAAAGGCCTGACCGTAAAAGGACGAGGAAAATTCACCCTACAAGTTACACGCATGACGGTTGCCAAACTGGTTTACTGGGCGGTTGTTCTGGTGCTGCCGATGTGGCTGAATCCGGCTTCTTGGTGGTTGACACTCATCTTCTTTCTGACCATGCATTTCATCGCAGGCGTTTTCAGTGCCACGGTTTTCCAAGCGGCTCATGTGGTTCCAGATGCCGAATATCCGGTTGCCCCCGAAGATGGCAAAGTGGAGGAAAGCTGGTTCGTTCATCAACTTCGTACCACCTGCAACTTCTCACCGAAAAGCCGCGTTTTCTCATGGTTCGTGGGCGGTCTGAATTATCAAATAGAACACCACCTATTCCCAACCATCAGCCATGTGCATTACCGAAAGCTGTCGAAGATCGTGCAGCAAACGGCAGCGGAATATGGCATTCCTTACCATGTTTACCCGAATTTCATGGTTGTGATCTGGGAACATACTAAACACCTTTGGAGGTTGGGCAATTCACCCGCAGCGGTTCTGGTCGCCAGTAAGAACTAACCCTGTAACGTAGCTTACGAGGCTAAGATCTGATCATGCTTTTTTCAGAACGATGGTTAACTTATTGAAGTCGGCAGCGGCATTGATAACTCGCTTATATTCCCCAAAAAGTGCTTTTGGGTAGGTCTGATTCTTATAATACTCATGAACATTGACCACTAGCTTGCCATCTTTCAGCTCGTAATCCGACACAAAAGCCATCTCGTAACCTTTATCATCAGAATAGCGGAAATCCATTTTCAATGTTTCTGCATTTGTCAGGTCATATCCTTCCGGCAACGAGATTGTGAGAACTCGCTTGTATTCCCGGGCAAACTCAGATTCAACATCAATCGTTCGCTCCGATTCTTCTTCCTGATACATTTCCATCTGAGGTCCTATAAGCATTCCGACCTTGAATAGCACATCGTTTCCAACCATTTCGCTGAACGAATTGGTCTCCAGGTCACCTTCAATTATCATGGGTTTTACCCCGAAATGGTAGCTGCGGTCGTTACTGGAAACCACGTTCGTAAACTTGCCTTCGCTGTCAATGTATTTCAGCTGGCCTTCAAGCGACTCTTCTTTCTGTTCGCTGTTCAGGTACTGGAAAATGGGTTGCAGGTATTGCGCATTGTAGCCGCTTACCTCGGTTTTGATGTGAATTTTCGGATTGTACACATCTTCGGTCATATCTACGCTTACATCCAGATCATGTCTGTTCTCCGTGTGAACGGTTTCAGGAATCTTTTTCACTTCGCCAACGGCCGAAACGAAGTCGCCAACTTTTACTTCCGATATGAACAGACCATTGTTCCCGGCACATTCGCTGGGTACAATTCCCAAGCGCAACAGAGGCCATCCTGGTGCCAGGTACTTATTGAATTTCGGAATGTAGATGAGCAGTTCGGTAAGGAAAACGTGCGCTTCGAATGTCTTGTCAAATCGCAGTTCAGACCGATCAGAGGTGATGACCAGTTCGTGTTCAATCTCCAATTGTTTGAGCAAGTTGCCCATCAGATACGTGATTCCCCATTCTGAACAGACCGAATTTTCTAAGATGAAATCGAGCTTGCTTAACACGGCAGCATTACTGTTCACAACTCGGAAATTCCGTTTTACGTGTTCCTCCAACGTTCTCACCTTGTCTTCTTCGCTTCGACTTAAATTGAGTTTGGCATCGTTGATAAGTGATTTCATCTTCTTGATGCTTGCTTTGCTAACATCATTGTAAACATTGGCATAGACGTTCTGAGCAACTTTGCCATAGGAAGTGTAATCGTTCGTGTTGGAAGCGGTGTTCTTGTCAAGCTTATAAATAATGAACTGCCTGTTTGCATTGTAGCCGGCCTGATCATCGTCCGACATTTTAGGCACACTATCGGCACGTAGGAAATAGTGATGTTTCCCCTTTGAAATGAGGTTGGTGTCAGACTGAACATCGGCCAATCCGTTGTAGGATTTGAACACATAGTGTAAGTGCCTTGGCGAAACCATTTCCATACTGGCATGCGCAGTAGGAATGCTGTTTTGGAAAAAGAGTCGCACACCCTGATAAACGGGAACACGTGTTTGCTGGATCAGAAGTTCGATCACGCTGCCTTTTTCAATGCCTTCCACAGCAAAATACCTGTAGCTTGTTCCTTCCTCTTCATTCTCATATTTCTGAACATCCTTCTTGGTCAGTTCCACCACGTCTCCGTTCGGTTGGAACACTCGTACCTTTTCGGTCAGATTCTCTACAGTTGCATTGGCGGGAATGTAGATCTTGTTGTTGGCTTCTATGGCCTTGTCGCTGTTCACGTATGTTGCTTTGTGCCACGTGTAATGTTCCAAGAAATCGTCTCCCTTGAAGTAGTATTCGTACATCGTTTTCTGTAGCAGTACCATTTCATCTATTGATGTATCTATGTTACTGATACCGAATTCTGGCGTGTCTTGCCAATTGTAACTGGCAAACTCAAGTTCTTGAGCAGATGTGCATATGCTGCTTAAAATTAGAAGTACGGATAGCGAGATTTGGCGGGGTAGGTTCATGGTGTTTTGCTTAAAACAAGATTGGTGCGGACATCTTTTCTGAATTGTTTGCTCAGCGAATTCCATCCATCAAAATCTTCAGGATTCATCATCAAGCTCTTTGAAAAAGTTTCCATTGTGTAAACTACATGCTTTGGTTGTTGCGAGTAGCTAATACTATAGCCGAAGTCGTCAATCGTTTGCGATGCGTTTTCTGGAATATGTTCAACGGAGAACGAATCCGGAATGTGCAGTTTTACCACACTTCTCATTAACGAATGATAGGAAAGTTCCACAGGAGTTTTTCGATCTTCTTCAATCTGTGCTTCAGCGAATCCAGTTTCCAGGTTAAGGTTTATGTATCTTTTATCAGTTGCCGCAGTTACGTAATTGCGTATCGTGAACTCGTATTCTATGTTCACATCAACTGAATTATCCTTGGTTCCAAGATTTATGGTAGATATGGAAAAGCGGTTGTCGCCTTTCATTAAGTAGCCCGATGCAAATTCAAGAATTTCCTTTTGGTCGAGATTTTGAACTTTCTGACGCCACCTGCTAGCATGATACCCCGATATGAACAACTTTCCGTTACCCTTGATGTTTGCTTCATCCATGCTTATCCACACGGTATCTACCCATTGATTCATCTGGACAACGGGAATAGGTACTTCTTTTAGTTCATATGAGTCGGCACTGATGCCGATCAATGCCTGTTTCCCTTGGATGAATTGAGTCGGGTAACCAAATGGAAGGTAAGAATCGGTCGCATCTAGAAATATCGTAGAATCCTTGTTCAGGTATGTGATGATCATGTGGTTGTCTACCAGCGGAGTATGAACTTCATCGTACTTATATGGGATGTCGCGGCTACCGATCCAGGTTCTGTAGGTTTTTATCCCTGCCGCATTCGACAATCCATGTATGAGGTTGCTCATTCCTTTGCAATCGCCATAGCGACAATTGAGCACGTCAGTTCCACTTCTTGGCACGAATCCCTCCATACCGTCCGTATATGCAATGTACTTTACGTTGGATTGGACCCAGTTGTAGATCTTCTTCAGCTTTTCGTATTCGTTCAGACCGTTCAGTTCAAGATTGTCAACAACCGTATGGAGTTTGATCGTATCCTCTTCGGGGATCATTGATATCCATCTCTGATAAAGTTGGTATAGGTCGTTCAGGTCGGTAAGAACCTTCTTGTAACCATTTTCGGTCTGGTAACCCTTAATGTGGAAATTGAAATGCGGTAGATACCAGCGTATATCTGGTTCGTCACCAAAATATTTGGTCTTGGGAATGTTGCTGAAAACCCAGACATGTTCCGTGAATTTTTTACCGACCACTTTTGAATAGTTGAGTGTATCAGGTATCGTGTGGAAGTAACGGAAATCAAGGTCAATATCGTTTTCTGCAATCACCTTCAGTGTAAAATTCTCGATGGGATAAAACGAACCGATGAAAGTGTTGGGAATGATGAACTCGTCATTGAGTGAAAGCACATAATCTAAATGAGTGATGGTCCGCGCCTGCGTGTTTGGGAAATAGAACTGGGTTTTTTTGGAATCGTCCGTAAAAAAACTGCTTCGGAAGTCATCGCTTTTAAAAAACTCCTTGACGCTTTTCTTCTGATACTTTCCGTTGGTCGGCACCAGACTGTAGGCATCGAATTCTATCAACTCCATATAACTTGAATCGGAGTGCAATTCTTCTGACTGGAGTTTGAAAGTGCCTGATTTGGTAATGAGCTTGTCTTGCAGAATATGGAGTTGGATATCGAGTTTTCCGTCCTTCGATCTCTTAAGCGAGTAGGTCTTCTCCATGTTGCACATCACCTGATCGCTATCTGGGAACTTCAGCATCAGGTGTTCTACATACTCTGGGGTATACTGTGCCCAAGCCTGTAGTTGAAGAAGGCTACAGGCAAGAATCAATATCCACCTTAAACTAGAGCTTCTTTTCGCCAATTAGCTGATTGTTGAAGAATGTGTATTCCGTTTTCGGAGTTCCGTTCTTATCATACTCAACCCCTTTGCCATGCTTCTTGCCCAATTTGTAGGGCAGCTCTAAGCGTTTCTTTCCAGATTCCCAGTAGAATGTGTGGGTGCCTTCCAAAACGCCATGTGCGTAGTTCATCTCTTCATAGATGCCGCCCGATGCGAAGTAGGTGATCCGTTTTCCTTCGCCCTCATCATCAATGAAGTTTCCTTCGTAAGACTTTTTGCCATTACTCATGTATTCTATGAGTAGTCCTTGTATCATTCCATTGACGAAATCGTATTCCCGAGAAATTTTTCCATTGGGGAAATAGGCCACCAATCGATCCTTCAGTCGGTTCACTTTTATAGGTTCCACAGGCTTGTTATCTGGGCCCAGATAAGAGTAAGCTGTTAGCACACCATGGTCGTAGTAGCGTATCATTTGAAGTTCGCCAGCGGGCGAGAAGAACTCTCGTTTACCGTTCAGATAGCCATATTCGTATTCAGAAGCCGATTCCATCTTTCCGTTCGGATAGTACGTTTTCCGTATTCCGTGAAGATCGCCATAGAAGTATTCGCCTTCCGATTCCAGATTACCGAACCAATCCCATCGTTGGTACGGACCGTGTTTCTTCCCGTAAACGAAGGTGGCCGTCTCTGAACGTTGTCCATTTTCGTGGGCATAGGTCCAAGCTCCATCAAGTTCTCCCAGTACGTAATTGCCTTCTGAACTTACTCTTCCATCAAATTCATGGTATTTGTAAGGTCCGTGTCTGTACCCATATAGGTGGTTGCCGGTTACCTGTGGTTTACCATTCTCGAATTTGTAATCGAGTTTTCCGTCACCTCCAACAAAGTAGAATGTATCAACGATCCCGCCCTTCGTATCATAGTAGAGTATGTGTTCTATCAGGTCATCCACATAGTACATTTCAATGTTTGGCTTTCCTTCTACGTTGTATTCGATCTGGTAGGTGATCTTGTCGTCTACATAGTATTCGATCTCTGCCAGAGTGCCGTCTTCATAATAGTCGAACCATTCACCTACTTTTTGACCTTCGGAGAACCTGCCATGACGTTTTAATTGTCCGTCAAAGTAATAGCGTTTGAATTCGCCTTCATCCTTGCCGTCTACAATTTCGTATTCAGATTCCACTTTTCCATTGGCGTGGTAGTACGTCTGTTTCCCTTGCTGTTCGTTCTCAGAAAACCGTTGTTCCGATTCCAGAACGCCATCGCTGTTATAGAATTTCCAAAGTCCTTCTTTACCGCCCTTGACGTTGAACGTGCCGGCCGATTTCTGAGTGCCGTCAAAATGCACGCTTTCATACTCAAAACCCGATCCTTTTTTCTTTGCTTCTTTGATCACGTTGCCGTTGGTGTCGAAGAACTTGTACTGGGTTATCAGCCCTTTGGCATACACGTATTCCTCATGCGGTCGGTTCTGGTGGTCAAAGAAAATCCTGCCTCCATTCTCTTTGCCTGTTTCATCATAGTTCGATTCGCTGTATTTGGTGCCGTTCAAGTTGTAAACCACGTGTTTTCCTATTCGATTACCATCCTTTAGTTCGCCTTCGGCAGAAACGGAACCGTTAATGAAATATTCCTTGTACGAACCGGTGGCCTTTCCATCTGCATTGTAGCTGTATTCCGATTCAAGTTGCCCATTCTGGTAGTATTCCTTTATGGTGCCTTGCCGTTCGCCTTTTTTAAGGTCTCCGGTAATTCTCAGTGAGCCATCGTTGAAGTAATATCTGAACGGACCGGTCTTATCGCCTTCTACCATTTGCGTGCTGTCTGCCAATACTCCGTTCGCAAAATAGTTGATGAGCGGTCCAGTGGCTTTGCCATCTTTCAGTTTAGCGGTGCGCATCAGTTTCCCATTCTCATAGTATTCCTTGTACATGCCATTTTCCACTCCATCCGTGTAGTCGGCCTCCGATCGTAGTTTGCCATTGGTGAAGAAGAACTTCATGGTTCCGTTCACCTTATCGTCTTTCATGGTGGTCTCCTCTTTCAGCGTGCCATCTCTATGATACCATCTCCAAAGGCCGTCTTGTTTTCCTACTTTGAATACGCCTTCTGAATTCATCAGGCCATTGTCTTTGAAGTATTGCCAGTTGCCAACCGCAGCCTGCTTGGAATTGTCATAAAGCCCGGTTCTGCGCAATACATTGTTGTCATGGAATACGCGTACCTGGTCCAAGTTGGGGTCGTCTGTCTTTTTTATGCTCCAGTTCTTTGACAGATGATCGATAAGCCAATCTCTCATCTTTTGCACATCACCAGCTTTCTTCTCAACAAGCTTCAGATGGTCTTCATTTCCACTCGCGCGCAAGGTGTATATGGCATGGTAAGGGAACATGCCATCTTTCATCAGGGCCGCATAGAGTGGAACATAGAATTCGTTCCAGAATCCTTTCTGGTCTTTGGGAAGTTCGGCCAATTTGGTGAACAGGAGGTGATTCTGTTTGATAACGGCTGAGGTATGTTTGGTGCCGGTCTTGTAGCTTTTGTCCAAGGCCACATAGTTGTCTAGAATGAGGTTGATCTTGCTGAAACTTTCTTCCGACTCTTCAAAAAGTCCCTTCGGAATCGAATCTTTCTTGGTGGTAACGATCTCGTTAAGGTATCGTAGCACCCAATTCCGCTTGTCATAACTGTCCTCGCATATGAGGTAGGTGTTAAAACACATTATGGCACGTGCAGTTTCGTTGTCGCGCAGTGCCATCTGCCCTAATTCAAAGTGTGCGGATGAGAAGTACGGATTGCTCTGAATAACCTCTTGATATAGCTTCATTGCCTTGGCATATTCTCCTTTGTCCTTCAGTGCAATGGCGGTGTTGTATTTGAGTTGAATGAGTTCTGGGAAGATCTTGAGGGCCGCTTCATTGCTTTTAATGGCTCTGTCTGGATTGCCCATCTTATTGTAGATCGCCCCTCGGTTCTGATAAAACAGATTCAGGCTTTCTCCCTTATTCCTGATTCCCCAGTCGCAAACGGCCAAGGCCTCTTCGTAATTTTTGAGTTCAATGTGAAGGCTAACGATCTCAAGTGCAACAGCCTCATACAGCGAATCATAAACAGGAACTTTTAACAAGTCATCCAAGGCCTTCTGGTACTCCTTTTCAGCCAGATGATCGGAGTAGTCTTCAAGGATCTTGGTCTGGTCTGTGAATTGGCGTTGCTGGCCGGTTGCCATAAAAAAACTGATGATCAGGGCCAGGGTAAGGTTGTAGGCTTTCATTTTGTGCAGTGGTTTTTATAGAAGAGTTCCATTTCGTCTCCGTAGTTGGTAGAGTAATTGAGTTGTAGGGCTTTCATGGCATTTTCACAGGCCAATTCGTTGTTGCCCAATGAGTGGTGGATAAGTGCCAAGTTGCGATAGGCGTAAGAATTACCGTTGAACAGTTTCAATGAAGCTTCAATGTCCTTTATTCCGTCCTTGGAATTGCCAAGTTTGTGTTTGACCCATCCTCGATTATTGTAAGGAAATGGTTGGTCTGGAAAGGCTTTGACGGCCATATCAAGAACCGGAAGCGCCTTTTCGTATGCTTCCATTTCTGAATACATGAAGCCCAGATTCATCAATCCTCCTTCAAACGTAGAATCAAGTTCAAGTACCTTTTTCAAATGGTATTCGGCCTTGTCAAACTGTTTCAGATCGCCATAAGTTATGCCGATATTATTGTGAATACCCGCGTCTAAAGAGTCATACTTCAGCGCAGATAGATTGTCTTCCAATGCTCCACGAACATCCATGTAAGAAGCCTTGCTGGCTGCCCGATTGAAGTACAATGCGCGTTTGAGCGTGTCTGTTGTGGCGTATTTCAGACCATCCGTAAAATCCTGCACGGCATTATCGAGCAACTGATACTCATGGAAACAGGTTCCACGTTGCAGGAAAAGTCTAGGGTTTTCCGGTTCTAAGGCAAGGCCTTGAGCATAGGCTTCAAAACTTTCATCTCGGTTTCCACCCCAACAGAGGCAATTCCCCTTCAAACCGTAAAGCGCTGCCGAGTCGGGGCGCAGTTTGATCATTTTATCGTAAAACTTGGCGGCTTTCGCATAGTTGCCAGTTTTCAGTTGTTCTTCTGCTTTTTCCTGCAATTCCTGCAACGATTGCCCGAGTCCTGGCAAGGGAATAGAAAACACCAAGAAGACCACCAACATCTGAACCCATCTGTGGATTACAAGTCTGTTTACGGAGCTTAGGGGTAGGCTTTTCAAGTTATTGTAAATAAAGTGAATGCGATTTCAAATTCACAATACTTGTGAAAAAAAGTATCATTCAATTTGAATTTATCCATTGTTAGTGTTTGCTACGTGAATCACTGAATTTACATGGATGGACGCAAAATGACTGAAAATGGCTATGGCGTACAGTGTTTTATTCGATATGTTCGCAGGAATAAAACTTTGTTATGCGCCCAGAAGAAGTGTTGGTCATGAAGGTTTTGCGTTTTGTTGTTGTGGCAAGCTTAGCTGCTGCCTTGGCATACATGGTTTACAAAGGCTGAACTACTCTTTGCTTGCCTTGTTCCGTTTGCCACCCTTGCTTGCAAAGAAGTCAACTTGAAAAGCAAGAACCGGCAGAAGACCCACTTGGTACTTGTAAGCCAGTTCATTGTGCTGCTTATCGTAGTATTGTCTCAAGATGTTCCTTCGGTCTATGAAATTGCCAAGGTCGAATGAAATGGTCCAGGAATATTTGGGCTTGTTTTGTCGGTATGCTATGCGAAGGTCTGGTCTGAAATAATCAGGATACGTCTTAGAAAACGCAAGCGAATCGATGGTGACCGCCTCTCGAGCAGCTGTTGAAGCATTGAGGTCGATCGGTGTATACCGGAAACCACCCATATAACCAAGACGGATTCCAACTTCCAACGCACTGTTCTTAAACTGGAATTCGTAACCGCCCATTAACGAAACCGCAAATCGGCTATCGTAAGCGCCAGAATAGGTCTTCCCATTGAGCGGGGTGTAGGTGGATCGGAACACAGAGCCATTGAGCACAAAGAACCAGTGCTTGGCATAATAGCGCTGCACGGAAACATCCACACCGTAGTTCATTCCTGTTCCCTTGTTGACCAACGAATCTTTCGCGTAGCCCGATCGCTCATTCAATACCATGTAAGTGCTATTGGGGTTGGCGCTTACGGGAAGGTTGTACAGGTACTGGAAATAGGGCTCTATCTTAAAGGTGTAATGCCGCAGGAAGCGTAGTTCGTAGCTCAATACGAAATGATGACTTTGCACCATTTTCAAATTGAGGTTCGGGTAGAATGTCGAGTTATCCGCCCGTGTGAATCGGGTGAAGTAAGAACCCAGCGGAAGGTACTGACCATGAAGGCCGTAACCGAAACTGAACACCGAGCTTTCGCCCACTTTCTGAGTAATGCTTAGCCGAGGTTCGATAGAGTAGGAGCTGTTCAGCCGTAAATAGGTGGCATGGACACCGCCTACCAATGTGGTGGTGGCCGTAGGACGATACTTGGCCTGAACATAAGATTGCAATGTGGTAGTATTACCCGAACCCTCGATCAGCATTGCGGTCTGGTCTAACGAGTCAATGTATTTCGATTCCTCAAACGAATAGAAATTCTCGTCTGCATGGATCCCCGCTCTTAGGCTGATGCGGCTGCTCAGCTTGCGATTGTAATAGCTGTGCAGTGCCACCCGCGTGTTGTTGAAGTGCGTATTTCTGACCGGATGCAGCTTGATGTTGAAATCGAGCGTATCGTCACCATCAACTACATCGTTGTAGGTAAAAGCGGCCACGGTTTTGAGGTATGATCTTTCATCTAACAGCTGTGTCCACGAAACGCCAACTACGCCCAAATTGGTTTTGAAGGTGGTCTTGGATCGGTGCACATATTCTTCCCATTGGGCAGTATCTTTTTTAATGATGCCGACCTCTTCGCTCAGGCCACCGATCCCGAAAATGCTGATGCGCGCCTTTTTTGCATTCGGTAATTGAATTTTGAAGGATAGATCCTGATACGTGTTGTTCGTATTCTCATCCACCACATAAACGCCCATGGCACCCAAAATTCCCAAGGTGGAGTAGCGGTAGTTGAACAGATAGCTGGAACCGTCATTTTTATTCGATAAAGGACCTTCAGCACCCGCGTTGATTCCAAGCACACCTGCCCGAACCATGAACTCGTGCCTATCGGTATTCCCATTGCGGAAGCTGACATCAAACACGCCCGAAAAAGCGTTTCCGTACTCAGCAGGAAAAGCACCCGTGCTGAAATCGGTATTACCCATTACGTGGGGTGAAAGCGCGGTGATGCCGCCACCCGATGATCCCGGTCTGGAAAAATGATTGAGGTTAGGAACATCAATTCCTTCCAATCGCCAGAGGATACCCGCTGCCGAGTTGCCCCGAACAATGACATCGTTATCGTTATCCTGTGCTGCAGTAACACCCGGCACGTTCAAGGCCACTCGCCCGGGGTCGTTTATGCTGCCTGCAAAGCGCTGCGTTTCCTTTATGCTGAATGAACGGGCGCTCACAGTCATCATTTCGTTTACCGTTCGGCCATCCTGGGTGGCAACCACCGTCACTTCCTCTTTCAGGCCTACACTTTCCTCCATGGCAATGCTGAGGGTCAATTCCTTGCCCGAACTGAGCGTGATCAGACCACTGCTCCAAGCCTGATAACCAATGTAGGTGCATTTTACCTCCAGCCTCCCAACAGGCACATTCTCTAAAATGAATCTGCCGTCAATGTCCGTGGTGCTTCCCATCATTTCTTCCAACTGCACAAACACGGCAGCACCGATCAACGGCTGCTTGGTTTCGGCATCAACCACCGTACCGCGTATGGTCTGGTTGCGTTGGGCCACGCTTAGCATTGGCGCAAGAATGAGGAACAGAAAAAGCAGCCGCTTCATTGGGGCAATTTAGCGATTGCCGTGGTCAGCGGACGTCAAAATGACTAAAAACAGCTATCAGAATGACCATTTA
>JBJOHR010000100.1:0-4865 GCA_046047575.1 Bacteroidota bacterium | reverse complement strand
AATTCATCCACCACTGCCCCGAATGCGGAACAGAACTCATCCGCAACGAAGGCGAGGCACAGCACTTCTGCCCGAACGAATTGGGCTGTCCTCCGCAGATCAAGGGCAAGATGGAGCATTTTATCTCACGCAAAGCCTTGAATATTGACGGACTGGGTGCTGAGACCGTTCAGCAGTTCTATGATGCTGGCCTGGTAGAGAACGTAGCCGACCTCTACGAACTGACGTACGAACAGATCATTGCTCTGGACCGTATGGCCGATCTGAGTACCAAGAACATCATGGCCGGATTGGAAGCTTCCAAGCAAGTGCCCTTTCCAAGGGTCTTGTTCGGCATCGGAATCCGTTTTGTAGGCGAAACCGTTGCCAAGAAACTCGCCAAGCACTTCAAAAACATCGATGCGCTGATGGCAGCTACCCAAGTAGAACTGGTGGCGGTAGACGAAATAGGGGACCGCATTGCCCAAAGCGTGCTACAGTTCTTTGCTGACGAACGTAACCGCACCATCATCCAACGACTGAAAGACCACGGACTTCAATTGGAAATGGAGGAGACGGGAGGACCCGTTTCCAACGTGCTGGAAGGAAAGTCCTTTGTGGTTTCGGGCGTGTTCTCTCAGTTCAGCCGAGATGAGATAAAGGCTGAAGTAGAACGCCACGGAGGCAAGAACGTCAGCTCCATCTCCAAGAACACGGATTACGTCCTTGCAGGCGATAAAATGGGCCCATCCAAACTCAAAAAGGCTGAAGACCTTGGTGTTCCTATTATCTCGGAGGAGGACTTTTTGGGGATGATTGGGGATGAGTAGTGAAGGAGGTGACAAATCAGTACTGCCGCCACTAGAATTCCTAATTTGCCGCGCCACTAAAGAAACAAGTGAGCGAGCGCTTCGATATCAAAGACATCTATGCCCAGCATGGTCAGCTTGTTTACAACGTGTGCCTCAACTATTTGCAAAACGCTCAGGATGCCGAGGAGGTAACGCAAGATGTGTTTGTGAAAGTGTATGCCAAGAAAGACAGCTTTAAGGCCCGATCGGAACTGAAAACCTGGATCTATCGCATTGCCATTAACCAGTGCCTCGATTTTCTAAAAGCCAAGAAGCGGAAGAAACGCTTCGGGTTTTTTCTTTCTATTGGTAAGGAGGTAGAAGAGGATTCTGCGCCATTTACGGCTTTCAACCATCCCGGTGTACAATTGGAAGATAAGGAGAGGGTCGCGTACATTTTTGCATGCATCAACGAATTGCCAGAGAGACAAAAGACTGCCCTGCTGCTTAGAAGTATGGAACAGCTATCGCAAAAGGAGATTGCCGAGGTAATGGCGCTTTCCGAAAAGGCGGTTGAATCATTACTGTCCCGCGCCAAGGCAAATTTGAAACAAGCATTGAAAAACCGCGAAGGATAAATAAAGAACGATCGTCTAACCATTGAAGTGATGCAAGAAATGAAGGAATTAGAAGTGTTGGAAAAAGTGAATCGGGTGGAAGTTCCGCCCTTTCTTTTTACGCGTATTGAGGCGCGGATTCAATCACAATTGAACGAACAATTGCCTGTAAGATGGGTGTGGGTTTCGTTGAGTGCTGTGCTGTTTCTTGTTGTAATCAACACACTCATTTTACAAGGAAATACGCAGCTTCCCAAATCATGGAATGCCAGCAGCGTACAATACATCTCCGAAGAAATGGGGATACAGACCACTAATCAGCTTTACCAATGAAAAGGACACACTTATTGGTCATTATGGTAGTCGTGCTGGTACTACTGAATGTAGGAACTCTTGGTTTTTTAGTGCTAAACAGGCCGCTTGGGCCGCATCCACGGCACATGAAAGGGGAACATGGCCCCAAAGCAAGGATAGAAGAACGCCTTTCATTCACCGAAGAGCAGAAAAAAGCTTTTCAGGATTTGATTGAAGAGCATCAAGAACAGATTCGGAAGAAGGATGAAGAAATGATGGCTGCCCGAAACATCCTTTATGCACAGCTATCTGATGGAGAGGCGGACCAAAATGATTCGCTTTTAGCAGCAATTGGCCGTATTCAGCAAGAAGTGGAACAGATTCATGTCGCTCATTTCGAACAGATTCGTGGTCTGTGCACCGCAGAACAATTGCCCGCCTACAACGAACTGACCAAGGAATTGGCCACGTATTTCAGTCAACCCAAAGGCCCAAAGCGTAGACATTGAAAAGGCTTGTCCTTAGCAGCTTTCTTCTATTCGTTTACGGAACGATAGTGGCACAAACCCTTCGGTTTCATCCTACGTTTCATCAACTTCCATTGGTATTGGATAGTACGTATGTGACTGCAGATAGCACACCAGTCGCTGTTTCCATGCTACGATTTTACATTTCGCGCGTTCAGCTACTGAACGAAGAAGAAGTGGTTTGGCAAGAGTCTGATAGTTATCACTTGATAGATGTTGCCGATTCGGCCTCGTTGGAATTTCGGCTTCCCTCAGGCTTCAAGGCCAATGGGCTTTCATTCCTTTTAGGAACAGATAGCCTTGCGAATGTTTCGGGTGCCTTGGGAGGTGACCTCGACCCGAGCAAAGGCATGTATTGGGCATGGAATAGCGGTTACATCAACTTCAAGTTAGAAGGAACGAGCCCTGTTTGTACTTCGCGGAACAACCAATTTCAATTTCATTTGGGCGGATATGCCTATCCGAATGCCACGGTGCAGGAATTGATGTTTCCAATTTCGGGTAGTTCGATTACCGTTTTGGTGGATGTGGCTCAATTGCTTGCGACCATTGATCTGAAAGTGTCTTCCGTAATCATGTCTCCAGGTGCCGAAGCTGTTGCCTTATCTGAGCAGGCTGCCACCATTTTTCGTGTAAAAGATGAAGAGTAGGGCTGTTGTGCTGCTGGTTTTGGCTACCGTGCTGCTGTCTGCTACGCAAGTCGGGCTGAGCAAAATGGAACTGGAGTATCCGGAAAGCTGGCCAAAGCCGCTCTACGATTTTGAAAAAAGCCCGCTGAGCAAGGAGGTTGTTTCCTTGGGTAGAATGCTTTTTTACGACCCGATACTTTCTTCCGATAGTAGCATCTCTTGCAGCAATTGCCATCTGGTGTACACCGCTTTTACCCATGTGGATCATCAGCTCAGTCATGGTGTCGGTGATAGTATAGGCACACGGAATTCGCCAGCGCTGATGAATTTGGCATGGAGCAAACACTTCATGTGGGATGGCGCGGTAAACCATTTGGATGTGCAGGCATTGGCTCCTATTACTCATCCGGCCGAGATGGGAGAGACCCTGCCGAACGTAATTGCCAAACTGCAGCGGTCGTCCAGCTACCCGCAGTTGTTCCTTGCTGTTTTTGGTGATTCCATCATTACGGGGCAACATTTGCTCAAAGCCCTGGCGCAGTTTCAACTTACCTTGGTTTCTTCTCACTCCAAATACGACAAATTCAAAGCGGGCGAGGTAGAATTTACAGAACAGGAACAACTCGGCTACGCACTTTTTAAAAGCAAATGTGCTTCCTGCCACAAGGAGCCTTTATTCACCAACGGGGAATTTGCCAATAGCGGACTGCCTATCGATACTACCTTGAATGACCTCGGCAGAATGAAGATCACCCGATCGGCCTCAGATTCCCTGCTGTTCAAAGTGCCAACCCTACGGAATATTGAATTCTCTTATCCATACATGCACGATGGACGTTTCAATACCATCCGAGAGGTCTTGAATCATTATGATAACGGTATTGTTCATTCCAATACGTTGGCTGTTGAGCTCGAAGATGGCATTCCACTGACAGGTAAAGAGAAGGTCGATATTACCGCCTTTCTGCTCACGTTAACGGATAAGGAGTTCCTGTTCAATCCGGATTTTGCTTTTCCGAGAAAATAATTTCGAATTGGCCGAAGGATACCACAATTATTGGCTTCTAAGCCTTTGAATCAACATACCCAATTGACACTATGAACAAACTAATTGCATCCTATTTTGCACTTGGCCTTGCTGTGCAGGCCAATGCGCAAACAAACCCAGTCATAACTTCTTGGCTACAGAACACCACGCAAACAGGAACATATTATGCTTCTGGCAATTCTACGCCTATTGGCAATGGCATACTGGTCAATTGTCAGGAGGTAGAATATTCAACCAACTTCGTGTATGTACATACAGAAGGCGTTCCGGCTTATCCAACAGGGCCTTTTTTAGATGGAAATCCATCGTTGGCCACTGCTCAAGGAGCTATTTACAAGTTTCCGTTGAACCCAGTGCAGAACACTGGAACACCAACGCCCACCACAGGTGGTACGATAGGCGTATTTGTCAATGGTGTTTCTCTTTTTGATTACCGTGATGGCGTTGCTTGGAATCCGAATACCAACGCATTGTGTGGGGGGCCAGGAAATCCACCGTGTCCGGGCGGTCCGGCCGCTACAATGGCTTGGAACCGCGATGCAGTTCCTGCTGAAATGGCTGGTTTCGATTGCTCGAAAGCGCATCCGGCCATGGGTAACTATCACCATCATCAGAATCCTTCCGCTTTCAATCTCGATATCGAGGTGGTTTCCACTATCTGCAACCTCTATGATGCAGAGGGGCTTTATGCCATTGACCCGAACGAGCATTCACCACTTTTGGGATTTGCATATGATGGATTTCCGATATACGGTGCATATGGCTACACTAATTCCGATGGAACTGGGGGAATAACCCGCATAAAGTCAGGCTACGAGTTACAGACCGCTACAACCAGAACCAATGGTCCTGCTGTGAACGCAACCTATTTTGCAGGATATTTCAGGGAAGATTACCAGTGGGTGGCACATCCGGGACAGGAGGATTATCTGGATGACCACAATGGACGTTTTTGTGTAACGCCCGAATATCCGGATGGA
>JBJOHR010000099.1:0-8876 GCA_046047575.1 Bacteroidota bacterium | reverse complement strand
AGTTGGCATTGGCCGGATACGGTGCGGCCGTGTTGTCGTCCTGAAACGAATGTTCGTAGCCAGCTCCAAATCCACATGGAAGTTCGCTTACATCCGGGCCATCGATCGGAATAACCAAGGCTCCTCCTCCACCCATGGCGGCAGAAACGTTGATTACCTCGGAATTATTCTCCTCCTCAATATTCTGCACTGAAAGTGCTGGAACAAAAGTTTCAATTTCTGCAAGCGACCTAACAACAAGGACCTGATCGCTTCCTGCTATGCGTCTGTAAGATCGAGCTATTGGTTGAGGCTCAATACCCAGTTCAAAAATGTTAATGTCTTTTGGTTCCAATGAAGGCAGTTCAACGGTTCCTTGAACAGCCATCAACTTTTCTGTCGGAAGATCAATGATCTCTGTGCTGTGATTCATAAAGTCGACCCAATATGTCAGTTCAGCATCTGACATGCCTTGGATCTCTACTTCCGAGAACTTTGAATTCAATCGCTGGTCAACCTCGATACGGGTCTGCGCGAATCCATTCAGTACCAGCAATAATGCATATGCTGTTGCTATTAGTCTATACTTGATCATATGTGATAGTTCTACTTTCGGGTCTAAGGGGCGCAAATTTAACAACTTGGTAATAACGCAACTGTGTTCTAGACGCCACTTTGGTCGCAGGGTAGCCCAAAAGAAAGAAATCGGTTCGATTGTCAGGTTAAAACGATCTTATATATTTGCACCCGATTTGAGGAACATTAAGACGGAGGGGACCTACAGGTCCCTTTTTTAATGATGATAACGGAAAATACAGTTCGGTCTTTGGTTGAAGAGAAGTTGCAGGACACGGATATGTTCATCGTATCGGTGAAAGTGCTTCTTGGCAATAAGATTCGAGTTTTTGTTGATTCGGTAGGCGGATTGAATGTGAAGGATTGCGTATCAGTGAGCAGGCACATTGAAGGGAATCTGGACAGAGAGATAGAAGATTATGAACTGGAGGTCTCATCGCCCGGACTTACAGAACCGTTTCAGCATCCGTTGCAATACAAGAAGAATGTGGGTAGAACAGTTAAGGTCATTACACTAGATGGAGCAACTGTAAAGGGAGAGCTGAAAACCTTTGAAGGCGATAGAATTACCCTCCAACCAGAGAAAAAGAAAAAAAAGGAAGATGTGGAGCCTTTGTCAATTCCACTAAACGAGATAAAAGAAGCCAAGACAGTAATATCGTTCAAATAAGCAGAGATGAACAGTTTAAATCTAATCGAGTCATTTTCAGAATTCAAGGAATTCAAAAACATCGATCGTGTAACCATGATGAGCATCCTGGAGGATGTTTTCCGATCATTACTCATCAAGCAGTATGGTACTGATGAGAATATTGATGTCATTATCAACGTAGACAAAGGTGACCTTGAAATTTGGAGGAACCGAGAGATCGTTGCCGATGAGGATCTTGAAGATGATGTGTTGCAGATACCCTTATCTGAAGCATTGAAAATAGAGGCCGACTTTGAAGTGGGTGAAGAGGTTTCTGAGCCTGTCAAATTGGAGGATTTCGGAAGACGTGCAGTTCTGGCCATCCGTCAGAACCTTGCCTCTCGAATCATGGATCTAGAGAAAGACAATGTATTCAGAAAGTACAAAGACCGTGAAGGGGAACTGATAACAGGTGAAGTGTATCAGATCTGGAAACGTGAGATCCTTATATTGGACGATGAGGGCAATGAATTGATCCTGCCTAAGACAGAGCAGATACCGAGCGACTACTTTAAGAAAGGCGACACCGTAAGGGCGGTGATCAAAGAAGTGGAGATGCGGAACAATAATCCGGTAGTGATCATGTCGCGCACGGATTCCCGGTTCTTGGAGCGCTTGTTTGAGAACGAAGTTCCAGAAGTGTTCGATGGCCTGATCACCATTAAGAAGATAGTGCGTGTGCCTGGCGAAAGGGCCAAGGTAGCAGTAGAATCTTACGATGACCGGATTGACCCGGTAGGTGCGTGCGTTGGTATGAAGGGATCTAGAATTCACGGAATTGTTCGGGAACTTCGTAACGAGAACATCGATGTGATCAATTACACCAACAATTCACAGCTCTTCATACAGCGTGCCTTGAGTCCTGCCAAGATCACTCGTATTGAACTGAATGATGCAAAAGGTAGGGCAGACGTTTACCTGAAGGCCGACCAAGTATCATTGGCAATTGGTAAGGGCGGATTCAACATCAGATTGGCTGGTCAGCTTACCGGTTACGAAATAGATGTATATCGTGATTCTGATGTTGACGTGGAAGACGTTGACCTGGAAGAATTTGCAGATGAAATAGAAGGATGGGTTCTTGACGAACTGAAGGCCATTGGCTGCGATACAGCTAAAAGTGTGCTGGAGTTAGGCAAGGCTGATCTTGTTAAACGAACTGACCTCGAAGAGGAAACGATCGATGAGATCATTAAAATTTTGAAAGAAGAATTTGCTGACTGATAGCGGAATTGATCCGACCGGTCAACAAAAAGAATAAAGTAACCACCATACATGTCAGAAGGAACACTGAGAAGATTGGGTGCCGTTGCCAGGGACCTTAACGTTGGAACCGCGACCATTGTCGACTTCCTTAAGAATAACGGCTATGCAGATGTAAACCCCAACTCCAAGTTGGATGAGAAGATGTATAGCATTCTTGTAGGGGAATTCGCTGCAGACCGTAAGCTCAAAATTGAGGCAGAGGCAAAAGCGGAACAGCTTCAGGCCAGAAAAGACGAGCGTATGGCCGCCTCCGAAGAACCAAAGGAGGAGGTTATCAAGGCAGCTCCGATCAAAGTCGAAGGGCCAAAAGTGATGGGGTCCATCAATTTGGACGACCTAGGTCCTGAAGCGCGTAGGAAAAAAGCTGAAGCAGAAAAAGCTGAAAAAGCAGCGAAGGAAAAAGCGGAAGCGAAAGCAGCGGCAGAAGCGGCAGAAAAAGCCAAGGCAGAAGAGGAATCTGCAAAGAAGAAGGCAGAAGAAGATGCCAAGGAAGATGATGTGATCAAGGTCAAGGTGGATAAATTGGCCGGTGCCAAGGTTCTTGGTAAGATGGAACTTCCAGTAGAAAAGCCACGCGAGAAGAAACCAGTTGCCACTTCCAACGATTCTGCAGACAAGAAACGCAAACGAAAACGCGTTCGTAGACCAGTGCAGGGCGAAACGGCAGCGCCTGGCCAACGCGGACCTGCTGCAAAACCGAGAGAGAAAAAGGCTGAACTTTCTGACGAAGACATTCAGAAGCAGATCAAAGAAACGCTTGCCCGATTAAGTGGTGGTAGTACCAAATCCAAAGGAGCGAAGTACAGAAGGGAAAAGCGTCAGCTCATTCAAGAGCGGATGGAAGCCGAGGAGGAACAACAGGAACTTGACAAGAAGATTCTGAAGGTTACCGAGTTCGTAACTGCGAATGAGTTGGCCAAGATGATGGATGTTCCTGTGAACGAGATCATTGCAGCCTGTATGAGCCTTGGACTTTTCGTTTCTATCAACCAACGATTGGATGCGGAAACGCTTTCAATCGTGGCAGAAGAATTCGGTCACGAAGTTCAGTTTGTAAGTGCAGAGGTTCAGGACAATGTGCTGGAGCAAGAGGACAATCCGGACGCCATTGAGACCCGACCACCGATCGTTACCATCATGGGACACGTTGACCACGGTAAAACATCGTTGCTCGATTACATCCGCGATGCCAACGTTATTGCAGGCGAAGCAGGTGGAATTACCCAGCACATTGGTGCTTATGGGGTTGAGTTCGGAGATGGAAAACGAATTGCTTTCCTCGATACTCCCGGTCACGAAGCGTTTACCGCCATGCGTGCAAGGGGAGCACAGGTCACGGACGTTGTAATTATTGTGGTGGCGGCTGATGATGCTGTCATGCCGCAGACAAGAGAAGCCATCAATCACGCTCAGGCTGCGGGCGTTCCAATGATTTTTGCTATTAACAAGATAGATAAGGAAGGGGCTAATCCTGAAAAGATCAAGGAACAATTGGCCGGTATGAACATTCTGGTCGAGGATTGGGGTGGAAAGTATCAGTGTCAGGAATTGTCAGCCAAATCAGGGCAAGGAGTGGAAGAGTTGCTTGAAAAAGTTCTGCTTGAAGCCGAATTGCTCGAATTGAAAGCCGACCCTACCAAGCGTGCTGTTGGAACCATCATCGAATCCGAGTTGGACAAAGGCCGTGGCTACGTGTCCACCGTATTGGTGCAGTCAGGAAGGTTGAAAATCGGTGATGTTGTTCTGGCTGGTAGTTATTGTGGAAAGGTAAAAGCATTGTTCAACGAACGTGGGCAACAGATGCCTTCTGCCGGACCGTCTATGCCAGCTCAGCTCTTGGGCCTTGATGGTGCTCCTTCATCGGGTGATAAGTTCAACGTGATGGAGGATGAGAAAGAGGCAAGGTCAATTGCTGCCAGAAGATTACAACTTCAGCGCGAACAAGGTCTTCGTACTCAGAAACACATCACTCTGGATGAGATCGGAAGACGTATTGCCATTGGAGATTTCCAAGAGTTGAACCTGATCGTTAAAGGTGACGTGGACGGATCCATTGAAGCACTTTCCGATTCGTTGCTCAAACTTTCTACTCAGAAGATAGCGGTCAACATCATTATGAAAGGTGTGGGTCAGATCTCTGAATCAGACGTGTTGCTGGCATCAGCTTCTGATGCGATCATCATTGGATTCCAGGTACGTCCTTCAGTCAACGCAAGAAAGGTTGCTGAGCAGGAACAGATTCAGATCAAGCTATACAGCATCATTTACGATGCTATTGAAGAAGTGAAAGCGGCCATGGAGGGCATGTTGGCACCAGAATTCGAAGAGAAGATAGTTGGAAACATCGAAGTCCGCGAAACCTTCAAGATAACGCGCGTTGGCACCATTGCAGGTTGTATGGTATTGGACGGAAAAGTATCACGCAACACCAAGGTGAGAGTGATCCGAGATGGTATTGTGGTCTATACCGGAGAACTCGCTTCGCTGAAACGATTCAAAGAAGACGTGAAGGAAGTGACCAAAGGATTCGAATGCGGACTGAACATCGATAAATTCAATGATATCAAGGTAGGCGACATCATAGAGGGGTACGATATTGTTGAAGTAAAAGCCAAACTGTAACCAGCAGTAACGTAGTACTTGGCAACAAACCAATTGATAGCTGCCAGAACAGGCCAAACATTCATGGGAAAGATCAAAGATTATTCGGAGTTCCTAAAGCTTCGATTAGCGTCATTGGTCGTTCTGTCTTCGGTTATCTGTTATGCTTTGGCCACAGACGAATTCAGTCTTACGGTTATGTCAGCACTCATCGTTGGAGGCACATTCCTCACGGGCGCTTCCAATGGTTTCAATGAGATCATTGAACGCGATCTTGATGCGCTCATGGACCGTACCAAGAATCGCCCACTGCCCACATCGAAAATGACCGTTACAGAAGCTTGGGTGGCCGCATCGGTTTTCGGAATTCTGGGCATTGGTATCCTCTCGACAATAAATCCAATGTGTGGAATTCTGGGCCTCATTGCCATGTTCCTTTACGCAGTCATCTATACACCAATGAAAAGGCAGACCCCGTTTGCAGTTTTCGTAGGTGCTTTCCCTGGTTCTATTCCGCCTATGTTAGGTTGTGTAGCTGCTACAGAAGGTTTCGGACAGATCACATTGCTATCACTGCTCATGTTTGCAGTGCAGTTCATCTGGCAGTTCCCGCACTTTTGGGCAATTGCTTGGCGCGTGCATGACGATTACTTGAAAGCGGGATTCAAAATGCTTCCTTCGGCCGGTGGCCGTGATAAAGGAACCGCATTTCAAATTGTGGTTTACACCATTGGGCTGATCCCCGTCAGTCTGTTGCCAACGTTTTTTGGATATACTGGCACCATCTCAGCCGTTGTAGCCACAATTGCGGGCATCATCTTTACAATTCAAGCAGTGAATCTGTACCGATCGCTTTCTTCAGAAGATGCTAAGAAACTAATGTTCGGTTCATTTGTTTACTTACCAGTAGTTCAACTAGCATATCTATTAGATAAGATCTGACGACAATGGAAAACCCTTCAAACCAAGAACCGAAGAACGATAGGGCGAAGAAAATGCTGGTATGGTTGGGCGTGGCAAGCATAGCCATGTTCTTTGCAGCGTTCACCAGCGCCTATATCGTCCTTCAGGCCGACCACTTTTGGGTTCAGGATGAACTACCACAGATGTTTTACATCAGCACAGCCATTCTGCTGGTGAGCAGCGGAACCATCTTCCTGGCCAAAAAGAGCATTACAGCCGGCAATGCATCGGGTCTCAAAATGTGGTTGGTTCTCACATTTATTCTCGGGGTTGGTTTTACAGCCACACAATATCTTGGCTGGAGGTCGCTGCAGGAAAAAGGCAAATTCTTCATCGGTACACTAAGCAACATTCAAGGTGAGTATGGTAAAGATTATGTGATTCTGATGAAGGGCGAACCGCTACTTTTTGATAACGGCAACTTTTACAAGCCTGGAGATATTGCTTACGCAGAACCGATCAACGAACGGGTTAACGATACATTCAACATCAGCGCGTCTTTCCTCTACATCCTTTCTGGGTTGCACATCATACACTTGGCAGGAGGATTTGTTTGGTTACTGGTGCTCTTATTCCAGACTTTTTCAGGAAGGATCAATCAGGAAAATGTGCTTCCATTGGAACTTGGTTCCATCTATTGGCATTTTCTTGATATCCTGTGGATATACCTCTTCTTGTTTTTACTATTAATTCGTTAAAATTGCAGCGACTCAAAATTAAGGTCTTTATAATCAGTCTAAATAATGTCAGGACACGTTAGTCAAACAGCCGCTCCATCGCACAGCGATCACAACGCAGGAGCCTGGGCAGGAGGTACTTCTCCATTCAAGATCAGCTACGGTAAAATGATGATGTGGTTCTTCCTCATCTCCGATGCATTCACCTTCTCTGGTCTGCTTACTGCTTACGGTTTCATGCGCCACAAGTACGAAGACATCTGGCCCACTGCAGGCGATGTTTTCACACACTTCCCATTTTACGATGGGCACATCGAATTGGCCTACGTGGCATTCATGACATTCGTGCTTATTGCATCTTCTGTAACCATGGTATTGGCGGTAGAGGCCGGACATAGAATGAACAAGAAACAGGTTCAGTTCTGGATGGTGCTTACCATTGTTGGAGGTCTCATATTCGTTGGGTCTCAGGCTTGGGAATGGTATCATTTCATTCATGGAACCGAGCATGGTGCTTACCTCTTAGAGGATGGCGTAACTGTAATGCGCTATAAGGTCGACCCGCATACCCATGTTATTGAAGAAGGTGTGTTCCTTGTTCCTGAGAACGACCACAGCGGTTTCCGCGAAGTGGTTGGAAATGAGGCACAGTCCATGCTTGCTACGGCAACGCATATTCATGGAGCTAATTTGAGCCACAATGAATACGGAGTTCCGTTGTTTGCAGATTTCTTCTTCTTCATTACCGGATTCCACGGATTCCACGTGTTCTCCGGAGTCGTGATCAACTTCATCATCTTCTTGATGGTGGTTGAGGGCAAATTCGAGAAGACAGGTCATTACGAAATGGTCGAGAAGTCAGGATTGTACTGGCACTTTGTAGACCTTGTTTGGGTCTTCGTATTCACATTCTTCTACCTACTCTGATCAACCGAAAACTAAACGCTTGCAGCTTATTGCGCGCATCTAAAAGCTATCATCATGGACGCTAGAGACGACATTTACGAGTACAGCCTTGACACTCATCACGGTGAGGAAGAAGGCAAGAAAATGCGAAAAAAATTCATGGGCGTACTGGCACTTTTGTCGGTAGTTACCATTGTTGAGGTAGGCATGGGAATGATGTGGTCTCGAGATGAGTCCATGGCCACCATTCTCAAGTATACCTTCATCATCCTTACGTTGGTAAAGGCAGGGTACATCACTATGATCTTCATGCACTTGGGAGATGAGAAGAAAAGCTTTCAGGCTACTATCCTCATTCCATATTTCGTGCTCATCGGGTATTTGATCTTTATCTGTCTTGTAGAAGCACTTTACTCAGGCGGAATCAGACCTGGAATTGAGAACTACTTTGGCTTTTGATGAGAGGTGAAACAGGGGCGAAGAAGTACCTGATCCTATTCGCGATACTTTTTCTACCCACAATCCTTTATTTACTCTTCGTTTACGGGAAAGGTGAGCAGAATTTTGCTCACCTTCCTTTTGTTACATATACCGATGTAAATGGAGAAACGCAGAAACGCAAGGCGCCCGAGTTCGGTTTTGTCAATCAGGATGGCGATACCGTAACCAATAAAGACCTTGAAGGCAAAGTTTACCTGGTCGACTTTTTCTTCACAGCCTGTCCTTCCATCTGTCCGATAATGACGGCCAACATGATGAAAGTGCAAGAGCGTTTTGCTCATTTTAATGAGTTTCATACGGTGTCTTTCACGGTTGATCCGGCAAGAGATACACCTGCCGTACTTAAAGAGTATGCCGACCAGCGTTTGATCAGATCAGATAAGTGGGATTTCCTCACTGGCGAAAAGGATTCCATTTATGCGGTAGCTTACGATTATCTCTCCAGCGCCATGGAAGACAGCTTAGCGGTAGGAGGTTTTCTACATACGGAATACTTTATACTCGTAGATAAAGAAGGTAATATCCGATCGCGCGATGATGAACATGGCAACGTTATCGGTGTTTACGATGGTACCAGCGCTCAGCACATACGAGATCTGATCGATGACATCAAGGTGCTGATGGCAGAGTATAATTTGGAATTGAAAAAGAACAACAATCAATAATTCCCCAATTCCCCTCTTGAGACCTGTGCATAGATGAATGTGAACAAACAA
>JBJOHR010000098.1:0-3745 GCA_046047575.1 Bacteroidota bacterium | reverse complement strand
GGTCGGGTATGTTCACGTTGAGCAACGTTCCGGTGGGCATTCCGAAGTGCAGCATGTTCTTGATGATCATCTTCACAAAGTGCTTCGATGCGGTGAAATCTGCATCCATGGCGTAGTTGAGCAACGAAAAACCTACTGAAGGAATGCCTTCGATGGCGCCTTCCATGGCAGCCGACATGGTGCCGCTGTAGATCACATTGATGGAATGGTTGGCTCCGTGGTTGATGCCTGAAATGACCAGATCGGGTTTGCGCTTCAGGATCTTGTCTATTGCAATTTTCACGCAATCCACGGGCGTACCGCTGCATTGGTAACCGATGCTTTCGCCATGATATTCCACCTTGTCCAAACGCAACGGCTTATTCAGTGTGATGGCATGGCCCATTCCGCTTTGCGGACTATCGGGTGCCACCACCACCACTTCGGCCAGTTCCTGCGCGGCAGCCACCATGGCCTGTATTCCTGGAGCGGTTATCCCATCATCGTTAACAGCAAGTATCAGTGGTCGTTTTTTCGACATCGTGTATAATTTGAAGCAAATCTAATGAACTCGAACTGGCATCAGTTATCTTAACTTAAAGACAATGGAGAGCTATGCAATACACTCCCATTCTGCCAAAGTTTGTATAAAATGAATCTAAATGCGCTAAGTAACGATTGGACGGTTTTCGCCATCTTTATCATGATCAAAGCGTGTGTCATGAAATTTATTCCCTTGATTCTACTTATGTCAATGGCCTATAACTTCAGTTGGGCTCAGACCGGATGCACCTCGGGTGATTGTTTGAATGGACGTGGGGTTTACAAATACGCTAACGGGGACGAATATCATGGGGATTTTAAGAACGGCAAGAGACGAGGTTTCGGTGAATATATGTATGCCAATGGAGCCAGATATTCTGGGGAATGGGTCGATGATTACATGGAAGGATCGGGCACGTATTTATATGGAGATGGAAGAAGATACATTGGTCAGATGCGAGCGAATATCAAAACTGGGCAAGGAAAATTCAGTTTCTCGGATGGAAGTTTATATGAAGGAGGTTTCCTGAATGATGTAATACATGGCAGTGGAACATACCGTTATTCCAATGGCGACAAGTACGTGGGCCAATTTCAAAACGGGAAACGTAACGGATATGGCACCTTCTATTACAACAATGGGCAGGTGTCGGCTGGAAATTGGGTCAACGATGTGTTTCAAGGTGGTGAAGCACCTCAGAACTCGAATGCGGCCCAGAACAAATGGAAACCCGTTTATGCCAAAGACTATGAGACCGGTGCAGAAGAATGGGGCTGCGACAACTGCTTTGTGCTATTGAAGGATCTGGGCGATGGCACCTATCAGTTCAATGCGCTCGTGGGGCAGCATTACAGTTTGAACGTAAGGCTCAACAACAGGATTCGCGAAGAACTAGCCGCTTGGGACGGATACGTGGAATCTTTCCGGACAGTGGCCTCCTCGCTTGAGGACACCTACAATTGCACGCTGGAAATTGAGCATTATCGGGGCACGGGAATGAAGATGAGCAATGGCACTCCGTACAATGTGATCATCACGGTAAAAGGTGACCTTCGCAATGAGGTCATCTACGCGTGGGAATGATCGGCTTGAAACACAACGGGCCTCGCAATCGCGAGGCCCGTGCTGGCATTTATAGTGGAAAGGAGCAGGGAATCAACCCACTTTGATCTCCTTGAGTTTCTTCACCTCATTCGCCACTTTGGGAAGCTCTATTGTCAAGATACCATCTGTGTATTTGGCATCGATCTTCTCTACATCTACCATTCCGTTCAGGTTGAAGCTTCTCTTGAAAGAACCTGTTCGGAACTCACGCTTTACGTAGTTCTCTTTCTTCTCCTCGTTCTCCACTTTCACTTCTCCAGAAATGGTCAGGGTGTCGTCTTCTACAGCCACATTGATGTTCTCTTTCTTGTAACCAGGTGCAGAAAGTTCAACATGATACTTGGTTTCTTCTTCCTTGATGTTGGCCGCTGGAACCCAATCTGTTGTGGTGCTGGTTCCTGGCCATTCTTTCCAGAATTCATCGAAAATGGATGGAAACGTACTGTTCGGTTTTCTAACTTTTACGAGTGTCATGATATGTTGTTTTTAAGGGTTATCGTTTCCAAGCACTTTTCGAATTCTATGCCAGTGGTCCAATAGCCTCATATTGCTGTCATAATGACATTTTTTGGATAGTTAAGGTGTCATTATTACCGATTCGTACTGATTATTTAACAGTTCTCATCGCACAATAATGTCAATTGATGGTTATAGCTTTGTACCACAAGGTTTGGTACATCAATTGACTACCGAAACACAACTGAAACACTAAAAAAGAAATATCATGTTTGGATTTGATCCTGTTCTATTGGTACTTGTTATTGGATTTGCCATTATCGGGTTTTTGGTCAGCAGACGCCTACAGTCTGTATTTGAAGAGTATTCGAAGATGCCTTTGAGTTCTGGAATGACCGGAGCGCAGGTGGCTGAGAAGATGCTGCGCGACAATAATATCTATGACGTAAAGATCGAGAGCGTTCCCGGCAAGTTGACCGACCACTATAATCCGGCCAACAAAACGGTGAATCTGAGTCCGGAAGTTTACTCTGGACGAAGCGTTTCTGCCGCTGCCGTTGCGGCTCATGAGTGTGGTCACGCAGTTCAGCATGCTGTGGAATATCCTTGGTTGCAAATGCGTTCCACTTTGGTGCCCATTGTCAACTTCAGCTCAAGAGCGTTGAATTTCATTTACATCGCCATGATCTTCCTGGCGTTCTTTGCCAATCTCTATGCTGAGATGCTGTTGCTCATCATTATCTTCCAAACGGCCATCACGCTGTTCTCAGTTATCACGCTACCGGTTGAAATGGACGCCAGTAACCGGGCCTTGGCTTGGTTGAATAACAGTAACATCACTCGAGGAAAGGAGCATGATGCCGCTACCACTGCACTCAACTGGGCAGGTAGAACTTACATTGTAGCTGCGTTAGCTTCCATCACCACGCTTCTGTATTATATCATGAGGTACATGGGGGCAAGCAGGGATTGACATCCTTCAGCTAAATCAAATAGAAACGCCCCAACGAAACTTCGTTGGGGCGTTTTCTTTTACGGCAAGATTTTCCTGGACTACTCAGTAGAAACCACCTTCACGTTATCGTCATAAACCCTATCGACCAATAACCTGCGTGGGTCAATGGCCGCTTTCGTTGGAATGGTATCCAATAGCATGGTGAACGTCATCTCTGGCTGATCGATCTTCACACGCTTCTGGTAGATGAGTTTCTTCTCATCGCCATCCAGCACACCGATATCCACCCAGTCATTCATCGGGAATTTGGTCTCGTTGCCCATGGTGTCGGCAAGCATCTTCACCGCTTCGATCTTCATCGTCAGTTCATATTGGCCGTTGTCCAATTTCTTGTAGTTCGCCTCTTTCATACGATTGTCGTAGAGCGTTATCTCCTTGAACCAATCGTTGATCAGATACTTCAAGGTATCGGGCACCTGTGGTTCCAAATGCTTGATAAAATCCAAGGAAGTGGAGTAGGGCGGGCCAACGTGCTTATACTCATCCAAGTAGTTCTTCATTGCCAGATTCACCTTCTCTTCGCCAATGTAGTCCTGCAAGGCAAAGAGGATCAGACTGCCTTTTCCGTAGTGGATGTGCGGTTGATTTTCCACCTTGTATAATGGAACCTCCTTATCAACCTCCTGACTTCTTCCACTCAGATAACG
>JBJOHR010000097.1:0-8289 GCA_046047575.1 Bacteroidota bacterium | reverse complement strand
CAGGACTCGGACATTCATTGGAATTCTGCAACGATACCTTGAACAACGCCATTCCGCTCTATTGGTCGGCATCCAACACCAACACGGGAATTCAGATCGGGGGTGCAACCATTTTCGCATCACCAGGCGATGTTTGCTCCGTGGGCAATTCCATCTATCCGCACAACCTGCCCGATGTTTCAATTTATCCCAACCCCAATTCGGGAGTGGTGACCATTTCGGGCATTGCAGAAAAATTCGATGTAACGGTGTTCGACCTGAACGGGAAATCGGTTTACAGCCGCTATGGTCTAAGTGGAAACACCACCCTTGATCTGAACACGGAACTGGCAAGCGGTATGTACATGGCCGCCATCCGAACCAACGGTCAGCGGTTTTACAGGCGCATCTCCATTGTGGAATAGCCTTTGTTCAAACCTTATCTTTGAACGGATAGCGTAATTCCTCCTTGAGAAGATTCCTCTTTTTCCTTGTACTGAGTTTTGTTGTTGGGCTCATCGGCAATTTCACTTCACAGTGGGACAGGCAGCAGCTGGACAATGCGGCAGCAGAGGAAATCCAAGGTTCCATACTTGAACTGGATGTTCAGTTGGCCGAAGTCCTACAGCAGATAACACAGACCGATATTGAACTCAAAGCCTTTAACCGCCTTTGGAATGAGCGCGGGATCGGAATTGTAAGCTATCAGAACAACAGGGCCATGGATTGGACCACCAACTCCATTCCGTTTGAGATAGAATACGACAACAGACACATTCCGAAAGAAGGAATCGTGCGGTTGGTGCACTCATGGTATCTGTGCCGCACCGTGCAGGTAGGAGATCAATTGCTTGCGGCCTATGCCCTGCTCCATTCCAGTTATGATTTTCAGAACCGCTACATTGCCAATGGTTGGAGCAAAACCATTGGCTCTTACGATAGGTTCGTACTGACCCAGGCCGACCTTCAAAGTCATGCGCTGGTGCTGAGCGATGGCAACAGCCCGATCGGACTTCGTACTGTTGAGACCACCGATGGGATTGCCTTGGCAAGTTGGAATACGCTTATCTGGTTGGTTTTTCTGCTGTTGCTGCTGCTTGCCATCTGGCATGCTTCCAATTGGGTCAGCGGGTCGGTGTCGCCCTTATTGGGAGACGTACTACTGATAAGTTTGGTGCTTACGCTGCGCGCGTTGATGCTTTGGTTGGAAATGCCAACAGCCATCTATTCCTTGGAACTTTTCGGCCCCACAGCGCATGCCACTTCGGGGTTCATTCCCTCACTTGGCGATCTGCTGTTGCACCTCATCACAGTCTTGGTCATTATCCTTCACTTTAGAAAACGACCATTGCGATTCAAGCATACGTGGATCCATAGGTCAGTGGCCATTTCAGGGCCCGTCATTCTTGTTTGGCCTGTTCAATACCTGTTTCAGATACTGGTGGTCAACTCAAGCTTCTCGCTCGACCTCAATAGCCCATTTTCGCTCAACGTCTACAGCCTCATCGGACTGGTGGCCAGCTTTCTGGTGTTGATCGATCACTTCCTCATTTCGCAGATGCTGCTCCGATCGCTAAAGGATGAAGACCGACAATGGAAGCACATGTTGCCATGGATAGCCATCGGAACCATTGTGCTTCTTATCGCTCTCGGTGCCGGACCGAACGCGCTACTTCTGAGCCTGAGTGCCGGTACGCTTCTGGGCATGATCACTTTGGGGCAGATCTGGCTGAGCGACAAAAGCAGTGTGTACTACCACACGCCAGCCATTCTGGCATATTCCATTCTGGCATGCATTGTCCTTACCGATGCCACTACCGAGAATGAGCACGAAACCCGCGTTTCCTTAGCAAGAAAACTGGATAAGAAGCAGGATCCCATTACCGAATATCTGTTCGATGATCTGGCCAAGACCATAAAGGAAGACCGGAAACTGCGTTTGGCTTTGACTGCGGGCACCGTGAATTCGGATGAGGTCTTGACCTTGATCCGTCAAAAGCTGAATTACGATCATTGGAACCGGTACCAAAGCTTCATTGATATTTTCCGCGAAGATGGCGGACTGATGGTTTCGGACCGCGAACGCACGGGGCCCAATTACTTCGAATTGCAACAGTTTTTCGAATCGGCCGAGCCATCCTTATCAGAAAACCTGCATTACGTTCAACAACAAGGGTCTCAGGGGGGTTATCTGGCCAAACTGGAGATCGATTACCCGAGAAAACAGGCCAGCTTGATCCTGTTCATAACCTTGGTGCCGGAGAAAACAGACGACATTCTTGGTTTCACCGACCTGTTTGTTGATGAGGACATCAGTACTGCCCAGGAGTTGGAGGGTTATTCGTTCGCTATTTACCAGAACGGTGAGTTGCAGGACGGAAATGGCGATTATCCGTACAGCCTATCTGACCGCGCCTACCGTCAATTCGAACAGGAGAATTACTTCTTTAACGCTGATGGATACGATCACTTGGCCGCCAAACAGATGGAGGGTAAATTGATCATGATCAGCCGACCGTCTACAGGTCTAATCGGCTACTTGACCACATTCTCCTACCTGTTCCTCTTCTATTTGGCGTGTGCCATACTTAGTTCCGTTCTGAGCGGCAAGTTTGTAAACGGTCTAATGGAGCGCAAAAGCTTCCGCAATAGGATCAACCTGGCCATGACCTCGGTCTCATTCATTTCGCTGCTACTGATCGGTGTACTTACTGTGGTCTATGTGATCCGAGAATACAATGCGCGGAACGAGGAAATGATCTCCGAAAAATCCCGCTCCGTTCTTATCGAACTGGAGCATAAGCTTCGCGACAAGAATGCCTTCAGCGAAGAGGACAAAGAGATGTTGTCGGCACTCCTCATCAAATTTTCAAAGGTCTTTTTCACCGATATCAATCTTTACAGACTGGACGGTCACCTATTGGCTACATCTCGCCCAAGGCTGTTCGATGAAGGCCTTATGGCCAAGGTGATAGACCCGCAGGCATATGAAGAAATGCGGTTTGCCGAACGAAGCAGCTTCATACATGAAGAAACGATCGGAAACTTGAACTACCTGACGGCCTACGTCCCGTTCCGAAATGATAAACGCGAAGTGATCGCCTTTATGAGCCTGCCCTACTTTGCGCGGCAATATGGACTCCAGCAGGAGATCTTTGCCCTATTGGCCACGCTCACCAATATCTATGTTTTCCTGATCCTGGTCTCGGTTGTAGTGGCATTGTTCATCTCAAACCGAATTACCGAACCTTTACGCATCATCAGAGAAAGTCTTCGCAACCTGAAGCTGGATGCCGCCAACCGAAGCATAGAATGGAAAAGCAATGATGAGATAGGCGAACTGGTGGAAGAGTATAACCGAACGCTCAATGAGTTGGTTCGAAGTGCTGAAATGCTGGCCCGATCTGAACGGGAAAGTGCTTGGCGCGAAATGGCCAAACAAGTGGCGCACGAGATCAAGAATCCGCTAACGCCAATGAAGTTGAGCATACAGATGCTACAGCGCAGCATGGCCGATGGTGCGGACGATCTGAATGAACGGATAGAACGTACTTCGCGCACGCTCATAGAGCAGATCGATACGCTTTCGAACATTGCAACGGAATTCTCATCGTTTGCACAGATGCCAAGGTCGAATATCGAACAGGTGGAACTCAGACAGCTATTGGAAAGCACCTCGCTGCTTTACCAGAATTCCGAAGCCGATGTTGTGCTCGATCTCCATGTCAACGGACCTTGCACCGTTGAAGCCGATAAGGAACAACTGGTACGCGTGTTCAATAACCTGATCAAGAATGGTATTCAGGCCGCGGCAGATGGTATCAGACCAATGATCACCATTACCCTGCAGCAGGTGGAGACCGAGCTGATCATAGCGGTACAGGACAACGGCACCGGAATTCCAGAAGAACTGCAAGAGCGGATATTCGTTCCGAACTTCACCACCAAATCCTCTGGAATGGGCTTGGGACTTGCCATGGTCAAGAATATTGTGGAAGGCGCCAACGGTCGTATCTGGTTCCAGACCGATCCCACAACCGGTACCGTGTTCTACGTTTCGTTTCCTGCCGTTTGAATCGGCCTTGGTTTCTTACTTACCAGGTAAACCCCGGTGCAGATAAGCACGGCAGAAAGAACTTTGATCCAGTCCAACTCATCTTTCCCTAAAGAAATGGCAAAGGCAGAAGCTATGATGGGCTGAAGATAAATGTAGGTGCTTACCACCGATGGACTTACGTACTTGAGTGCGGTTATGTTGAACAGGTAGGCAAAATAACTCAGCCCTACCACCACGAAAACCGTAGCCCAAATGACGGTGGGCGGAAAGCCGCTCCATTCAATTTCTGTAAACTCTCTGTACCCGAAAGGAAGCACCATGAACAGTCCGAAGAGAAACACCCACTTGATGACCGTTATCGGGTTGTACTTGCGCATTATGGGAGAAACAAGCACCAGATACACGCCATAAGAAGACGCATTGATGAACACCATTATGTCTCCCAAGAACGTGTTGGAACTGAACGAAAGCTCCTTCCCGATCACCAGCATCAGAAAAGTACCGATCATGCCAATTCCAATACCAAGTGCTTTTACGGATGTAACCCTTTCTTTGATGATGAATGCAGCCATGACCAACACCAGTATTGGAGTAGAGATCATGATAACAGCAGCGTTTATAGGATGAGTGAGACTCAGACCTTTGAAGAAGAAAAGCTGGTTGATGGCAATACCGAAAAGGGCACAAAGCGCAAGTTTCGGCAGGTCTTTGGTATCTATCTTTTCCTTAACGAAAAGGCCACTGATCCAAAACAGGGAAACAGCACCCAAACACCTGAGCAACACAAAACCCAAAGGTTGAATGTATTCAGGCATGACTTCTTTGGCTATGGTATAATTGGCTCCATAAAGAAGTTGAGCACCGATAAGTGCCAAGTGTGGCAATAGTTGCTTATTCATTCAAAGCAGCCTTGGCAGCCTCAACGGTGTTCTTGGCATTGCCCACAAAAACCTCATCCCCGATCCAAATGAAAGGACGTTTCAGAAACGTGTACTCTTCTAACATGTACTTGCGGTAATCTGCTTCTGTCAGGTTCATTTCGTGCAAACCCATGCTACGGAATTTCATGGCGCGTTTGCTGAACAGCGCTTCGTAAGAGCCTACTTTTTCCTTAAGAGCATCCAATTCTTCAGCAGAAATGTTCTGCGCTTTGATATCCTGCATCTCAAAGCCTTTCTCCTTAAGGCCGAGTTCGCTAATGATCCGCTGGCAGGTATCGCAGGTTGACAGGTGATGGATCTTACGCATGGAGAATTGATTTGGCCGCGAAGATACTTGGCATCCAGAAACCTTAACTCGTTGTAAGCGTATTGTTTTTCCACCCAAAACTCAACAGATATTTACCTCATCTATTCCAGTAAGGCCGCACCGAGACCATATTGAAGCAGATAATGGCAAAAGCAGAGCAGCGGAACAAACAGCAGAATATTACTGGGCTATTGGTATACTTTGATGGTTCATTCATTCAAATGCTGGAAGGAGCAGAGGAAGATGTTCTGGATACATTCGACCGAATAAAAGGTGACTCCAGGCACGAACAGATCATCAAACTCTTTTCAGGGGAAACAGACAAGCGGCATTTCCCCAATTGGAAAATGGCATTGGAGGTGGTGGACCGAGCTAAATTCTCAGAGATAGACTCTTACGAGTCGCTTGACGAAGGAGACCGCTTCCTGAACCAGATAGACGATGCCCACATGGGCCTGAAAATGCTACGGTACTTCTACGAGATCAAGAAGAAGCAATGAACGCGAACTGAATTTCAGCCTTGTTCCGTAAAGCTGTTCCAACTTTTACTGTACGATCAATTTTGTGGTTGTAATTCCAAGAATTGAACCGACATGAATGAAATAAACCCCAGATCGTAGCAGTGAATTGTTAGACAGTTCAAAGCGGTGCATTCCTTTGGTCAAACTTCCATCATGCAGTTTCAAAACTTCCCTGCCTGCAACGTCAAGCACCTTGATGCTGAAATACGCATTGTGCTTCACATCCAAGTTCAGAAATGCCGTTTCGGTCATCGGATTGGGACTCACGGTCAACGCTAGATCGGCATTGTTTTCAGACACTCCAAGAGGCCCAGAGATCTGAATGTCATCAATGTAAATGTTGTTTCCAGCATCGCTGGTTCCTTGGAACTTTACCAACAGGTGCTCCTCATCGGCATAAGCCGCTAGGTTTACCTCGATCAGTGCCCAATCTGCTTCAGAACTTGGCGTATAAGGCGATGCCTGCGTTCCGCTGACGGAGGCCAATGATGAACCACTTCTGTTGAATCTGAGAATCCATGATTCACCACAATCATCCGAAACATAGACCCTCAACTTTTCTGATTGACCCGAACGCTGTTTGTAAGCTAATCTGAAATGAATGGAAGGGTCGTTCATTTGGGTAAGATCAACAGAGGGCAACTGAAATTCGTCCACGCTTCCCAACGGATTTCCACTATGGCACCATAGAACAACGGAATTGTTTCCGGTGTAGGCAAATTCGTTCTCATCCCATGTGTTCCCTAGTTCATCACTGATCACCACGTAATCTTCCACGGTTTCTTCAAATCCTTCAAAGCTGAAGTAACTGCTGACCTCTGCCGTTGCAGGAATCACGGTTATGTAATTTTCAATTGTTTGCGAATCGGAACCTTGTGCATTGCTCACGTTGAGCGTAATGCTGTAGGTACCCGGAGTGGCGTAGGTAACCGTAGGGTTAGCGTTTGCCGAAGTGCTCGGTGTGGCCCCGGGCAGATCCCAAGCATAGGTGGCCACTTCTCCATTGTAAGACCCATCTGTCAATGTGATCGGTTCTCCAGTACAGACTATTCGTCTTTCCGCATAAAATTGCGCCTTAGGGGCACATGGATTTTCTGACAGCAGAACACCCGTTGCATTCAGGTTGCTTGCGCTGTGTATGTTAGACCTTGAACTGGACAATACAGCATCCATGGCATCTTTCTGACCTAAGGTGTAGGTGTTCTGGCATGCTCCGTTCGAGTAATCCATGTAATTCTCCACCATATCCGGCAGATCTGGATTGTCATTACTGCAGGTATTGGCATTCTGAGGGCAGTTACTTTCCGTGGGTTCGGCCTGTGGTGGTGTGTCATCTATCGGTTCTCCGAAGAAACCTCCGCTACAGCCACCCTGAAAAGTGTGGAACAGCCCAAGCCAATGACCAGCCTCGTGTGTAAGGGTTCTTCCATTGCTTCCATTATTGGCTCCGGTACCAATGCTTCCCACATAGTTTGCCCGGACCACCACGCCATCGGTGGCAGCATTTCCAAATCCTGGGAATTGGGCGTAACCGAGTATGGTTCCCTCTTCACCATCATTCGCAATGGTGGCCACTACCCAAACATTGAAGTATTTACTGCGGTCCCAATAGCTTAATCCTTTGACTCCGTTATCGTCAGAAGCGTTGTAGGTGAGTGGGGAAATGATCCTGACCACGCCATCGGTGCAGTTGCCTTGCGGGTCGATCTTGGCCAATCTGAATTCTACGTTGGGATCGGCCGCCACTGGAAGGAATTCGGCACGTGTATTCACCGTATCCTCATTCAGCCTCCTGAAATCTTCATTCAATATCCGAATCTGATCCTCTATCTGCTCATAGCTGATATTCTCATTGCCACCTTGATGGATGACGTGAAAAACAGTTGGGATGATCCTTGGCCCTCCACCGCGCTCCGTTTCGCCTTCCGATCGGGCGCGTTTCATGTCGGCTGTTCTTTGGTTGTGCTCCAGAATGGTCTGCATTCCAGAAGGATCTTCAGCCAGCATTTTCTCCAAATGGGCATCAAAGCCACAATGGAAATCTTGGGCATTTAAGATAAACCCCGACAGAAGGACCAGAGAGAAAGTTGTGAAAATGTATTTCATTTTGGTTTGAATTGTGCTAAAGATACTACGTCAGGCACCGCAGGTTTGTATTGAAAGTTACTTAGGCTCAATCTAGCGCCTTGGCAAGGTCAGCGATCAGATCATCGGCATCCTCAATTCCAATGCTCAAACGGATCAAGGAATCCACCACGCCTGTTTTTTCTCTTTCTTCCTTTGGAATGGAAGCGTGTGTCATGCTGGCCGGATGACCGATCAATGATTCTACACCTCCCAACGATTCTGCAAGTGAGAAAAGATGCGTGCCCGACAGAACTTTTGTTGCAGCTGTAATGGAATTCTGTTTAAGTGTGAATGAGACCATTCCACCGAAACCGCTCATTTGCTTTTTAGCTACATGGTGATTCGGATGGCTTTCGA
>JBJOHR010000096.1:0-15083 GCA_046047575.1 Bacteroidota bacterium | reverse complement strand
ATCATTGCGTGCGCTAAACTCTTTTTCACATGAAATTGAACGTAAAATACTTTGGAATGATTGCCGAATGGGCTGGTACGGAGAACGGGCAATTGGACTTCTCAGGAACCAGTGTTGCGGAGTTGCGAAGTGAGATTGAGAAACGGATTACGGGATTGAACAGCGCATCGTACCAGATTGCCGTGAATCATGTTGTTGCCAGTGACGAAGCCATTATCACCTTAGGCGATGAGATTGCCATTTTACCTCCATTTGCAGGCGGATGAGATACGCGCGCCACATAGCATTGGCCGAAGTTGGCGAAAGCGGACAGCAGAAATTGATGAACGCGAAAGTGCTGGTCATTGGTGCAGGTGGATTGGGCTGTCCTGCGCTTCAATATTTGGTCGCTGCTGGTGTGGGAACGGTCGGAATTGTGGATGGCGATGTAGTGAACGAGACGAATCTGCAAAGACAAGTCCTGTATGCCGATTCAGATATCGGCAAATTGAAAGTTCAAGTTGCAGGGGAGCGATTGAAAAACTTGAATTCTCAAATTGAGATTAACACATTTTCGGAGTTTCTGACTGCGGCAAACGCCATGGATATTGTCGCGAATTACGACTTACTAGTGGATGCCACAGACAACTTCGCAGCGCGTTATCGCATTAATGATGTCTGCGTGAAATTGGACAAACCGTTCGTTTACGGAGCCATTCATCGGTTTGAGGGACAGGTTTCGGTGTTCAATTACAAAGGCGGCCCAACGTATCGCTGCCTATTTCCAGATAAGCCTGGCGAAAACCAGATTCCGAATTGCAATGAAACAGGCGTGTTGGGAGTACTTCCCGGAATTATTGGCACATATCAGGCTACCGAAGTTTTGAAAATCATTCTCGGAATCGGAGAGGTGCTGTCAGGAAAACTGATGACGTTTAATCTCCTCACAAATTCCACCCGAACGTTTGAGTTTTCTCGAAATGACGAACCGGCTCAGAAAGCTAAAGAAAAAGGTGTTTCCACCCCGAAAAACATACACTATGACCAAAGAACGTAACCCGAAAAACGTATTCATTAAAGGGCCGATATCGCCTGAGAAGATTGCCACTTCCATTGCGCATCATCAGGTGAAAACCAACATCGGTGGCCACGATATTTTTCTTGGTCAAGTTCGGGCGGATGAAATTGATGGAAAGACGGTTTCGGCCATCGATTACACGGCTTACGAGGAAATGGCCAATCAAGCATTTCATGAGATCCGTGAAGCTGCATTTGAGAAATTCGACCTCACCTGCATGCACATTTACCACAGTTTGGGTCGCGTAAATGCTGGCGAGATCTGTCTGTTCGTGTTCACATCATCGGCACACAGAAAGGATTGTTTTGAAGCCACACGGTATCTGGTAGAAGAGATAAAAACCAAAGTTCCCGTGTTCGGAAAAGAGGTTTTTGAAGACGGAACACATACCTGGAAAGAGAACAAATGATTGACATCACACATAAATCGAACACGCTTCGCGAAGCAACGGCACAGGCCATTGTTCGCGTTAGCAAGCCCGAAACCATTGAGGCACTGAAGAACCGAACTGTGCCGAAAGGCGATGTGTTTGAAATGGCCAAAGCGGCCGGACTGTTGGGCGTGAAAAAAACCGCTGATCTGCTGCCCGATTGCCACCCGATGCCCATTGAGCAAGCGAGCATCGAATACAGCATGGATGGGCTAGAAATCACCATTCTGATGCATGTGAAAACCATCTACAAAACAGGAGTTGAGGTGGAAGCGATGCACGGAGCATCTGTAGTTGCACTGACGATGTACGACATGCTCAAACCCATCGACAAAAGCGTGGAGATTCATCACATCAAACTGCTGAAAAAGAAGGGCGGAAAGTCTGATTTCACCAACCGATTCAGGAAAGACCTGCAAGCCATAGTGGTTGTTTGTTCCGATACCATTTCAAGAGGAGAAAAAGAAGACAAAGCGGGAAAAGCCATCATCTCCAAACTGGAAAGTTGCGATGTGCAGATTGCTGACTATCTGGTGATTCCAGACGATGTGGAGGCGATTCAGTTGCAAGTGAACAAAGCAGTTGAACGTGGCGCGGACATGGTCATTTTCACAGGCGGAACAGGTCTCTCGAAGCGCGATGTGACACCCGAAGCGATCATTCCGATGTTGGACCGCGACATTCCCGGAATTGCGGAGGCCGTTCGTAGTTACGGACAGAATCGCACGCCTTATTCCATGCTTTCGCGCACGGTTTCGGGTGTGATAGGCGAAACGCTGGTTTTGGCTTTGCCCGGTTCAACCAACGGAGCCAAGGAAAGTATGGATGCACTTTTTCCTCCGCTGCTCCACATTTTTGGAATCCTGAAAGGTGCTCGCCACGATTGAGATGAGTGCAGAAACCAACATATTGGTCGATCAATTCGGCAGAAAGCACGATTATTTGCGCATTTCCTTAACGGAACGCTGTAATCTGCGCTGTACCTACTGCATGCCGGCTGAAGGAATTGTGCTTCGTCCGCGCGAGGAATTCATGCGAACGGAAGAAGTGATGGCCATTGCCAAAACCTTCGTTGATCTTGGTGTAAAAAAGATCCGTCTGACGGGCGGAGAACCGTTGGTTCGCAAGGACGCTGGAGCCGTGATTGAACTGCTTTCAACGCTCCCCGTTGAATTGAGCATCTCCACCAACGGTATTCTCATCGATCAACATATCGATAGATTGGAAGCATGTGGTGTGAAAGCGGTGAATGTGAGTCTTGATTCGCTGAAACGCGAACGCATGCTGGCCATTACCAGACGCGACTATTTCGACCGCATCACGCAGAATATTCAACTGCTTATTGACCGTGGTTTTGACGTGAAGATCAATAATGTGGTGACGAAAGGTGTGAATGACGATGAGATCATCGATTTCATTGAATGGACCAAGGAAACGCCCTTTCACGTACGATTTATCGAGTTCATGCCCTTTAATGGCAACGAATGGGATTGGAGTAAAGGCGTTTCGTTGGATGATATTCTGAAGCGGACATCCGACCAATTTGGTGCGTTTGGCTTCGAACGGATTGCCGATAGACCCAACGATACTTCCAAGAACTATCGCCTGAAAAATGGGGCGGGTTCTTTCGCCATTATCAGCACGGTTACCAACCCATTCTGCGATAGTTGCAACCGCATTCGACTTACGGCAGATGGCAAGCTGAAGAATTGCCTGTTCTCCGGTTCGGAAACGGATCTGCTAACGGCAATGAGAAATGGAGAAGATATTCTTCCGCTGATCACCTCATCGATTCAAAACAAGAAGGCAATCCGGGCTGGAATGGAAACTCTGAATGATTTCTCCAATCCAGCCGAATATGGGAAGAATCGGGAAATGGTGGCTATTGGCGGGTGATACGCTACGGTCTCGAAAACAGAAAAGCCCACTTTTCGGTGGGCTTTTTTGTGGAGCCAACCGGACGAAAGTCGAACCAACTACTAGCAAGTTTTCATGTGCTAACCGAAATGGCTGAAACCAAAACATGATATACATCATACTTTACAACTACTGAGGTCAGTTGGCACGGTCAAATCGTGATTCACATTTGCATCGTGAAGTCATTTCTGACCATAGCATTAGGCCTGATCATGATGGTATACGCGGTCAGCACATCTCTGCTGGTTCTCAACTATCGGGTTAACATGAACTTCATTATCGAAAACTTCTGTGAGAACACAGATAAACCCGAAATACACTGCGATGGTAAGTGTCATCTGAATAAGCAGATACAGCAGGAAGAGAACCAGAAATCTGAAAACCCTATTTCCGTAAATGAGGGCATTTCGTTCGTCTTTACCATTGAAGAACTGCCAACTCTTTGTCTTGATCAAATGGAGCAATCTGATAGCAGGACAAGTAGCCCATATCTGGTTAAGAGCTACGGTTCTCACCAACTTGGTGTGTTTCACCCACCACAAATTTGATTGAATATCCATCAATGGTTTCCAAAAGGTGGAAGCCAAAAACCAATTCAATCAAATACATTCAAGATGAAATTTTCATTCAAGTCCCTTCTATTGGGCACTGCTCTACTGAGCACCATATTTACGGGCTGCAAAAAAGACGACCCGACACCCGACAATCCTACCGACCTGCTGCTTATCGCCTCTGGTTACACAGAGACCGGAAGTATGAAAGTGAAGCTTTACGCAGCCGACTCGCTGTATTCTGCCTTCACCGAGCTTTTCATTGAAGTCAGCGATTCGGCTTCGAACGAAGTGATAGAGAACGCCCAAGTTTCGATTATGCCGATGATGGACATGGGCATGATGGAGCACTCTGCACCGTACGAGAACCCTAACAGCAGCGCTGCCGTTGATGGTATGTTCCCATGTAATGTGGTATTCCAAATGCCAGGCGATATGGGCTGGAGATTAGAAGTAACAGTTGACAATCTTACTGGAGGTTCGGGAACTGCAGTTCTACCGCTTATTGTTAAGAATCCAGCCGTTACAAGAACCCGTGTCATTACTCCGTCCAACGACCCGAATAAAAGGCTTGTCATTTCTTACCTGAAACCGACCGACCCGAAAGTCGGCATCAACGATTTCGAGATCACGCTTCACTCAAGAGAAAGCATGATGTCTTGGCCAAGTGTGGAGAACTACACTGTTCAGATAGAACCGGAAATGCCGTCAATGGGTCATGGTTCTCCGAATAATGTGGATCCAACGCATTCTGGCAATGGACACTATGAAGGACAGGTGAATTTCACCATGACCGGTCTATGGCGCATCAACTTGACCATCATGGACGGTTCCACTGTAGTTGACAGCACCGCTTATTTCGAAGTAACCCTTCAATGATCTAAGCATGCAACGGCTGGCCTACAAGGTTTTCTTTCTTCTTCTGACAATTTCGACAAGCGCCCAACAGCAGGACAGCATCCTGTTCTACAACAAGGGCAACATTACCGAAACGGTATTTGAGGTGGAGGAGATCCTTGTTAGGCCAACCTGTGCGTGTGTCGGTGAGTGTTCTTGCGCAGCAATGCAAGAGGACAATTATTCCGAAAACCGCTTTTCATGCACCGATGCCATTCTGGCAAAAAATGGACGCATGGAACTGATGAAGCGGGGCAATTTCGCATTCGAACCCATTCTGAACGGACTGTCATCAGACCGTATCAACCTGACCATTGATGGTATGAAGATATTCGGGGCGTGTACGGATAAAATGGATCCGGTCACCTCCTATGTCGAACCGAATAACATGAAGTCGGTTTCTGTGCAGCACGGTACTGCTGGAAGCATGTTCGGTTCGAGCTTGGGCGGCAGCGTGAACATGGAAACCAATGGAGCGCAGATCAATCCGAACAGGCCGATAAGTGGCGAGATCGGTGCTGGGTTTCATTCGGCAGCATTGGGCGCCAACGGACTATTCTCGTTGAACTATAGTCGGAAAAACTGGGCCGTTCTTGCCAACGGTGTGTATCGCAGATTTCAGAATTATCGGGATGGAAATGAGAAGACCATCCAGTTCACGCAGTTCGAAAAATGGAACGGTTCCATTTCGGCCAAGTATATGCCAACAGACAGGGACGTGATCCGTGTGGACTACATCATGGACGAAGGCTACAACATCGGCTATGCGGCTTTGCCCATGGATGTTCTGTTCGCGAAAGCAAAGATCTACAGTCTCACTTACCAGCATTACCCATCGGTTAAATGGTTCGAGAAATTGGAAACCAAGATCTATGGTAATTCCATTGAGCATTCCATGGACGACACCAAACGTCCGAATGTGATCATGCACATGGACATGCCTGGTTCTACCAGAACTTATGGTGGTTACGCCAATGGCGATTTGCAATTCAAGAAGCACAAGATCACTATGCGGTTAGATGGCTACCACACCAATGCGCGTGCGGAAATGACCATGTATCCAAACAACGAAGCGCCTATGTTCATGCTCACTTGGCCGGATGTCAACAAACTTGATTTCGGACTATTTGTGCAAGATGAAATTGCCTTGAACGAAAACCGAAAGCTGAGTTTCAATGGCCGACTGGAATATCTGAATACTTCGGTAATTGATGATTTTGGTGTGCAACAGGCAAGCGTGTTCAATCAGGATATTTCTGATGTGGACCATCGTCTTTTAAAGAGTTTGAACCTCAGTTTCGCGCAGCGATTTATGAAAGGCGTTTCTGCATGGATCACGGCTGGTTATGCCGAGCGTCCGCCATCGTTAACGGAGCAATACGCCTTCTACATTTTCAATGCGAATGATGGTTTTGATTATGTCGGAGATCAGGACGTGAAGAACGAAAAGGCGGTGCAGACCGACCTCGGGTTGGAATGGAAACACAGGAAGGCCAGCATTCGTCTCACGGGTTTCTATTACCACATGTTCGATTACATTCTTGGGGCCATGGACAGCACGTTGGATGCCATGACCATTGGCGCAAACGGTGTCAAAGTTTCTCGGAATATTGATTGGGCTTTGATGACAGGCGGTAATTTGGAAATGAGTTATCGTCCACTGAAATGGCTGGAACTTTCCAATGTTAGCTCTTACATTTTCGGTAAGACGCATGCTGGAGACCCGCTTCCGCTGGTGCCACCATTCAAGAATGTCACTTCTATTAAATGGAACCACAAACGTGGATTCGTTGCGGCTGAATGCGAGGCAGCTGCTGCTCAGAACCGTGTCAACCCAGGGTTCGGGGAGATGAGAACTGCGGCCTATGCGATTGCCAATCTCAGAGCGAGTTATTTCTTCCCGTTCGGCAAAAAGCGGCTGACACTGAATGTTGGCATCGAAAACCTATTGGACACATACTACAGAACGCACCTCACGTGGGGCGGCATTCCACAGCCCGGAATTAACGGTTATCTGAATGTGAGTTTTACTTTTTGACTCTCAATTGCTCAAATCCTTGGAGCAATGCGTCATTTCACAGAGTGCGTCCTTGTTGGTGATGCGCAGCTTCTTACCTTCAATTTTGATGATACCATCCTTCTGTAGTTCGGCCAGACTTCTGATAACAGACTCATAGGTGGTACCGGCTAAGGATGCCATGTCTTTTCGGGTGATGGTGTATGCAAGAAGCGCATCATCACCTGCATCAAACCCAAAGCTCTCCATATTCATCCTAATAGCCTGGGCAACGCGCTGCTTCACCGTCATGTTCAACTGGTTCTTGCGCATCCTTTCAGACCGTCTCAGTTCCTCCGCAAAGAACATCATGAAGTAGTAGCAGAACATATTATTAGCCTTGAGCATGTTCTCGAATATGGTCCGAGGCAACACAAAAACAGTTGTGTCTGTAAGCGCCACAGCCGAAATGGAGAACGTAAAGTCCTCTCCGAAACCTCGGTGGCCAATAACCTGTCCATCGGTTGCAAAACGGGCAATTACCTCCACATTGTCGGTGTAGTTGGAATAAACCTTTACTCGGCCGTGCTTGACCATGTAAATGTTCTCAGCTTTCTGGCCCTCTTTAATGATCAACTCGCCTTTTCTGTAACTGAGCTCTGACGTGTTTTGATCGGCAAGAGCACGCCACTCTGGTGTGCAGTGTTGCTTCACCAGTTCGTCCAATTGATTCAGTTGTTCCGATCTCATTTTAGCCGTTATGAGGCGTGAAAATAGATCAAACTCATATACATATCTGGCATGCTAATGAACCCCTCTTAACCATTAGCATCCTGTTTTTATGATCCACATCTCTTTTTACGGCTAGATAAATCCTCTTCAACATCCATTAATGTGCTTTAAAGCATTTTATTATATGACCGGAATCATCTTTCAACTTGTAATTGAACAATTCCTTCGTAGTGAGAAAAAAGTGATTAACCAAATCAACCAATTATGAAAACAAAACTCTCATTGATCGGAATAACAGGTTTGATGATGGTGTTCGCTTCATGCGGCACCGACCAAACTGCAAGTTCAAATTCATCAGCCGGCCCGAGTGTGGCCGAGCAAAACACTCCACTTGGTCAAGCATCCGTTGTAGATGAAACCTCTGACCCGAATATTTTACAAGTAGCTATTGGCTCTGAAGCACACAGCACATTGGTTGCGGCTGTTCAGGCTGCACAGATTGAGCACGTGCTTGTAAATGCTGGACCACTCACTGTTTTCGCACCGGTCAACGATGCATTTGCTGCGCTGCCAGAAGGAACAGTGGAGAATCTGCTAAAGCCAGAAAACAAAGCAACCCTTGCTGGAATATTGACAGGACATGCCGCACCGGGATCTTTCGATGTAGAAGGCCTTAAAAAGGAAGCTCGCAAAGGCAGGAAGCTTTATATGGCCAGTGGCACCTACTTGGAAGTAACAGTTGAAGGCGATGATGTCTTCGTAGGTGGCGCCAAGGTTATCGGAACCATTCAAACTTCAAACGGAATAATAAACGTTGTAGACAAAGTAATTCTACCTGGATAACACGTCACATCTAAAATCAATCAGGATGAAAACAATAAATGCAATAGTAGCAATAGCGGTAGCGGCCATGTTCATTGGTTGCGGAGGCGGTGAGCAACGAGACACTGCTCCCGGAACTGCACCTCAATCTATGGTGCAAAAGGAAGAACCTGCCGGCCCGGATAAAGGTGTTGGACCGATTACTTCCATTGATCTGCCAGAAACCATTGATGAAGCGCTGGCCGCAACAGGCATGACAACATTTGAAGCAAAATGTACGGCTTGCCATAAAATCGGGAAGCGTTTCGTTGGCCCAGACCTAACTGGTATTGTTGACCGCAGGGAACCAGAGTGGATCATGAACATGATACTCGATCCTGAACGGATGGTGAAGGAGAATGAGGCCGCCAAGGCACTCTTGGCCGAGTACATGTCGCCAATGGCAAACCAAAGCCTTACAGAAGATGAGGCAAGAAGCATCCTCGAGTATTTCAGAACACTTTAACCCACAGATCGACCAAACTCAAAAAACAATAAAATGAAAAAGTCAATTTTAACAATTACGGCAGCAGCCATTTCAGCTTCGATGCTGATCGGTTGTGGAGGTGCAAAGAAAGAAGGAGGCTCCAATGGGGCGCTTTCCGGCAGCGCGGCCGAAAAAGTATATGTAGCACCTGGAGAGCATGATGAATATTATGCGTTCATTTCGGGTGGATTCAGCGGACAGTTGGCCATTCATGGCCTTCCATCTGGCCGGTTATTCAAAGTAATTCCCGTCTTCTCTCAGGATGCTGAGAAAGCCTACGGGTACAATGAGGAAACCAAACCGTTGTTGGAAACATCATTCGGTTTCATTCCGTGGGATGATGCCCACCACCCTGACCTGTCTCAAACAAACGGGGTAATAGATGGTCGCTGGTGTTTCATCAACGGAAACAACACGCCCCGTATCGCGCGTATCGACCTCAAGACGTTCGAAACAACTGAGATAATAGAGATTCCCAACTCGGCTGGAAACCACAGTTCTTCTTACGTAACCGAGAACACCGAATACGTGGTGGCAGGTACGCGTTTTGCGGTTCCAGTTCCTCAGAAGGACATGCCAATAGCTGAATACAAGGGCAACTTCAAAGGTGCATTGTCTTTCTTGTCTGTCGATCAAAATACAGGTCATATGGATTTGTCATTCCAGATCATGATGCCTGGTTTCGACTACGATAAGGCTCACCCTGGTCGCGGAAAATCGCATGGCTGGTTCTTTTTCACCACTTACAATTCTGAAGAGGCCAACTCATTGCTTGAGGTCAATGCCTCGCAGAACGATAAGGACTTCATTGCGGCTGTAAACTGGAAGAAGGCCGAGGAGTACATCAAGGAAGGCAAGTTCAAAACCATGCCTGCCAAGTTTGCCCACAACATTTACAGCGAAGAAACGCACATGGCCACTTCAACCATGAAGAACGAGGTGAGAGTCCTTGATCCATCAGAATGCCCCGGACTGGTGTACTTCCTTCCAACTCCGAAATCTCCACACGGTTGCGATGTTGACCCAACAGGTGAATACATCGTAGGTAGTGGTAAGTTATCTGCAAACGTTACAGCGCATTCGTTCACCAAAATGCTGGCGGCAATTGAGAATAAGAAATTCGATGGCGAAGCATATGGAATTCCCATTCTCAATTTCGATGATGTTCTTGGTGGAACCGTGGTGCAGCCAGGCCTTGGACCATTGCACACCGAGTTTGACGATAAAGGAAATGCCTACACTACATTCTTCATCTCTTCAGAGGTTGTAAAATGGAAACTCGGCACTTGGGAAGTGCTTGACAGAAAACCGACCTACTATTCTGTCGGTCACTTGATGATACCTGGCGGAAACAGTCAGAAGCCGTGGAGCAAGTATCTGGTGGCCATGAACAAGATCACCAAAGACCGTTACTTGCCTACAGGTCCGGAGCTGTGCCAGTCTGCTCAACTTTATGACATCTCTGGCGACAAGATGGAACTGTTGAGCGACTTCCCAACGGTAGGTGAACCACACTACGCAGCGGGATGCCCAGCAAGTTTGATCGAGCCTAACCAGACCAAGATCTACAAGTTGGAAGAGAACAAGCATCCTTACGTGACCAAGAATGAGAAGGAAAGCCGCGTTGAGCGCAAAGGCAACGAGGTGCATGTTTACATGACCATGATCAGAAGTCACTTTTCGCCCGATAACATTGAAGGTATCAAGGCGGGAGACAAGGTTTACTTCCACGTCACCAATTTGGAACAGGACTATGATGTACCGCACGGTTTCGCTGTGATCGGTGCCAACAACTCCGAGCTGTTGATCATGCCTGGTCAGACCGAGACATTGCTTTGGGAACCTAAGCAGGTGGGTGTGTGGCCAATGTATTGCACAGACTTCTGTTCTGCCCTGCACCAAGAAATGCAAGGCTATGTAAGGGTCTCTCCAGCGGGATCAAGCACCACCCTTTCGTGGTCGCTTGATGGAGAATAACGAGATAGGTTACCCGCATGGTTTATGAGAGGAGAGCGGGCAGCGTAAAAACTGCCCGTTCTTTTTCTTGACGCTTTCACACAGAAGAACATAAAAATGAAACCCTCCAAGATCATAATGATCATAGCGGCTCTTTTGCCCGCATCTCTCTTCTTTCTTCCTATGTGGACCATTCAGTTGAGTGCCCCACAATACCCAGAGCCTCTAGGCATGGAAATATGGATCACCAAAATCGCTGACATGAAAGATGGCGATCTTCAGAACATCAACCTGATGAACCACTACGTAGGAATGAAGGAAATTCCAGAACATATTCCGGAATTTGATGTGTTTCCGTGGGTTGTTGGCGGAATGGTCGTTCTCGGACTGATCATCGGGCTTATCGGAAATCGCCTGTTGTTTCTTGGCTGGTTCTGGCTGGCCACCATTTTTGGCTGCATCGGCATGTACGATTTCTATCAGTGGGAATACGATTACGGCCATAGCCTCGATCCTAAAGCCGCTATCAAATTCATGGACGAATCAGGAAACCTACTAACGTATCAGCCTCCGCTGATCGGAACACAGACCATCCTCAATTTTGAGGCAACTTCTTTGCCCGCTATTGGAGCCTATCTGCTGTTCTTAGGTATGGCACTGAGCATTGTGGCCTATTGGGTTGGCCGATACGAAGCAGGACACAAGTTCCCGCCCCTTTAACAGATCAAACCTTCGAGGTTTTGAAAACCTCGAAGGTTTCTTAACACTACATGATGAAAAACCATCCAACATGCATTTTCATTCTGGCGTTGCTCCTATCAGGCTGTGCTGTGGAACCTCAGCCCATCAATTACGGTGCTGATGCCTGCAATTACTGCAAGATGAACATTGTAGATACTCAGCATGCCGCCCAATTCGTAACGTCAAAAGGCAAATGTTATAGGTTCGATGCCATCGAGTGTATGCTCAACTTGGAGAAAGATTTCGTGGAAGCACCGATTGAGCTGTTTCTAATCTGTGATTACGCGAAACCGGGCAGTCTGATAGATGCCACCACAGCCACGTATCTCATCAGCGAGAATATCCCAAGCCCCATGGGCGGGTTTCTTTCGGGATTTTCGTCTTCAGACGAAGCAAAAACAATTAAAACAGAAGCCGGTGGAGAGCTCTTTACCTGGCAACAACTGAAAACGATGTACCGCGACTGAGCTGATGTTTCGCCCCATGCTCATACTGTTACTGATGCCTGTGCTCTGCGTTGGTAGAACGATCAATGTCTGTTCATCATGTCAGTTCACATCCATACAGCAGGCCGTTTCGATGGCCGACAGTGGCGATGTGGTGCTGGTGAAAACAGGCATTTATCGCGAACACGATATCATGATCGACCGCCCCGTTTTGCTGAAAGCCGATGGTGAGGTGATCATTGATGGCGAGACGAAATCCTACATCATCAAAGTGCTGAGCGACCACGTTTCGGTTTCGGGCTTTGTGCTCAAGAATGTGGGCATCAGCTACACCAAAGACCTGGCAGCCATACTGATAGACCATTCCCATCATTTCGTGATTGAGAACTGCATATTGGAAGCCGCGTTCTTCGGTATCAAGGTCGAGAAGTCGGCCCACGGCAATATCAGAAACAATACGGTGAGCAGTCACGGCACCAACGAGACAACCTCGGGCAACGGCATACATCTATGGCACTGCGAAAAGGTGAATGTGAGCGAAAACCACGTTTTCAGAATGCGCGATGGCATCTATTTCGAGTTTGTGAAGGAGAGCTCGGTAAGCAATAACCTATGCGAGAACAACTTCCGCTACGGACTGCATTTCATGTTCAGCAACAACGATGTCTATACGGACAACACCTTCCGCAGCAATGGTGCGGGCGTGGCTGTCATGTTCAGCAAGTTCATTGAAATGAAACGCAACACGTTCATCAAGAACTGGGGTTCCGCATCTTACGGACTGCTGCTGAAGGAGATCTATGATGCGGAGATCATCAATAACGAGTTCATTGAGAACACCGTTGCCATCAATGTGGAAGGTTCTACCCGGATAAATTACAGGAACAATACATTGAAAGCCAACGGCTGGGCGGTGAAGATCGTGGGCGCCTGCTACGCCAATCTCTTCGAAGCGAACAACTTCAGTTCCAACGCATTTGACGTTTCTTACAACAGCCAAATGAACGACAACCGCTTTTCAGGAAATTATTGGAGCGAATACACGGGTTACGACCTGGACAAGGATGGAACGGGCGATGTTCCGTACCGGCCCGTAAAGTTGTTCTCGTACATCGTTAACCGAACTCCAGAAACCATTGTGCTGCTGCGAAGTCTGTTCGTTGACATCATCAACTTCTCGGAGAAAGTTTCGCCAGTGTTTACGCCTGACGAATTGGTGGACAATGCACCCAAAATGAAATTGATACCATGATACGGGTTGAAGCACTGCATAAGTCATTCGGTAAGTTGACCGTACTTGACGGGTTGAACCTTCAAATCGATGAAGGCGGCATTTTCGTCATCCTTGGCCCGAACGGTTCAGGCAAGACCACGCTCATCAAGTGCGTCCTCGGCATGGTGCTTCCAGACAAAGGAAACATTGCCATTGATGGCAAGCCGATCTTGAAGGAATGGCAATACCGTGGCAACATTGATTACCTGCCGCAGATCGCCAATTTCCCATCCAACCTGACAGTTGCTGAGTTGCTGAAACTGGTAAAACAACTGCGCGATAGGCCAACCCGAGACCAAGAACTAATTGCGCTGTTCGGATTGGAACCGTTTCTGGAGAAAAAGCTCGGACATCTTTCTGGTGGCACAAAGCAGAAAGTGAATATCGTGCTGACGTTCATGTTCAATAGCGGCCTCATCATTTTGGACGAACCGACCTCTGGACTTGACCCCATCGCACTGCTTCATCTCAAGGAACTCATTCTGAAGGAAAAGCAAGCGGGCAAAACCGTTCTCATCACTACTCACATCATGAGTTTTGTGGAAGAAATGGCCGATGAGATCGTGTTCCTTTTGGATGGCCGGATCTATTTCAAGGGAACCGTGAAAGCATTGCAGCAACAGACCGAACAGCAGGACCTCGAACACGCTATTGCGCAAATACTGAAGACGGAGCATGTTTAGAATAATGACATACAGCTTTTTCGACCTGATGCGCAGCCGTTGGAGTTTGGTGTATTTCGGGTTCTATTTCCTGTTGGGAACGGTGCTGTTGTTCCTTAACAATGATGTATCGAAGGCCATCATCACCATGATGAATATCATCGTGGTGCTTACACCGCTCATCGGTACCATTTTCGGAGTGATGTACTATTACAATTCCAAGGAATTCACGGAATTACTACTCGCGCAGCCACTTAAGCGCAGTACCATTTTCCTTGGGCAGTATTTGGGGCTGACGCTTTCGCTGGCGGGCAGTTTGGTCTTCGGACTGGGAATTCCGTTTGCCATCTATGGCGTAGTCGGTTCGGGTTCTTTGGTCAGTTTTCTTTTGTTGTTGGCGGTCGGGGCGCTGCTCACATTCATATTTGTTGCGTTGGCGTACAACATCGGCCTGGCCAACGACAATCGTATCAAAGGCTTCGGACTGGCCATTCTGCTGTGGCTGTTCCTTGCGGTCATCTACGATGGACTGTTCCTCATATCGCTGGTCATGTTCGATGATTATCCCATTGATAAGTTCTCGCTCATTGCCAGCATGCTCAACCCGATTGATCTCTCACGTATTCTCATCATCCTCGAACTCGATATTTCTGTGCTGCTCGGCTACACAGGTGCCGTGTTCCAAAAATTCTTCGGAACATCACTCGGAATGTTGGCAAGTTTCGGACTGCTGTTGGTCTGGTGTGTTGCACCAATCAGATTGATTCTTCGAAAAGCGAATCGTAAGGACTTTTAAATAAAAAGGCAGGTCAATGACCTGCCTTTTTATTTAAACGTGGAGCCGGGCGGAGAAAAGTCGAACCATTTTTGGAGAGATTTAAAGATGATGTTGCTTAATAATGAGGAGATACGGCATAATGACTCTAAAACTCTCTAAAATTTTACAGTGCTAACCGTTTACCCCAACCGCTCCTCAATAAGACGTTTTATCTGCTTAGCACTGCTCACAGAGAAATTCTTGGCCACTATTTTTTTGTTCCCCGAACCGTAGATGATAATGTCTGCATCAATAATGCG
>JBJOHR010000095.1:0-7853 GCA_046047575.1 Bacteroidota bacterium | reverse complement strand
CATCGACTTCTATGTGAACAACGGAACAACCGCAAACAACACGGTCACTTCCGGCAGTACACACGTTATGAGCTTGAATGCAGGCAATGTTGGTGTCGGGGTGACCTCTCCAGCTCAGAAGTTGCACGTGGTGGGCAATGCACGAATAACAGGGTTATCTGCCGGTGGCAACGTTCAAGCTAATGCTTCGGGTGACCTGATTATATCTAATGATATAGTTGGGGGTGACGCTGACTACATCCAGAACCAATTTGCGGCAGCACAAGCTGCCAACTATTGGATAAGTGGCAACGCCCGCATTCAGGGCAATACGTTCATCGGCCCGAACGCTAACAAATACTTCTACCCTTCTGGAGATAGGATCATTGTAGCAGCCGAATCAACAACCGATGTGGCTGAATTCGCTAGCTATGGACTCTACCTTCCAAAAACCAATGCTTACAACCTATATGTCGGTGGCGGTGCTCAATTGGCATACGGAACTGCCGGATATCTCGACTTCAGAAACGAAGGTGGTATTTCAACCAATTCCGGCACGCTTAACATGTACTTCAAAAACTCCGGCTTCGTGGGCGTAGGAACTACAAATCCATTGGCAAAGTTTCACGTATATGGAGGTGGTCAACTAATAGGAACGACTGGTACTTCGTCTACCACGCGAACGCTTACCATCCACGATGCTTCAACCGCCCAGATTAATTTTGGATCTTACCCAGGCGCATGGACCTCTGCATTACAAATTCAGAACAACGATAACTCCGACTACATTTGGCTTTCTCCATTGCAAGATGGAAACCATGCCCGATTACTCACATTCGGGTCAGGCTTGGACTTTTATGTAGGTAATAACATTCATGGTGCTACGCTGACCGAGACCGGCAGCTTTGGAATCGGATACACTGCGCCAAGCTACAAGCTCCACGTCAACGGTTCGGCCGGCCTGGGTCAAACGTATCTCCAGAATTCAGACCTATATTTTACCAACACTGGCCACGCACATACGGGAATTGGTAACACCGCTGGGTATGCAGCCATTGAAAATGCATCCAGCCACAACACGTTGATGATCTTGGGTAGATCAGGAGGTATTGGCGGTGGGCGTTCGGTCAGTATTTGGGACCGATTGGACATCAACGGTACGCTGTACGTTACAAGTTTAGATCAGAACGCGAACCGAATTGTAATGGCCGATGCTAACGGCATGCTTTATACAACTGGAAGCATTGCTGGAACAGGTTTGGGCGATAACCTGGGTAATCATACAGCTACCACTACCCTGAACATGAACTACAATCACATTACCAACATTGCAGACCTATACTCCGTCAATAACTACGGTCAAGGATTGGTTGGGGTTTACGCTTCCACTCGTTATCAGAATGTGTTCTCTATGGGAACTTCTTGGCGATTAGCCTCGAATGGTACCACCCCGGGGAACATGTATGGCTTATCGTGGACCCATTCCAACGTTGGTGGTCAATCCATTGGTGGTCTTGGCCACCAATTACTTGTCATGACCAATGGCGCCACTACGACCGCAATCGGAAATGGAGTTTGGACCCCTTATACATCATACTTCCCTTTCATCTATGATCAACAGAACACGGGATATTATTGGGATGGTAATGGCACATCCAGATCGAATGTGGAGATTTCCAACGAGAATTACACCTACGGGTGGTTCAGGAATTACAATGCAATGCAAGGGCTGTACAACCAAGCTACCGGAAGTCATTTCTATTCTCAAGACGGTGATTATTGGGTGAGTGATTCCAATCGAGGTATTCAATTCAGAGATGGGCATAATGGTCCAGTTCAAGGATATACCTACTATGATGATTCTGGCAATTTCGGATTGCTTTCTCCAGGCGGGTCTTGGCGCTTTAGATGCGACAACACCAATACGGAGGCATACGGTAGTGGTTTTTATGCACCCACTACATACACATCATTCATTTATGACAGGGGAAATACCGGTTACTACTTGAATCTGGATGGCGTCAGCCAAATGCATTACGTACTGGCCAACAACTGGTTCAGACCTCAAGGCGCAACCGGAATCTACTGGGAGAATTACGGTGGTGGCTGGTGGATGCAGGATGCTACTTGGCTTAGAACATATAACAACAAGCCAATATTAGCATCAGGTGGAGTTGCAGGTTACGGTAGTGTGTTTGGTGCCCCATTCAACATGTATCCTAGAATTTACGCCAACTACGACAATGCCGGAGGTGGAGGTTTGATGGTTTCAGATGACGGTGGATTCTGCGATTACAATGATGCTTGGATTCAATTCAGAGGAAGCAACGGATTGGACATTCGCTCTAATAACGGTTCTTGGAACGTTGTTTTCAGAATGGGTAATCAGGACAATTCTGGAACAAGCGACAAGCGAGTAGCGACAGGTAGCAACGCTTGGGGGTTGCTTGGGGCTTCTGGTAATGCGTGGTGGCAAACCTGGGCATATTCATTTAACAACGCTTCCGATAGAAATTTGAAAAGGGATATTGTTTCCATAACTGATGATGTTTCAGATTTGGTCATGGCAGATTTGGACAAGTTGAACCCCTACTTCTATAAGTACAAAGTAGAGGAAGATGAGTGGATTGAGGGCAAGGAGACCAAGTTCAGACCCGCCTTACGCATCGGACTCATGGCAGACGAAGTGCCTGATTATGTTGCAGGACCAGACTTTAAGAGTGTTGATGTTTATGGAGTTGCATCTTTAGCGGTCGCTGCGGCCAAACACAATCGCGAAGAAATCAATGAGATAAAAGATGCGATTGGATTCGAGAGAAAGAGTAAAACTGTTACTGATTTCGGTACTGCCAGCTATGTTGGACCTGGGGTTTGGGTTGATTATTCACCAGACTTTAAAAATGCCATTTCAACGAACCAGAAACCTGTAATTACACTAACTTCCAGCAAGCCAGGTACGCAACTGTATGTGATAGAGAAAGCGGTTAACGGTTTCAGAGTTGTGGCAGAAGGAGATGTTGCCGGTGGTTTCGACTTTGATTATTATGTTGTTTGTAAGGTGGTTTCAGCAGAACGCCACATGAAAGAGAATGTTAAGGTTACACCAGAGCTGCTTCAAGCAATAAGGGTTTCTGAAAGCGATAAGGCTCGTATTCAAGAGTATTGGTCCTCCGCCTCTGAAAAGCAAGCTGCTATCGAGGAACAAGCTAGGATTGATGCCGTAGCCATTCAAAAGCAACGTGAAGCAGAAGTGGGGTCTCAGGTAGGGGACCCAGCATTGGAAGGAAGCAAGGAGGCACAACGCATTCACAACCAACTTCCTAAGCCACAGGAAAATGTGGTGGTTGTGGAAGAAAATGATATAACACCAGGAAATATCGAAGGGGTTGTCGGTAGAAGCGGAGATGCTGAAGTTCCTTCTGAGGACATCGATCCAAGCAAAGCCATGAGCGTAACTGGTGATGGACCGGTCAATTTCGACCGTTCAGTGCCTGCAGATGATCCAACACCTCAGGGAGCGGATGATGAGAAACAATAGAAATACTACTCGCTCTAATTGAAAAGAATTGTTGCGCAGTTAAATGAAGAGGGGATCAATGATCCCCTCTTTTTGTTTGATCCAATTTGAGTATTGCGCGTTAACACTCTCTAATAGTTTCATTCTTAAAAAAATCACCAAAGCGCAGTGGTGTCCTGGCGTGCAGTTTATTGATTGATTATTGAGCCATGTTGCATTTCAGATTGTAAGTGTATATTCGAAACATGGACCACGAGGGGGCGATCAAATACATACTTGAGCGTTTAGAGAGCGAACTTCCCGAGCATTTGCTATATCATGGGCATCATCATACAATAGATGTTCTGGAGGCCGTTGAAAGAATCGCCAGGCAGGAATGCATAGATGAGAAGGGTATCAACCTGTTGTTGGTTGCTGCAGCATATCATGATTGTGGATTCATCCGAAGCCACCTGGATCATGAAGAAACAGGATGTGCGATTGCGCGAGAGACCTTGCCAAGATTTGAATTCACCCATGAAAGCATAGAGTCCATTTGCCAGATGATCATGGCGACTAAAGTTCCTCAGAGACCAACGGGTCTATTGTCCGACATACTGTGCGATGCTGACCTGGATTATCTCGGACGAGACGATTTCAAACCTATTGCTCGGAATCTTTTTCTTGAGTTGCGACATTTAAATATTGTCTCTGACGAGGAGAAATGGAATCGAATTCAGTTGAATTTCTTGAAACAACACTTCTACCATACCGAATATGGAAGAACGATGCGACAACCCCAAAAAGACCTGCACGTAGAGGAGCTTGCAGAAATTGTGAAGGGTTATGACCTATAAGACCTGAATCCAAAAATCTATTTTTGTTACCCACTTATTAGACTTACCAAATGGCAGAAAAGAATCCGATCATCCTTGTACCAACAGACTTCTCCGAAGCAGCTGACACCGCTATAAACCATGCCGCTACAGTAGCCAAGGTGGCTGGAGATGAAATTCGCCTTGTTCACATTGTGAACAAAGACACTAAATCTAAGCTTAAGAAAGCAGGTGAATCACTGGATGATCTGAACGCAAAAATGAAAGCGCAAATAGCTGCCATTACCTCTGATCATGGAGTCAAGGCGGATTATCACTTGCGTGAAGGATCCATCTTTACCACGATTGGCGAAGTAGCGGAAGAAATCGGTGCGCGCCTTTTGGTAATGGGAACTCACGGTGTGGTTGGAATGCAACATATTACAGGGGCATGGGCCGTCAAGGTCATTACCTCATCACCTGTTCCGGTCATCATCGTTCAGAAGAAAAAAATTGCTGCTCACGGCTACAAGACAATCGTCTTTCCTATCGATGCAAGCCGTGAAACCAAGCAGAAGGTTATCCACTCTATCTCAATGGCCAAGAACTTTGGCTCAACCGTTAAGCTGTTTGCAAGCTTCGAAGACGATGAATTCCTTGTGAACGCTAGGAACAACAATATAGCTTGGGCAGAGAACATGTTCAAAAAAAATGGTGTAGGCTATACCGTAGACCATGCAACCGAAAAGGGGGGCAACCACGCCAAACAGACCATCAAATTCGCTTCGCAGGTCAATGCCGACCTTATTGCCATACTGACTGATGACGGAGATGTGAGTGTATCTGAATTCGTGCTTGGTCCAGACCATGAAAAGGTGATCAATAATGACGCACAAATTGCCACCATGTGCGTGAATCCAGTTGCCAACCTTTATACCATTGGCAACGTCCTGTTCATGTAATGAAAGGACTATCAATTCAGCATCGGGTAATTGACATCTTCAGTTTGGCCATTCTTGGCATTTTTTTCTGCTCTGCCTTGATGTCATGCGAAGAAACCTGTTACGATGGAGAATTGAACAACAATGAAGAAAACGTTGATTGTGGCGGCCCATGTGTGCCATGCGATACTACCAACGGAACTTGCTTTGACGGTATTCAAAACCAAGGCGAAACAGGGATTGATTGTGGAGGACCTTGTAATGAGTGCATAACCGACACCACCATCCTCAACCCGAATTTCATTTGTACGGGTACCGGAGGTTCTTCTTACTTCCCACTAAGTTTAGGAAGCTACTGGATCTTCTCCATGCCGTCCAATCAATGGTTTCAATTGGAAATTACCGAGGTTGTCACATTGAACAACGGCAACGATTACTTCCATATGATCACAACTGGGGCGTTTGGAACTGTTCATGACTATTATAGGAACGTGGGTGGAGATATTTACCGTTGGAACAATACCCTGAGCATTGAAGAGGTGTACCTTCCGGCCAATCCAACCATCGGATTTCAATGGAACACGGCCACTTCAGACTCTATTGTGATCGATGCTGTGAATGCCACACTGAACTCTCAGAATGGATGTGATTACGAGAACCTTTTGCGGGTCACATCTTACAACGGTGGCAATGCCTCTACCAACTACTACAAGCAGGGTCTTGGATTGGTTGAATTATCAGCGGTTTCTGCCTATTTGGATAGCGCAGTGGTTTATTGATACTGTACTATTCGACAAAAACTAAAAAGGCGGTTTATAAACCGCCTTTTTAGTTTGTTCGTTCATAGAATTGGTCAACGCAGGATCTGTATCCGCCTCACGGCCGTTCCCTTCTCGGTCTCCAATCGAAGCGTGTAAACTCCCGCTTTCATTTCGGAGAAGTCCACATTCGATTCGGTAGAAACTAGTTGTTCCGTTCGAACAGTTTGACCCAGTGCATTGAGCACCGTCAAGCTACCGGATGCCACGCCTGTAATGGTGAATCGTCCGTTGTTCGGATTAGGATAGACAATGAGGTCAGCGAACGCTTCTTCGTCTATTCCTACTTTGTTCGGGTCAATAACAATGGTATCTGGAACTGCCGTCAGGGCAACTTCGGTTTCCGATGCCGTCAGCCCGAACGCGTTACTGATGGTTATTGGCAGATCGTGCATTCCTGATAGGTTGTCAGTGGTAACTATACGGGCATGTGCGATTGGTCCATAACCTTGGAAGTTCTGCAAGGTGTTTCGGGTAACTGCAAGATCAATAACCCCGTCATTGAAAAAACTTTTCTGGAAAGTAAGGACATCATTTCCTGCTGTTCCTAAAACGCAATTATCAAAATCAACTGTAAATCCGTTTTCTTCTAGAAGTGATTCATTGAAGGTTAGGCTGAATGAAACCCCATGAAGACTGTCTACGGGCTGAGAAGCTGTACCCAAATGCACGATAATGTCAATCGCCTGCTCCAAGCCGACCGTATCAGGAGTTGCTTCTATCCAAATTGGTGGATTTCCGCCCATTGATAGACCCTCAAACTTGTTGTGGGTATTCAGATAATTGAAGTCTATTGCTAGGGTGTCATCGAAATTGACGATTCCATTTCCATCGCAATCAGCGTGCTTGAGGTTCACGTTATTCACTGCGAAGTTGAAAGTCCAATCTGGACAAGGTTGACCCACCCAGTTGAGCGTGGCGGATGGGCGAACAGGTCCGGTCTGATTGAATGCAAGGCCCAAATACAAAGCATCAGCATTGGTCACAATATTATCGCTGTTGGCATCGCCCGGCCAAACTTCACCCAAGACGGTTCCGCACTCTATGACCTCGAAAACGTGTGTGACCGTTTGGCAACCAGAATAATAGGTGAAGCATACGTACGTGCCCAGTTGATCGGCAGTCCATTGATTGTTGGTGCTCGGAAGCTGAGATGAATTTCCAAAGACATCTGTGTAAGACCATTGGTACACCATTGAGCCTGGGTCGACCACAAGATCGATGCTGCTCATGCACAGTTCGTAGTTGGTATTGATGGCTTCGTTGGCATACACATACACGGAATCACTCACAGTACAGTTGGTATAGGTGTCTGTGACTTGAACAACCACCCATTGATCCTGGAAAACAGGAATGACGGTATTGTTGATGGTGGCGCCCGTTAGCGGCCAATAATAGGCGTACTGTCCGCCACCGCCAGTTGCTGCAACCCCAGCGAACAACTGACCTGCACAAGCCACGGTATCGGGAACATTCATCACCGTCTGAATTTCGGTAAGAAGAATAATGGAATAACCGGTATTACTTATACAACCGCTGCTGTGATATGCTGTCAATTCCACCAGATACGATCCGCCATCAAAGAACTGGGTAGGGATTCCATTGCCATCATCGAACAAAACGGTTCCGTTGCCAAGATCCCAAATGGCACTATCGATAGGCGAAGAGTACGTGGCCACCAGATTTATGTAGGCTCCACAGTTCAAGTAGTTGAGCGCATTATTTGAAATGCTGGAACTACAGGTACCTGAACAGTCCACCACATTGAAGGTATGGATCACCTGCTGACAACCAGAATAATAGG
>JBJOHR010000094.1:0-47980 GCA_046047575.1 Bacteroidota bacterium | reverse complement strand
TGATGTTGGTTTCGGGAAGACCGAGGTAGCAATACGTGCAGCTTTCAAAGCTGTATGCGATGGAAAACAGGTGGCGGTTCTGGTGCCCACCACTATCCTTGCGCTGCAACATGCACGGACTTTCAGATCAAGGCTGAAAGAGTTTCCGTGCAAAGTCGATTACATCAATCGCTTCAAAACAGCCAAACAACAGACCGAAACCCTGAAACGGGTGGCCGATGGCGAAACCGATATCCTGATCGGTACCCACCGCATAGTGGGGAAAGATGTGAAGTTCAAAGACCTTGGTCTGCTGATCATTGATGAGGAGCAGAAATTCGGTGTGGCGGTTAAGGACAAGCTGAAAAAAATGAAGGTGAACGTAGATACGCTCACACTCACTGCAACTCCGATTCCAAGAACACTACAGTTCTCATTGATGGGGGCAAGAGACCTTTCGGTCATCAACACACCACCTCCCAATCGCTATCCTGTGATCACCGAATTACACACCTTCAATGAAGAACTGATACGCGATGCGGTGATGTACGAAGTGGGTCGCGGTGGACAGGTTTTCTTCGTGAATAACCGCGTAGAGAACATTAAGGAAGTGGCAGGAATGATAGGCCGGTTGTGCCCAGATGTTCGGGTATGCATTGGTCATGGACAAATGGAGCCGGCCAAGTTGGAAGACACCATGATGCGCTTTATTGAAGGCGAATATGACGTGTTGGTGGCCACAACCATTATCGAAAGCGGTTTGGATATTTCCAATGCCAATACCATCATCATCAACAACGCCAACCATTTCGGACTGAGCGATCTGCACCAGATGCGAGGCCGCGTAGGGCGTTCCAACAAGAAGGCATTCTGCTACCTGTTGGCGCCTCCCGTTACCATGCTTACCCCAGAATCACGTAAAAGGCTAAAGGCAATTGAAGAGTTCTCCGATCTTGGAAGCGGATTCAACATAGCCATGCGCGATCTGGACATTCGTGGGGCCGGAAACCTGTTGGGAGCGGAGCAGAGCGGCTTTATCAGCGACATAGGTATTGAGATGTACCACAAGATTCTGGACGAAGCGGTTCAGGAATTGAAGCAGACCGAATTCAAGGAGCTGTTTGCTGATGAGCCGAAACGCGATTTTGTGCAAGATTGCCAAATAGACACCGATCTGGAAATACTGTTGCCGGATACTTACGTGAACACCATTGCCGAACGACTGGCGCTCTACAGAGAGTTGGATAACTTGGAAACAGCAGCAGACCTTGATGCATTTGAGAATCGGCTGGTCGACCGTTTTGGACCGGTTCCAGACCAGGGAAAAGAACTGTTGGAAACCATCCGTTTACGATGGGTGGCCAAGGCCATTGGCTTTGAAAAATTGGTTATCAAGCACCACACCTTGGTAGGTTACTTCGTATCTGACCCCGAAAGCGAATACTATCAGGGAAATGAATTCTCGCTGGTTCTCAATTTTATTAAGAACAATCCTCAGAAAGCCGTAATGAGGCAGAAGAACGATAAGCTAACTCTGAGGTTTGAAAACGTGAAGAATATCAATCAGGCATTGAAAGCACTGGTGTCTATTGCCCCCGATCTGGTTCAGCGTTTTCTGCACGTTCCCGCGCAAGCGACCGCTGAATGAAGTCGAGAATGTGGTCGGCCACCTTCTTACCTTGGTCTTCCTGTAGGAAATGTCCGGCCCGCTCAATGATGATCTCCGGTTCCATTCTGGCGGTTGGAATATTTTCCTTGAACCATTTGTCAGCGCCTTTGGTGATGGGGTCGTTTTCTGAGAACATGACCAATGCTGGTTTCTGCCAGTTTTTGAGCACTTCCCGGGCACGCTTCATCTGACGAACTCCGTCATCTTTCGGGTCTGTTGGTACAAGACTTGGCCAGGCGCGTGCACCAGCCTTGTATTTTTCATCAGGATAAGGAGCCTCATATCCTGACAATACCTGCTCCTGCGGGGTTTTGTAAGTTCCCCATTTCATCACATTCCGAACTGGGAATGTAGGCCAGAATCTGGAGAATGCCCGCCAAAGTCTGAATGTAACTGGCATTCTTCTGTTTCCCAGCGGAAGGGACGTATTCATGATCACCACGCGCTTAAAAAGTTCTGGATGCTTTCCTAAAACACTCAGCCCGATGAGGCCGCCCCAATCATGAACCACCAGCGTTATGTCTTTCAGCTCTGCACGCTCAATGAACTTGATGAGCGTTCGGTAATGCATGTAAAAAGAGTAGTCTTTTACTCTCGTGAACTTATCAGACCGACCGAATCCGAAAAAATCTGGCGCGATCACCCGATGGTCCTTCTTCAGGATGGGTATCATCTTCCTGTATAGGTAGCTCCAAGTTGGTTCTCCGTGCAGACAGAGGATCACTTCACCTTGGCCCTCATCCAAATAGTGAAAACGACCACCATTGATCTCCATGTAATTCGGATCGTAAGGGTAACCGGGTAAGCCGTAAAAGCGCTCGTCCGGTGTGCGCATCATTTCAATCATGCTGCAAGATAGTATCAGAGAAACTCAACAAGGTGGAATGCCTGACAATTCCACTGTTTGAGCCAGGTTACTTGGTGGCTTCTACGTAAAGTGATTCGTCCTCGCGAAGCTTACTGTCTACCAGAAGCTTCGGATTTCTGCCATGACGAAAGGTCTCTTTCCTCACGTCCTTGAATCCGACCTCTTCAAGCAGATGTTTGAAGGTCTCGAAGTCATACATGAAAAGATGACCGTGACTTCTGGCGATCCGATTGATGCTGATCATTGGGGTTGGTTCTGGACGATCATCCGGGCAGGGGATCTTAACCTTTTCCCCATTCCTATGTTTGTTGTAAAGATCAATGAAAAGTTCGCCATCAGGAACTGCAATACGAACCGTTCCACCCGGTTTCAGCATGCGGTAGAACTCCTTCAGGTTGTCTTTCGTTGATTGGAAAGGGACATGTTCCAGACAATGCTCCGTGTAAATGCCTTGCAGCGAATTGCTTGCAATGGGATAGTTGTCTCTTTTTATGGTTGAAATATCCCAAGGAATAACATTCGGTTTCCACTCAATATCGGTATTGATGAAATCCTCATAGATGTTATATCCGCACCCTACTTGGAGGTATTCTTTGCCACGGATCAATTTCTTGGGCACGAACAGATCTTTGTTCAGAATCCAAGGCGTGATGAATTTGTTGAACAGTTGATGAAATTTGGAATAAGACGTTATTGGTCGATTCCAAGAAAATTTACCGTTTGCTTCCATACGTGTCGCTTCAGCGCAAATGTAAGGTCAATTGCTTCGAATTGCCTCTACAGGGCTAAGCCTTGAAGCCAAGTATGCCGGAATTACACCAGCAATGAGGCCAATGGATACTGAAATGGCAATACCTGTTAAAATGTTGCCCAACGTGAGATAGATGGCAACATCGAAAACGAACGATGCGACAAAAGTAAGTATGTACACGATGATCAAGCCGGCAATGCCACCCATGAGGCTGAGGAACACTGCCTCTGACAGGAATTCCATCATAATGAACCAGTTCTTGGCGCCTAACGATTTTTCAATACCAATGAGGTGGGTCCGTTCCTTTACCGAAACGAACATGATATTGGCAATGCCGAAGCCGCCTACAAGGATGGAGAATCCACCGATAATGGTACCGGCAATGTTCAATATTTGGAACACCTTTTCGAGAGATTTCGACAGGAGACTGATCTCATTCAGGGCGAAATTGTCGTCAGCTTTGGGTTTAAGACTACGAATACTGCGCATAATGCCACGGAGCTCATCCATCAATGCAGCTGTTTCAATACCAGGCTTGCCTTTTACCATTACCAATGGTTTTGACCCAGGGTGATCGAGCTTAATGACCTGCCGTGCAAAATTGATCGGCATCAGTAGCTGATTGTCGACCGAATTCCCGAACACAGACTCACCTTCTACACCGAACACACCGATCACGGTCAGTTTCCGGTTGAGCACCTTGACCGTGTTGCCCACCGGATTCGAGTCTCCGAAAAGACCCTGTGCCACGGCCATACCGATCACACACACGTTTTTGCCGATGCTCGACTCGGCCATGGTGAAGTATCTGCCAGCAACAACATCAAATGCCTTGATCTTGTAATAATCGTGGGTCACTGCCACCACGCTGACGTTCTGCACAACGTTGGATCCGTGTTCCACATCCTTGGTCTTGGCCGCCATAAAAACCACGGCTTCTGCCGTGCGACTTCTACGTTGCACTTCCTTAAAATCATGAAGGTCCGCCTCTGGTCGTTGCCAGTACTTCCACCATTCCTGAAATGCGCCCGAATCCCAGGGCCATTTCTGAATGTAAACGGTATTGTCTCCAAGCGATTGGATATTGTCTCGGATGTTCTTCTCCATTGAATCTACCAAGGTGAAAACGGTGATGATGGCCATGATGCCAATGGTGATTCCCAACAACGAAAGAATGGTCCTAAGCTTGTTGGCCACCAAGGCGTTCCAAGCCATTTTCACGCTTTCGTTGAAGAGTTTGAGGAATATGATCATCCGCTGTTGAAAACTTAAAGCAAATTGATTCTTGACAAGCATCCAAAGGTAACCGAAATACCCTCAAAAAGGATACCTTTGGCGGGCTCGGAAAAGCTTCTTAACCCCTTGATTTTATTGGATTTCTAAGTCGTTAAGGAAACCGTTTTCCGACTGTTTTGTTTTTTGATTCTGTAATTGAAGAAAGTGGCAAGAAAAACCATTAAGAACGCTCTTATCTCCGTTTTTCATAAGGAGGGGCTGGAGCCTATTGTAACACAGTTGGTCAAGTACGGTGTGAACCTGTATTCCACAGGGGGCACCCAAACCTATTTGGAGGAACTTGGAGCTGAAGTTCTACCCGTGGAGGAACTAACTACCTACCCGTCCATACTTGGAGGAAGAGTGAAAACCCTGCATCCGAAAGTTTTCGGTGGCATACTGGGCAGGAGAGAGGATGAAGGTGATCTGGCGCAATTGGCCGAGTTTGAGATACCAGAGATCGATCTGGTCATTGTTGATCTTTATCCGTTTGAAGATACAGTTGCCAGCGATGCTTCCGAACAGGCCATTATTGAGAAGATCGACATAGGTGGAATTTCGTTGATACGTGCCGCAGCTAAGAATTTTAAAGATGTGGTGATCGTTCCATCCAAGGATCAGTATTCCGCCTTGGCAAACTTGCTACGGGAAGATGCCTCTACCACCTTGGATCAGCGCAAACAGTTTGCTACCGCGGCATTTGCGGTGTCATCTCATTACGATACGGCCATTCACCGCTATTTTGCAGGAGAAGGATTTGCCCACAAGGAGTCGGGGACCAAGGTGCTGCGCTACGGAGAGAATCCACATCAGGAGGGCTTCTTTCATGGCGACCTTTCCGCTCTTTTCGATCAACTTCACGGAAAAGAACTGAGCTACAACAACCTATTGGATATTGACGCTGCTGTTGCGCTCATCTCCGATTTCGATGAGACCACCTTCGCCATCCTCAAACACAACAACGCATGCGGCTTGGCCAGCAGACCAAAATTGGTAGATGCGTGGAATGCAGCCTTGGCCGGAGATCCGGTTTCGGCATTCGGTGGTATACTGATCACTAATGTAGAAGTGGACGCTCAGACCGCTGAAGAAATGAACAAGCTCTTCTTCGAAGTGGTCATTGCACCTTCATACAGTTCAGATGCGCTGGAAATTCTACAGCAGAAAAAGAACCGCGTCATTTTGGTGCAGAAACCTTGCAAGTTCCCCGATCGCCAATTCCGTTCTTTGCTGAACGGTGTGTTGGAACAGGATAAGGATCTCAGCACCCAACAAGCTTCAGACATGGATCCGGTCACCGACCAGAAGCCCACAGACGCTCAATACCAAGACCTCGTGTTCGCCAACAAATTGGTGAAGCATACTAAATCAAACACAATTGTTCTTGCCAAGAACAAGCAGCTTTTGGCAAGCGGATGTGGCATGACCTCAAGAGTTGATGCACTGCGCTTTGCAATAACTAAGGCAAAGTCTTTTAACTTCGACCTGAACGGAGCAGTTATGGCATCAGATGCGTTTTTCCCATTTCCGGATTGTGTTGAAATAGCACATAAGGAAGGCATTGACACGGTGGTACAACCCGGAGGGTCAATTAAGGACCAAGAGTCCATCGATTACTGCAACAATAACGGAATGGCCATGGTAGTAACTGGCGTAAGGCACTTTAAACATTAAACGAATGGGGCTGTTCGATTACTTCAGACAAGAAATTGCGATTGACCTTGGAACGGCCAATACGCTAATCATCTATAACGACAAAGTGGTGGTCGATGAACCATCCATCGTTGCCAAGGACATTCAAACGGGCAAGATCGTTGCTATTGGCAAAAAGGCCCAGCAGATGCACGGTAAGACACACAAGAACATTGAGACCATCAGGCCATTGAAGGATGGTGTGATTGCCGATTTCGAGGCTGCCGAGCAGATGATCAAAGGATTCATCCAGATGATAAATCCGGGAAGAAGATACTTCCTTCCACCGCAGATCAGAATGGTGATCTGCATTCCTTCGGGTATAACCGAAGTTGAGAAACGCGCGGTTCGCGACTCGGCCGAACATGCCGGTGCCAAAGACGTTCGCCTCATTCAAGAGCCGATGGCTGCTGCTATCGGTATCGGTATTGATGTGGAAGAACCCATGGGCAACATGATCATTGATATCGGTGGTGGAACATCGGAGATTGCGGTCATCGCTTTGGGTGGGATCGTATGCGACCGGTCCATCCGTGTGGCCGGAGATGACTTTACGGCCGATATCGAAGACTACATGCGCAGACAGCACAACATTCTCATTGGAGAACGTTCTGCCGAAAGGATCAAGATCGAAGTTGGTTCGGCACTGACCGAACTGGAAAATCCACCACCGGATTATGCTGTTCATGGTCGCGACCTTATGACAGGGATACCGAAAGAGATAACCGTCTCCTATCAGGAAGTTGCCCATGCACTCGATAAGTCCATCACCAAGATCGAGACGGCCATCCTGAACAACTTGGAGATGACGCCACCGGAGCTTTCTGCAGACATTTACCGGACCGGCCTTTACTTGGCCGGTGGTGGTTCCATGCTCCGCGGTCTGGACAAGCGAATTTCTCAGAAAACCAAGCTGCCGGTGCATATTGCAGACGATCCATTGAGGGCAGTTGCAAGAGGAACAGGTATCGCTTTGAAGAACATCGACCGATTCCCATTCCTAATGAGATGATCGGCTTCAACACGGACGGAACATGAAGAACATCCTGCTTTTTATTTACAGGAATCATGTGTTCTTCGTTTTCCTTTTGCTTGAACTGGTCTGTTTTTGGCTCATTGTACGGAACAATAATTTTCATCGTGGGAGTATGCTCAACTCCAGCAATCAGCTGGCAGGTCGTATCTACGAACTCAATAATGGCATAACGGAGTATTTCAAGTTGAAATCCATCAACGATGAGTTGGCTCTGGAAAACGCTGTTCTTCGCTCCATGCTCAACGAGTCCAAGTATATTGTTGCAAACACCGGCTTTGAGAAACGCGATTCTTCGGCAATACAACATTATACTTACGTGCCTGCCAAGGTGGTGAACAACTCTACCGACAGGCGAAGTAATTATCTGACCATCGATCGCGGTCTTCTTCAGGGAGTTCAACCGGAAATGGCAGTCATCTCTTCCGAAGGAATCGTTGGAATTGTGAAGGACGTATCGAAGAATTATGCAACAGTGATATCGGTATTGCATAAGAACTCAAGCATCAGCGCCAAGCTTGCAGAATCAGGTTACATAGGGTCGCTCATCTGGGACGGCCAAGACCCTAGCGTGGCCCAACTGATGGACATTCCAAATCACGTGGAACTGGCTGAAGGCATGTTGGTGCAGACATCAGGTTATTCGGCCATGTTCCCTGCTGGGATCAGTATTGGTACCGTTCGATCCTTCAAGGTAAAAGAGGGCGACAATTTTCACACCATTGAAGTTGACCTGCTAACGGACATGAACGCGGTGAGTGTGGTCTATGTGGTCAATAACCTGATGGGATCCGAACAGAAGGAATTGGAAATCCAAGTAGAGTCTGATGGTAACTGATTGGTTGAAATACCTGTGGCAGTTCGTGCTTCTTTGCCTCTTGCAGGTACTCATTTTCAATAACTTGAATTTGGGAGGCTATATCAATCCGTTCCCATACATCTATTTTATTCTCATGCTGCCCATATCAACCGGCCGCGTTCCTTTGCTGTTTCTCGGGTTTCTTATCGGGTTGATGGTAGACGTTTTCTCCAATACCGGAGGAATCCATGCTGCTGCCAGTACACTCATGGCATTCTATAGGCCATTGTACCTAAAAGCACAGTCGCCTCGCGAAGGCTACGAGGTCTCTGCCATGCCACATATAAAACACTTCGGTATGGCATGGTACCTCCCATACGCCATATTGTTGGTCACCATGCACCATACGGCATTGTTCTTTTTAGAGGCCTTCCGTTTTTCCGACTTCTTTCATACACTTCTCAAGGCCGTGCTGAGCACAGCTCTTACCATGGTCATCATCGTATTCATTGAATACATGTTCGTGAACGTCAAACGCAGATAATGGCGTTCCAATCCAAACATACAGACCGCATGTATGTGATGATGGCAATCGTTCTGCTCATTTCACTCACCTTTCTGGGCAGGCTCTTCTACATTCAGGTAATTGATAAGTCCTACCAACTTTCGGCCGAGAACAATGTGTTGAGGTACGAGACCGAATATCCGGCCCGCGGAAGAATTTACGACCGAGACGGAAGGCTGCTGGTATACAACGAAGCGGCCTACGATCTGATGGTCATTCCTAGACAGGCAACCAGCATCGACACAACCGAACTATGCCGCCTTTTAGGAATAAGCAAGGAAGAGTTCAATGCCAAAATGGACAAGGCCAAAAGCCATTCCAAGCACAAGCCTAGCATTTTTGAAAAGCAGATATCGACCGTAACCTACGCGGAATTGCAAGAAAAACTCTACCGTTTCGGAGGCTTTTTCGTGCAGAAGAGAACCCTGCGCAAATATCCGGAACCCATTGCAGCGCATTTGCTCGGTTATGTTGGAGAAGTGGGTCAGGGCAAGTTGGATCAAGACCCCTATTATAAGCGTGGCGACTATGTGGGAATAAGCGGACTGGAGAAATCGTACGAAGTAGAATTACGCGGACAAAAAGGGGTCAAAGTGATCATGGTCGATGTCTTCAATCGGCCAAAAGGAAGCTACAAGGACGGTAAGTACGACACCTTGGCCGTGGCCGGAAAGAACCTCAAGGCCAGCATTGATGCGGAATTGCAGGCCTACGGAGAAAGGCTCATGCAGAACAAAACGGGCGGTATCGTTGCCTTGGAACCATCCACCGGAGAAATTCTTGCACTGATCAGCGCCCCAACCTTCGATCCCAATCTGCTGGTAGGTCGTGTTCGGTCCGACAACTACGTGCTTCTACAGAACGATACGCTGAAACCCCTCTTCAACAGAGCATTACAGAGCGAGCAGAACCCTCCCGGATCCACCTTCAAACTCATCAATGCGCTTATTGGGCAGCAGGTGGGAGTTCTGTTCGAAAATACCACCTATAGATGTCAGGGAGGCTACGTTTCAGGTCGCTTCAGAATGGGTTGCCACGCCCACCGATCTCCACTCGATCTTCGCGAATCCATTCAGCATTCCTGCAATGCGTATTACGGGAATGTGTTCAGGACCATCATAGACCATACTGGAAAACCTTGGGAAGGCTATGCCATTTGGCGCAAGCATGTAATGAGTTTCGGCCTTGGCACCAAGTTCAATACCGACCTGCCAATGGAATACGCGGGTATTGTTCCTTCCAACGAATTCTACGATAAGTATTACGGCAAGAACCATTGGAAATCTTTGACCATCATTTCTTTGGCCATTGGGCAGGGCGAATTGGGCACCACCCCCTTACAACTTGCCAACATGACCGCTGCCATTGCCAATCGCGGATATTACTACCCACCGCATTTGGTTACTGCCATAGACGACCAACCGATAAAGAACCGCTTCACCGAAAAGCAGTTTACCACCATCGACCCCAAGTATTTCGAACCGGTGATCGATGGTATGGCCATGGTTTTTCAGCAGGGTGGTACCGGTTACCGATCCAGACTCGATAGCATTGTCATGTGCGGTAAAACGGGCACGGCCCAGAATCCGCATGGCGAAGATCACTCCATCTTCATCTGTTTTGCACCTAAGGACAACCCACAGATCGCCTTGGCGGTGTTTGTGGAGAATGGAGGTGGCGGTAGCAAGTATGCCGCACCCATTGCCAGTCTCATGGTAGAAAAATACCTCACCGACACCATTACGCGGCCTGCCCTGGAAAAGCCCGTTCTGGAGGCCAATCTCATCGACCCGACCAAACAAGTGGTGCCATGAGGGTTCAGCGCAGCATATTCGAGGGAATTGACTGGATAATGGTCGGCCTCTTTCTCATCTTGGTTCTAATGGGCTGGGTAAATATCTACGCGGCCGTGTACAATGAAGAGCATCAGAGCATCCTAGACGCTTCACAACGCTACGGAAAACAGCTTTTTTGGATCATACTTTCCGTATTCATCGGTCTGGTCATTCTGCTTATTGATGGCAAGTTCTACTCAACCTTTGCCTTTCCCATCTATATACTGAATATCATTCTGCTGGCAGTGGTGCTGGTAACCGCGCGCGATGTGGCCGGTGCACGTTCCTGGATTGATATCGGACCATTCAAACTTCAACCCTCCGAGTTCGCCAAAAGCGCAACCGCCTTGGCCTTGGCGGCTTATCTCAGTACCCTGAACATCAGAATGGACGAATTGAAGACCAAGCTCGTGGCAGGTATCATCTTGGCCATTCCGGCTGCCCTCATTCTCCTTCAGAACGACACCGGTTCCATGCTGGTATTCGGTGCCTTTGCCTTGGTCATGTATCGCGAAGGGCTTTCTGGCAACATCCTGCTGTTCGGCCTGGCCACGGTGGTGCTATTCATTTTCGCCTTGCTGTTCACCCCGGTTACCATGCTGGTCATATTGGCAAGTACAGGACTCTTGATATTCATATTCCAGCGCAAGAAGACCTGGAAATTGGGAATTTCTTTGGCTGGCGCCCTCGTAATACTCATGGGCTTTGTCTATAGCGTTGACTACATTTTCAATGAAGTGCTGGAACCTCACCAGCAAGTGCGTATCAATGTATTGCTTGGTAAGGAAGACGACCCCAAAGGTGCCGGTTACAACGTAAATCAGAGCAAGATCGCCATCGGCTCAGGTGGATTTGCAGGCAAAGGCTTTCTCAAAGGCACGCAGACCAAGTACGACTTCGTGCCAGAGCAGACCACCGATTTCATCTTCTGTACCGTAGGCGAGGAGTGGGGCTTTCTAGGTGCATTCGTGGTCATCGCACTTTTTGCCGCACTCATACTGCGTGTCATCTACATATCCGAACGCCAGCGCTCTGCATTCACAAGGATCTATGGTTACAGCGTGGCCAGCATTCTGCTGTTCCATTTCGTCATCAATATAGGAATGACCATTGGCCTCATGCCCGTAATTGGTATTCCACTGCCTTTCTTTAGCTATGGCGGTTCATCGCTGCTCGGTTTCACCATCCTTCTTTTCATTTTCATCAAGCTGGATGGTTACAGGTTGCAGCAGTTGAGGTAAACAAAAAGCCCCGCCAGCAATCTGGCGGGGCTTTCAATTCAATTCTCAATTCGAGTTTAGAAGAACTTGGCGCGGTTGTCCGTTATCTCTGCCTTCTCCTTCAACGCTTCAAAAACTTCGAAATCAACTCTTGAAGAAAGGGCTCCGTTAAGGATTCTGCCATTATTGGTAAAGTCCATTTGCTCCGGCACATCGCTACGAGAGTCTACCGTTACCACATAAACGCCTTGGTCGCCTTTAACTGGCTTGGAGATGTCGCCCGTCTCCATTCCGGCAACCGTACCGATCAACGCAGCCTCGCGGCCAAGACCGGAAATGGCCATGGAAGCAAAATTCACGTTCTCCTTTACCTCAACCGGAAGGTTCATGTTGTTTGCAATGCTTTGGATGTCGCCAGCACGGGCGGCCTCAAACTCCTCCATGAACATGGCCGCTTTCTTTTCTTTGATGGCACCTGCTTCCAACTCCTCACGGATATCTTCAATAGCTGTAAAGCCTTCTTCTCTTACATTGGTAAGAACTCCTACCACAAAGGTGTTTCCAAGTTCAAAAACGCTGCTCACGTCTCCTTTCTCAGCTTCAAATGCCCATCGGATCAGCGGTCGTGGGTTTTCCAGTCCGGCAATGGTCTTGTCAGCTTCTTTCAGGTTGCTGGCAATTCGTTTGTTCAGACCACGGCTGGCCACCTCCTGATCGAAAGACGCAACGGAAGTGATGCTTCTGGCAAATTCATCCGCTTCTCCGAACTTCACTTGGAAGGTCTTGGTGCTGGCATCTACCGCTCGGTCTATGAAGGTAACCGCACGCTTCTCCGTGTTTCCTTTTTGGTCTTGAACGTTGATGATATGGAATCCGAATTGAGATGTTACCACAACAAGGTCACCTTTCTTGCCATCGAAACAGGCATCATTGAAGGTGGGCACCATCTGTCCTTCCTTAAACCAACCCAGGTCACCGCCTTCAGAGCCAGATCCAGGGTCTTCAGAATTCTCTCTCGCCAATTGAGCAAAGTCAGCGCCTCCTTCAATAAGCTTCTTCAAACTGTCGGCTGCGGACTTGGCTTTTTCCACACTTCCAAAGGTTTCGGGCTTAATAAGGATATGACGGGCCTGAACCGAGTCTGGAGACATCTTCACACCGATCAACTTCGCCATACGGTATGTTTGTCCTTCCAGATAAGGGCCATACACGAATCCTTTTTCGGCAGCAAACATCAGAGAGTCAACCGCTCCGCCCAATTCGCCTTTGGCCAACCAGCGTGCATTGAATCGCGTGTCCGACTCACGGTTCACCAATAGCGTATCGTTCTCGCTTGTTTCAAACGATGGCTTCAATGATTGGGCCCAGTTCAATACCTTATCGAAATCTTCCTTCGATGGCTCAACACGGAAGGCAACGAACTCCACATCTCTTGAGGCATCCTGTTCGTATTTCGACTTGTTATCGTTGTAGTACTTTTTAATGTCTGCATCGGTAACCTCAATGGTAGAATCTGCAACCGCCATATATGGCTTCAGCACATATTTGATGGTGGCATTCTGATTTTTGGCAATGAAATCTTCCTTGGCCTCTTCCTTGGTTACATACAGACCCTTTTTAATGGCGTTGTTGTACTTCTCGGTTCTGCGAAGCTTGGCAATGTCCTTTTCAAAGGCAATCCATCGTTTCTTCACATCTTCATCTGTTTCCATTCGTTTTAGGAACGAGATGACCTGCGCCTGATCGAACTGTCCGGTCTGTGGATTGGTGAAGGCCTGCACCACCTGTGGATGCGGATTGCTTCCTTGAACCATGTCATAAAGCTCTTCCTTGCTAACGCGAACTCCAGCCGCATCCAGTTCCTGTCCGAGAACAATATCGCGGACCATCTGATTCCAGGTCTGGTCACGTAGTTGGTCTGCTGTTGCATTGTCAACAGAGGTCTGTCCTGTCTGATTCTTATAGTTGGCTATGCTTTCGTCAACGCGCTCTTGAAAGATTCTGCCATCAACGGTTTCTCCTGCAATTTCTCCGATCTCGGTCGGATTCCCTTGAAAAAGGCTGTCCAACATGGTTGGGTCTAGAACGAAGAGCAACATGGCACCACCGATCATTACCATCAGTAGGGTCGACTTCTCACGGATTTTTCCAATTACCATCTGTAATTACGCTTAAAATTTAGGATCGCGAATATACGCTTTGTACCACTATTATGAAATATGCTTTTTGAATAGTCTGGAAGCGCTTTGTCTGCTACACTGTCTGCTTTCCGTACATCTTGGCAATGAGCGATAGCTGACCAAGATGAGTTCCCTCATGACGGATGGCGTGCATGGCCATAAAACGCTTGCTTTTGTTTTCACCGAAGGCCACGCCTAAAGCGTTGTCTTCATCCAATTCTGCATCGGACATTTTTGCCAGATTGTCCAACGAAATGGCATGGATCTCCTTCAGGGCAGACAGCACTTCTTCCAATGCAGGTTCTGAACTTGGCTTTACGCCCTTGGCTGTACCGATCTTAAAGTCTTTCAACCAAGGAATGTCTACGCCTTTGTGTCCCATGCATTGTAGAAGTAACATGTTCTCTGCCCAGCACAGATGCGCCAGTATCCAATACGGACTATTGGTTGTGAAACCGTTCACTTCAAACGTGCGGTGCATGTTTTCACCCTTCAACTTCCCCGCGTAGAAGCGGGTCAGGTTGCGCGTTTCATCCATGGTTTGGGCCAGCACCACTCCTGACGTGTATGCCATTAGCCTTTACCGTGACATTGTTTGTATTTCTTCCCGCTTCCGCACGGACATGGGTCATTGCGTCCTGCGGTGTGTTCCACACGCACAGGTTCTGGCTTTGACTGCGGTTGTGGGGGCAATGCTTGCTGCTGACCACCATTTTGTGCAGGTGCTGCTTGGCGCGGTTGGGTCACTTCGGCCCTTGATGCAGTTACTCGTTCTTTCCGCTCAACAGCCTCCCGTACCCGCGTGTTCTCCGCATTGGGCAGGTCGCCTTTGAACAGGAACGAGATCACTTCGCGGTTCATTCTGTCCAACATTTTCTGGAACAGGTTGAAACTTTCGAACTTATAGATCAGCAGTGGGTCTTTCTGCTCGTAAGATGCATTCTGAACCGAATGTTTCAGTTCGTCCATCTCGCGCAGATGCTCTTTCCATTGTTCGTCAATAATGGCCAGAATAATGTTCTTCTCAAACGCCAACGGAAGGTTCGAACCTCTGAGTTCGTAGGTCTTGGCCAGGTCCACCACCACATTCAAACTCTTGATTCCATCTGTGAATGGGATCACGATATTCTTGAATTTTTCGCCTTGCGTTTCGAACACGTTGGCGATCACTGGGAATGCGCGTTCAGCAACACTTGCCTTTTTCCGCTTGTAGCTTTCGGTTAACGAATGAACAAGTTTATCGGTCAAAGCATCTGATTTCAGTGAGTGGAATTCCTGTTCGGTAATGGGCGATTCAGAAGAGAAGACACGGATCACATCCAATTTGAATCCTTCAAAATCCTTGGCCTCATGGAATTCATCAACCAACAGTGCAGCCGTGTCGTGGATCATGTTCAGCACATCTACTGAAAGTCGCTCGCCTTGCAGTGCATGTCTTCTGCGCTTGTAGATCACTTCGCGCTGAGCGTTCATCACGTCATCATACTCCAACAATCGTTTACGGATGCCGTAGTTGTTCTCCTCAACCTTTTTCTGCGCCCGTTCAATGGATTTGGAAACCATTCCGTGTTGAATCACCTCACCTTCCTCGTATCCCATTTTATCCATCAGCTTGGCAATTCGGTCCGAACCGAAAAGTCGCATCAGGTTGTCTTCCAATGAAACGTAGAACTGCGAAGAACCAGGATCTCCCTGACGACCGGCTCGACCACGCAACTGGCGGTCAACTCTTCGGCTTTCGTGGCGTTCGGTACCAATGATGGCCAAACCGCCTGCTTTCCTCACCTCCTCGGTCAGTTTGATGTCCGTACCTCGACCCGCCATGTTGGTGGCAATGGTCACCGCACTTGGTTTGCCGGCCATGGCAACAATGTCGGCTTCCTTGGCGTGCAACTTGGCGTTCAAAACGTTATGCTCGATCTTCTTGATCTTAAGCATGCGGCTCAGCAGCTCAGAGATCTCTACCGAGGTAGTACCTACCAACACTGGACGGCCTTGGCCCGTTAGGTTGACGATCTCGTCAATAACTGCATTGTACTTCTCGCGAGTCGTCTTGTACACAAGATCGTCCTTGTCTTCTCTGGAAATGGGTCTGTTGGTAGGAATGACCATCACATCCAATTTGTAGATGTCCCACAATTCTTTAGCCTCCGTTTCGGCTGTTCCGGTCATACCGGAAAGCTTGCTGTACATACGGAAGTAATTCTGTAGTGTGACCGTTGCCCAGGTCTGTGTGGCAGCTTCAACTTTCAGGTTTTCCTTGGCTTCAATAGCTTGGTGAAGACCATCTGAATAGCGCCTTCCGTCCATGATACGGCCGGTCTGCTCATCAACGATCTTCACCTTATTGTCCATCACCACGTACTCCACATCTTTCTCAAAAAGGGTGTAGGCTTTGAACAGCTGGTTCATGGAGTGAACACGGGCGCTCTTGATGGCGAAATCGCGCATCAGCTCATCTTTCTTCTTGGCCTTTTCCTGATCAGAAACCTGCATTTTCTCAATCTCGGCAATGCCAGAACCAACGTCTGTCAGAACGAAGAACTGGTCGTCCTCCATGTTCTTCGTGATGAGGTCGAGACCTTTTTCCGTCAGTTCAATGGAGTTGTGTTTTTCATCTATTACGAAAAACAACTCGGCATCGACCTTATGCATTTCCTTGTTCTGATCCTGCATGTAGTAGTTCTCCGTTTTCTGCAGGATCTGCTTCACGCCTGGCTCACTCAAATACTTGATCAGGGCCTTGTTCTTAGGTAATGCGCGGTAGCAACGTAGCAGAGCCATTCCGCCTTCCCCTTCTTTGTAACCATCAGTCCCGGCCGATATCAGTCTTTTGGCATCGGTAAGTGTGGTGTTGAAGAGCGTTTTCTGAACGTTCAGCAGTTTCTCCACCTTGGGCTTCAGTTCGTCAAACTCGTGCTTGTCGCCTTGCGGAACCGGGCCGGAAATGATCAATGGTGTTCGGGCATCGTCAATGAAAACCGAATCGACCTCATCCACAATGGCGTAATTGTGCTTGCGTTGAACCAGATCTCCTGCTTCGCGCGCCATGTTGTCTCTCAGGTAGTCAAAGCCGAATTCATTGTTGGTGCCGAAAGTGATATCGGCATTGTAAGCAGCACGTCTTTCAGGTGAATTGGGCTGATGCTTATCAATACAATCCACTTTCAATCCGTGGAATTCGTACAACGGTCCCATCCACTCAGAGTCACGTTTGGCCAGATAATCGTTCACCGTCACCAGGTGAACACCGCGGCCTGCCAAGGCATTCAGGTAAACGGGAAGCGTGGCCACAAGGGTCTTTCCTTCTCCCGTTGCCATTTCAGCGATCCGTCCTTTGTGAAGCGCTACACCACCGATCAGCTGCACATCATAGTGCACCATGTCCCAGGTAACCTCGGTTCCACCCGCCAACCACGATTTTGGGAAAGTTGCATAAGCTCCCTCAATGGTGACATAGCCTTTTCTTGCGGCAAGGTCGCGGTCCATTTCGGTGGCGCTTACCACCAATTTGCCGTTCTCTTTCAGTCTGCGTGCGGTTTCTTTTATCACGGCAAAGGCTTCCGGAAGAATTTCGAGCAATACCTCTTCTACCTTGTCGATCGAGTCTTTCTCGATCTTATCGATCCTATCGTAGAGGCGCTCTTTTTCCTCAACATCGGTTTCGGGTAGTTCTGCTTTAGCCGTAAGTTCCGCTATTTCTTTGCGCTCTTCCGATAAGTGGTCGGCTATGCGCTGCTTCAGTTCTTTGGTCTTTCCGCGCAGGGCATCGTCAGAAACGTTCTTCAGCTCAGCGAATATCTTGTTGATCTGATCGACATAGGGTTGAATTTCTTCAATGTCCTTGTCAGCCTTGGTTCCGAAAAACCTTTTGGCCAGGTTATTAATAAAATTGATCATTACGTGTGAATTCCTATTTGAGTGGCACTCGGGATGTCAACAACCATTCCGTTGGCGGCAGTCAGACAACCTGTCATGCAAGCGGGCGAAATTAAGCCTTTTAGCCCGATGCAACCAACCTTGAGGTCAACATAAGACAGTAGGCTTAAAGCAGGGGATGCAAACCCGGAATCGGCAGAGATCCATGGCCTGAGGCATCGGGTAGAAGCAGTTTCCCAGACCGTAATTCAGGCGTTTCGTAGTAGTTGTTGGTTATGAGCCAAGGTCCATCTAGGTCAGCGAAATCGGCCAAAGGTGCCAATTGGGCCGCGGCCATTATTGCGCAGCTCGATTCGGTCATACAACCGATCATCACTTTCAGTCCGTTTTTCCGACAATGTCCGATCATGTCGAATGCTTCGAACACTCCAGTGCATTTCATCAGCTTGATGTTGATTCCATGGAATAGATCATGCGCCAGAGAAAGATCGGAAAGCCGCTTCACACTTTCATCAGCGAAAATGGGTACCGGGCTTCTTTCTTTCAGCCAATACCAATCGTTCGGATCGGTCTGTATTGAAAGTGGTTGTTCCACCAAGAGCACGTTCTTACCGGTAAAATGATCTATCATTCGCAGGGCCGTTTCTGCATCCTTCCAACCTTGATTGGCATCTATCATCAGAGGTTTATCGGTCATTTGCCGTACAGCGTTGAACAATTCCAGATCGTTGCTGCCACCAAGTTTGAGTTTAATAATTCCGAAACCGGCTGCCTGATGCAATTTGGCAGGTAGTTCCTCCAATTCTGAAATGCCGATGGTGAAAGCGCTTGTCGGTGTCAGGTCAGAAGTGATTCCGAACAATGATCTACTAGGCACGTTGCGCGTTTTGGCAAGCAGGTCTACGTAAGCAATTCCGATGGCGGCTTTGGCAGCATTGTCGGTAGGACTGAGTGAATCGATGTAGTTACGCGTATGTTCAGGATCATGGAGTTGGATCTGAAACGTATCGACCCTGGAAAGGAACCGCATCACCGACTCGGAGGTTTCGCCCAAATATGGAGGCAGTGCGGCCTCACCGAATCCGACAAGCCCTTCATGGGCAAGGCTAACGGCTACCGTGTCGGTCTTTGAACGCGACCCGTGTGCCAGTTTGAAGGCGTGTTGTAGCAGAAGGCCGTATGGCGCATAATTCAGTTGCATAGAATCCAAAGGGCGGTAAAAAGAACGGCCCCACCAAGAGGCGAGGCCGTATTTAACTCAATTTGTCCGTTGAATCAATATTCATCTTCATTGAAGAAGAAGTCGTCCTTAGTGGGATAATCTGGCCAAATGTCTTCAATGCTTTCGAACACTTCGCCATCATCCTCAATTTCCTGCAGGTTTTCCACCACCTCCATTGGAGCTCCGGATCTCATGGCGAAATCGATCAACTCGTCCTTTGTTGCTGGCCAAGGTGCGTCTTCCAATCGTGATGCTAATTCTAGTGTCCAATACATGACTGATGGTGTTTGGGGTTACCTGCTCTATTTTGCGCAAAGCTAAAAATTAAATCAAGACAGGAAATAGGGATGGATTTTTTGCCTGAAAATCGCTGAAGCGCACTATTTACGGGGCTTCCATGGAATTTCTGCCAACCCATCATCCTGAGTTATCTTTCTGCTCAACACAAAGAGATAATCGGAAAGTCGGTTCAGATATTTTACCACCAACGGAGAAATTTTCTCGGTTTCGTTCAACTGTACTACGAGCCGCTCGGCCCTGCGGCAAACGCATCTAGCAATGTGGCAGAAACCGACCGTGTCGTTTCCACCAGGAAGCACGAATGAGCGCATTTCGGGCAGTGATTCGTTCATGCGGTCCATTTCCCTTTCCAATAGATCGATGTCTGAAGAGTGAAGGTCTGGAACCACAAGGTTTGATTTACTGGGGTCCGATGCCAATATGGAGCCAATGGTGAACAGTCGGTCTTGGATCTCACCCAGCAGATCGGCCGATCGGGGATCGATATGGCGATGGCGCACCAGGCCGATATAGGAGTTCAGCTCATCTACCGTTCCGTAACTTTCTATGCGAATATGATGCTTGGGCACACGAGCTCCACCAAAAAGGCCTGTGGTGCCGTCATCTCCTGTTCTGGTATAGACCTTCATGATTCCTGCAAAACAGTTTGAATGTTCTCATTGATCTGATCCGATTCCACCAATCCATCTTTCAATCGGATAATGCGGTGTGCGTGCTGTGCAATGTCTTCTTCGTGGGTCACAACAACAATCGTGTTCCCGTTGCGATGTATTTCTTCAAAAAGCCCCATTATCTCTATGGAGGTTTTAGAATCCAGGTTTCCGGTCGGTTCATCTGCAAGGATCAATGCCGGACGATTGACCAGCGCGCGCGCCACCGCAACCCGTTGTCGCTGACCACCGGAAAGCTCATTCGGACGATGGGTCATTCTATCACCCAATCCAACCTGTTTCAAGACTTCCTCGCCACGTTTTTTACGGTCGCTGCCACCCATTCCGGCATAGATCAATGGTAATGTTACGTTATCCAACGCAGTGGATCTTGGTAGCAGGTTGAACGTTTGAAATACAAACCCGATCTTCTTGTTGCGCACTTCGGCCAACTGATTGTCCGTCATTCTGCTTACGTCTTGCCCATCTAGAAAATAGTGGCCTGAAGAAGGGGTGTCCAAACAACCGATCATATTCATCAAGGTCGATTTTCCAGAACCGGAAGGCCCCATCAAAGCCACATATTCGCCCTGTTTGATGGTGATACTGATGTCGCGCAATGCGTGTACTTCTTCAGCCCCCATCACATAAACTTTGGCAATGTGTTCCGTTCGGATCACATCTTTTGCGGGTATGAAATTGATCTCCATTTCGAAGGGCTAAAGTAAGGTCAATACCGTATTACAAAATCCTGTTTGGCCTGTCCGTTCCGGAGGAAAACGATTCCTACCTGAAAAAGGTCGAGCGTAACCGTAACACGCTTATGCGCCTTGATGTTCGCCCAGGCCTCGGCCATTCCTTTGCTCCAATAGATATCATCAAAAAGCAGCACCGAATCATGATGACATTTTTCCAAGCATTGTTCGAAGTAACGGATAGTGGGTTCTTTCTGATGATTGCCGTCAATGAACACCCAATCCAGTTTTTCGATGGAGTTGAGATACGGCTGAAGTGTATCGTCAAAGTCGCCCTCGATGATCGTAGGGTTCACATGCGCCTGATCGAACTGTTCTCTGGCAATGGCCGCTGTGTTGGGGCAGCCTTCAAATGTGGTCAGTTTACCATTCGGGTTGCCGAGCGATTGGTACAGACCGCCAACACCAAGAGAAGTCCCCAGCTCGATCATTGTTTGGGGTTCAAAATGCCGTACCAATCGGAAAAGCAGTTCGCCCCATTTTCCTCCCTTTGCTGAATTCTTTGCAATGTCGGCCACCTTTCTTCGCTTGGAACGATTGACGATTGAACCCGCACCCAGATCGGTAATGTTTATTTCATCTGGTCGCCTTAAGAGCGCTTGCCGTATTGCTTCAACTTTGGAATATTCCTCAAATTCTGTCTTATCGTAAATGACCGAATCGAGTAATTCATACACGAAAGGGGAGTGGATCCCATGCCGGTTTTTGGCTACGGTCAGGTATTTGGCAAATTGCTTGGCGCGCCAGAAATGAGACATTGGGCGAATTTAGCGCTTCGATAACAGTTTGCGAACCACCGTAGCGTAAGTTTGTTCTATCCATCATGAAACAATTCCTCCTCATTGCTCTTCTTTTTCCATGTACCGTTCTGGCCCAACAGATCACATCTGGCCCTGTAGTTGGAGGAGTTACGTCAGAATCGGCCCGCATCTATGTCCGGACAAACGTTCCTACCGAATTCGAAATTGAACTCGATACCTTGGCGTCTTTCTCAACCTCATTCCTTGTTTCAGACAGCACGCGCTCCGATCAATTCTCAATGGTTGTTACCAATGTTCCGGGCTTACAGCCGTTCAAAGAGTACTACTATCGATTTGTGATAAATGGTCAGCTGCAGGATTCCGTTTACAACTTCACCTCGTTTCCAGAAGAAGGTGCGTTGGGGCATTATAAGGTTGTGGTAGGTTCGTGCAACTACTTTGAGAATTTTCCGCTCTTCGGTCACATAAAAGCGTTCGACCCCATGCTGTTCATTCATTTGGGCGATTGGCGATATCCTCCAACTCCTTTCGGTTGGGATTACAACCTTTACCCAGATCGTATAGCCAATGCTTTTTCTTGGCGATACAATGACCCGAACATGAGTGGGTTCGTTCTGAACAACACTGCGATTGATTACGTGTACGATGATTCTTACTGTCACAATGGCAATCAGGGAAACACGTTTCCACAGATCAATGCGGTTGAGTTGGCTCCTGATTCCTTCTTTTATGATATACAGACCATTGAGTTCGATTCTGCGGTGATTCCTGGTGCCATACGCGGCTATTTCGATCATTTTCCCGGTTATGAGGCTGTTGATACGAGCGTTGGCATTTACCATTCATTCAAATTGGGCAACATTGAATTCTTCATGCTGGATCTTAGAAATCCGGCAACGCCACAGAACGACCCTTTCGTTTATCACCCGGAGTCTAACACCTATTCATTTGAGCCTGGACCAGAGCACAGTCTGATGAGTGCCCCGCAGCGCCAATGGCTGCTCAATGGTCTGCAGAATTCTACGGCCGACTGGAAGGTGATAGGCAGTAGCGTGATGTTCAACAAACGGTTCACGCAGTTTCTCAACATTGCCATTCAATTACAGGTCTTAAGCCCCGCTTTGGTCGAATACGCTTGGAGTCTGGCTTACCTCTGGGCCGCCTATCCTGCCGACCTGAATGGTGTTTTGGATTTTGTGGAAGAGAACGAGATAAAGGACGTGATAGTCATTTCTGGCGATAGCCACAGTTCCATGGTGGACGATGGAACCAATGCCGGCCTTCCTGAATTGAGCGCCAGTGGACTGGCATCGCATGATGAAGGTTACCTCAATCACAGTTTAGATTCGGTGATAGACCTTATTGGCTACAGTTATGGTACCATCGACTCCCTGTGGAATGGAGGCGGGAATGGAGTTGATAATAACAACTTCTCCGATAGCTTTGGTACAATGGAGTTCTTTGGCCGCGATTCGGTGATGTTGTGTGCCATTGATGAAAATGGAAACAAGATGGGCTGTGTGCGTTTGTATCACTCTTCCAACCCGCTCGGAACAGAGGGTAGAACATACCCGATGGATGATAGATTGATGTTGGTTTACCCGAACCCGACCGGTGATCAGGTAGTGGTTGAGTTTGATGAACGATTTGAAGTAAAAGGGAAAGCGGTGTTGGAGTTGGTTTCGTCAAATGGTCAGGTCATTAGAACGTGGAGGACTGATGAGATCAGCAACCGAATGACCTTGAGCACAGCTTCGCTCGGTGCTGGGTCATATTCGATTGTATTGACAGATGGGGCGAGAAGAGAATCGACTCCGCTCATTGTGCATTGATAAGGTCGAAATCCCCCAGACCGATCAGACCGTTTGAATTCGTTGCGAGCTTCCTTTGAGGAATCATGCTCTTTCTTGATCGTGGTCTTAAGTGTGCCACTTGTCACAGAAGGGCTAAATTGCTAACGATAATTTGCGTGTTTATTTGGTCATGAAAAGCAGAAGGAACTTTATCAAGCGCTCGTCAATAGCAACGCTGGGAGCACTTATCGGGTCACGCATCGTGTTTGGCAACAACCTACCCAAGGATTATGTGCCGGTTATTCTTCAGGATGGCGACCCTTACGCCATGTTTAAAAAGCACAAGGACATGGTAGTGCTCAACAATAAACCGTGGAACATCGAATCTGCTCCACATTTATTGGACGATAAAGTGACTCCGAACGAAAAGATGTTCATCCGAAACAACGGATTGATTCCGGAAGATGTAGATGTGAACAAATGGACGCTTACCATTGATGGAGAATCGGTCTCGAAGCCAAAAACATATACACTTCAAGAACTGAAGACCAAATTTCCGCAGCACACATATCAGCTGACCATAGAGTGTGGAGGTAACGGCAGGAAGGAATTCAATCCACCGGCCAAAGGAAATCAATGGGAATATGGTGCGGTTTCGTGTGCCGAATGGACGGGCGTGCGATTGGCAGATGTGTTGAAAGATGTTGGCGTCAAAAGCAATGCAGTTTACATCGGTTATTACGGAGCAGACGTTCACCTTACGGGAAACCCAGAAAAAGTGGTCATTTCCAGAGGTGTTCCAATGAACAAGGCAATGGAAGATGAAACACTCATTGCCTTTAAGATGAATGGCGAAGAAATTCCTTTGGCGCATGGTTATCCATTGAGATTGGTAATTGGTGGTTGGCCGGCATCCGTTTCTGGTAAATGGCTAAAGAGAATTGCTGTTAGGAATATCGTTCACGATGGCCCCAAGATGGAATCTCCAAGCTACCGCGTGCCGTGCAAGCCTGTTGCTCCGGGCGATAAAGTGAAAGATGAAGATATGTGCATCATCGAATCAATGCCTGTGAAATCGTTGATCACATATCCGAAAACAGGCGCCATGCTTGACAAAGGCAAAACGCTCAATATACGCGGACACGCTTGGGCCGGTGATCTGGAAGTGAGCAAAATGGAATACTCCATCGATTTTGGTTCAACGTGGAGATCATGCAATCTGGAAAAACCCGCAAATCGAACGGCTTGGCAACATTTCAGTGCCAAAGTAGATTTTCCGCAGGATGGCTATTACGAGGTTTGGGCTCGCGCCACAGACAGTTCTGGAAACGCACAACCAATGGTATTGCCGGCATGGAATCCGAAAGGATATCTGAACAACGCCTGTCATCGTATTGCGGTTAAGATCAAGTAAGATGGTCGATCCAGAACGGCAGAAAATTCTTGATGAAGTTCACGGACACATTGCAACTGTGACCCGTTTGGTGTTGTTGTTAGTGGCCGGTGTTTTTTCACTCGTTTACTATATGCTCAACCCTGCGATACTCGACTTTGAAGTTAAGACCGAAGCGCCAACGGTTGTTGCAGAAGCACCCGTTCCTGAATACGAGAACGGAATTCACCTCGCTACCGGATTCAAGGAAGGTGAGAACCTACAGTTGGTGATCAACAATTGCACAAGTTGTCATTCTGCCCAAATGGTAACGCAGAATCGGGCTACCCGAGAAGGTTGGCTTACCATGATAAGATGGATGCAGGAAACGCAGAACCTTTGGGATCTGGGCGAAGCAGAACCACTCATTCTGGATTACCTTGCCAAATACTATGCACCCGAAAAAGCAGGAAGAAGGCAACCGCTTACCAATATTGATTGGTATGAGTTGGAAGATTAGCGGCTTGCTGATTTTCGCATCGCTGTTTCTGAATGGATGCGGCAATTCGGAACAGACGCAATCAACAATTTCAGAATATGCCTCAGTTGAAAGTCTTGCAGAAGTTGAAGATGTGATCAATTCCGCTGCGCGATGGAAACTCATTGACCTGCGCAAACCCGAAGAATTCGATTCAGGCCACATACTGGGAGCGCAGAACGTTTGGCGGACTGATATTACTGATACCGCGTATCCGTACGGAGGTATGATGCCTACTCAACTTCATATGGAGTTATTGCTCAGCAAGCTGGGGATTGAGCCTGCAGACACTCTCCTTATTTATGATGACAAGGCTGAGTGCGATGCCGCCCGGCTTTGGTGGATCTTGAAGCTTTACGGCCATCCTAACGTAAAGCTTCTTAATGGTGGGTTGAGGTCTTGGGTGGCTGCAAATAGGCAGTTGACAAATGCGGAAGTAAGTCATACGCCAAGCAATTACCAGTTTCATTCGCAGCCTGATTCGTCAATTTATGCTTCTATAAGCTACCTACGTTCGAATCTTGGTTCTAATGCTTTTGTTCTACTGGACACAAGAAGCGAACAGGAATTCAACGGGGAACTCAAAGAAGGTGCGGCCTATGGAGGACATATTGAAAATGCATTGAATTTGGATTGGGCCATGGCAGTAGATTTCAACGGAACACAGAAGTTTCTGCATGCCGATCAACTCAGGTCAAATTTTAATGCTGTTGGAATTGATGGCACAAAACCAATCATCACGTATTGCCATTCTGGTGTTCGTTCTGCGCATACACTATTCGTTCTTACAGAGCTCTTGGGCTATCGTAACATTAAAAATTACGATGGTTCTTGGATAGAATGGAGTCATCAGCAAGCTGCACCGTAGACCACAGTAACTATTGTCACAATCTTTTCATCTTCCAGCAGATAGCTTCGTTAGCTTTTCTTTTAAAACCATCACGGAAATGAAAAACGATTTTGAAACTAAATTCACTGGTTGGGCGCTGATAGCCGGTGCTCTCATGCTTGTCATCGGCTGGGTCTTATTGCCACACCATTCAGGCGAGTATCTGGTACCGTCTGACTTTACCGCCATAAACCAGAACTTTTGGCCTTGGATCTGGCTTTATAGAATGCACATTTTCGGATGGGTAGGTATGGGAGCTGGTATTGTTGGTTTGGCGGCCATTACGTTCAAAGAACCATTCCGTGCCATCACCACTTCCGGAGCGGGGGTCTTGATCGTTGGTACGTTCGTCTCTGCACTTGCCACGGCCTTCTACTACTCATTCGGAGCTTGGGGCATCGGCATGACAATGGATAAATCGCCAGAAGAGATTCAGCAGTTCATGGACGGCATTTTGCCAATAACCCATTACATAACCTGCCTGTCTCGGTTCGGAAAGGTGTTCTCCGGTGCGGGTCTGGTGTTACTCGGTGCGGGCCTTCTCAAGTTCAACATCACTGATAAATGGCTGAGCATTTTCACCATTGTTTTAGGACTGACCGCTATGGGCCTTGTCATGTTCATACATGACAATTATGAAGTGTACAAACCCGTGTTCTACGTTAAAGTGGTCTGGTTGATAGCATTGGGAAGCACAGTTATACGGAAAGGAGTTAACTTATCAGGAGCAAAATGAGCGAAGTGATTCAAATAATAGTTGATGAAGTAGGTAATTACTGGGGTTGGATTCTAAGTGAAGTAACCTTCAATTACGACTATAAACCATGGTACCAGAATTATTTCTGGGGACTAACGGTGCTGTCTTTGATCGTTTGGGGATTGGAAATGGCCTTTCCTTGGCGGAAGAACCAGCCGATCATCCGAAAGGATTTCTGGTTGGATGGTTTTTACATGTACTTCAACTTCTTCATTTTCGGGTTGATGATCACCGGGCTTTATGCTGTGCTCGAACATTCGTTCGGTCTGTTCGGAATAACCATGACCTCCTTGAGTTTCTTCGATTTTACCGCCTTGCCGGGCTGGGCGCAGATTCTCATCTTCTTTATTCTGAACGACTTCGTACAATGGTTCACTCACGTGCTGCTTCACCGATATGAAATTCTTTGGAGGTTTCACAAAGTGCATCACTCCGTAGAGGAAATGGGTTTTGCAGCTCACTTGCGCTACCATTGGATGGAAAACGTGTTCTACAAGCCGTTGAAAACGATTGCGGTCATGCTTGTTGGCGGGTTCGAACCTGAGCAGGCGTTCTTCATTCATTTTGTTGCTATCACCATTGGGCACCTCAATCATGCCAATGTTCGTATTACTTGGGGACCGCTCAAGTACATTTTTAACAACTCGGTGATGCACTTATATCATCACGCTTATGACCTTCCGAAAGAACATCCGCATGGCATGAATTACGGTATCAGCCTTAGCCTTTGGGATTATGTTTTCCGCACCAGTTATGTGCCGCAGAGCCAAGATGGTTCGTACAGGATCGGATTTCCAGGAATAGAAAAATTCCCGGTTCACAGCTTCTGGAAACAGCTGGTTTACGGTTTCCGGTCCTGAACCGGATAGAAACAAAAAAGCCTTCCAATTTGGAAGGCTTTTCTTTTGGTGGGAAATGAGGGATTCGAACCCCCGACCCCCTCGGTGTAAACGAGGTGCTCTGAACCAACTGAGCTAATTTCCCGAATTCGGGGCTGCAAATGTAAAGAAGGATTTCAAATTTGCAAGAAGAAAAATCATACCACCTCTGCTACTACAAATGTGCTTCCGCCAACATAAACTATTTCGGTTGGCTTAGCCGCTGCAACGGCCGCCTGTAAAGCATCCTGAACGCACGCATGGGACGAGTTCTTTAAGTTTAGTTCCGATGCTCTATCAACTAGAACGGAGACATCCAAGCCCCGTGGCACATCTGGTTTACAGAAGTAGTAGCTAGACGCTGGAGGAAGCAGTTTCAACGTCCCCACAACGTCTTTGTCGTTTACCATTCCCCAAACAAAATGAAGTTGTTCAGGTTTTCGGTTCGCGAGAAGCCGCTGGAGGTTGGGAAGCAGTCCTTCCTTGTTGTGGCCCGTATCGGCAATTACCAATGGGTTGCGCTGCAGGATCTGCCAGCGACCCATCAATCCTGTTCGGTCAACCACGGTTTTCACGCCCTCTTTGAAATGGTCGCGTGTAACGTTCCAACCCATATCGCTCAGCGTGCGGACGGTTTCTAACACGGTGATGAGGTTTTTCTTCTGGTGCGGTCCCGTCAACTGACCTTCAAATTCCAGTTCCAAGCCATCGTAATGGCGTACACTCAATTTCAACGAATAATCATCCACTGCCGTTGAAATCAATTCCACATCACGGGTTTCCCATTCGCGGTCAGCGAAGCGCAAACGGCTGTTAGTTTCACGTGCTTTCCGTTCAAAAACCCCAGCTACTTCTTGCTGGAATTCCCCAATAATAACCGGCACATTGGTTTTGATGATGCCGGCTTTCTCCCCAGCAATTTCAGGCAATGTTTCGCCCAAGAATTGCTGATGGTCGTAACCGATATTGGTAATGACGGAAAGTTCGGGTGTAATGACGTTGGTGCTGTCCAACCTTCCTCCCAAACCGACTTCGATGATGGCCATCTCAACCTCATTCTTAGCAAAATGGTCAAAAGCCAATGCAATTGTCATTTCAAAAAAGGAAGGTTGAATGTTTTCAAAGTCGTCCTTGTGTTTATCTACAAAATCAATGACCGATCCTTCAGATATCAACTCACCATTGATCTTGATCCGCTCTCGGAAATCCTTGAGATGAGGTGATGTGTAAAGCCCAACCTTGTAACCAGCAGCTTGAAAAACGGAAGCCAGCATGTGACTGACGGATCCTTTCCCGTTGGTTCCGGCAACATGGATACTCTTGAATTTCTGTTGTGGATCACCAAGCAGTTTGCAAAGTGCCAAGGTGTTGGTAAGATCCTTTTTGAAGGCAGTGGCCCCTTGTCGTTGATACATGGGCAACTGGCTGAACAGGTAATCCAGCGTTTCTGAATAACTCATTACTCCAGAATGAAAACGAAGGTCATGCTTCCCTTTTGCTGAATAGGGGCATCGGGCTTTGAGTTGAACTTGGTGTTGTAGGCAGCTTCCGTGGCCAGTTTTTCCAAGTGGCGATCGGTGGTGGTGGAACCTCGGGCCCCTGGTGTTGCTTTCACGACTTTGCCGTATTTATCTACAATGATCTCTACCACCACTTTTCCTTCCTTTTGCGAAGTGTCGTTGATCTTCGGTGCCGAAACCATGCTTCTGCCACCAAGGTCGAACGACATGCCGTTACCGCTTCCGCCTAGGCCATGGGGCGCGCCAGGGGTTCCGTCCTGACTTCCCTGATTACCGCCAGGCTTGGTGTTTCCTTCTCCGGTACCTGAGCCTTTTTTGGCCTGATTGAACAGCGCGTTGAGCTTAGCCTCTTTTTCCTGTTGGATTTTTTCGGCCTCGGCTTTCTTACGCTCTTCTTCCGCTCGTTTTTCGGCTTCTTGTTTCTGTTTCTTTTCCTCCGCTTTTTTCAGAGCAATGGCTTCCAGCATTTCTTGCGTAACCACTTCCTCTTCTGCTGTTTCCACTGGCGTTTCCTCTACCGTTTCGGTAGGGGCGACCTCCTCTACTACCTCTTCTTGAATTTCCGTGTTCTGCACGGGTTCGCTCTCCACTTGACCCAAACCTGTTTCGGTATTTCCGAAGTTGATCATCATGCCTTCTTCGGGTGGCGGATAAACGTAGGTCATGCCCAAAAACGCGAATGCCAGCAGCAGCAACGCGTGAATGGTGAGAGACGTGATCAGTCCCTTGCGTTTATTTTTTCTCTCCTGATCGGTCATTATTCTGGTTTTGTGGCCAGGACGATCTTGTATTGGTTCTGGTAGGCAATGTCCATCACTTTCACCGCATACTCTATCGGCACACCTTGCTCTACCCGAAGCACAATTACTTTTTCCTCGGCATTGGATAGACGCTGCATCAGTATACTTTCCACAGAAAGGGCATCCACTTTATCCATATCCACAAAGTGATTCAGATTCTTATCGATAGAAACAGACACCGTTTGCTTCTTCACCGACTTTGACTTACTACTTGGCAGCACGAGGTCTAACGCATTGGTGGTCACCAAGGTGGAAGTAAGCATGAAGAATATGAGCAACAGGAACACGATGTCGGTCATGGACGACATGTTGAAGTTCGGACTTACCTTATTTCTTGTTCTTAATCCCATCCTTTTACAATTATGAATTAGTAATTAGGAATTGACAATTGGCTATGCGGGTTCGTGAAGTAGATCGATGAATTCGGTGGAACGTGCTTCCATCTTGAATACGACCGCTTCTACTTTAGCAACCAAACTGTTGTAGCCCAAATAAGCAAGGATACCCACCACCAGACCAGCAACCGTAGTGGTCATGGCGGTGTAAATTCCACCGGCCAGCATTTCTACGTTCACCTGCCCACCGGCCATGGCCATTTCATGGAACGCCAGGATCATACCTATAACGGTTCCAAGGAAGCCGATCATAGGTGCAGCACCCGAAATGGTGGCTAAGGTTGCCAGATTCTTTTCAAGCTTGTAGGTTTCCAATTTCCCCACATTTTCCACTGCAGCAGAAATGTCGCCCAACGGCCGACCAATGCGCGCAATACCTTTCTCCAGCATTCGAGACACAGGGCTGTCTGTCTTTATGCAAATTGCTTTGGCCGTGGCAAGGTCGCCTTTGGTTATGCTATCCTTGAGAGCACTCATGAAAGCAGCATCTTCTTCGCCAGCTTTCCGAATAGTGAGGAATCGTTCAATGAAAATGTAAATGGCCACTATGGAAAGCACCAGAAGGGATAGCATGATCAGCTGGCCACCAAGGCCACCGGATGTCATCAACTCCAATATCGACAGTGTTTTCTCTTCGCCCGCTTCTTCTGGAACGCTTACGGTTCCTTGTGCCATTGCTGTGGTTATGAACAACAGATTCATGTGTTTTGAGATTAAAATTTGAGGTAGGTTGTGCTCCGTATCGAAAGTATCAAAGTTGCATGCAGACCATTTCGGTATTCATGCCTTTTATAAACACCGAAGTGTTAGCTTTAGTATATGCTTCAAGTATAAAATGTGTGCTCCCAATACGGCTGAGTAGCTAATTTGAGACATAATTGATGAAGCCGGCTTATCGGATTCTCTTGGCCAGGCCTTTTCCAAGCCTTTCCACGATGCCAACTACCAAGGCGTTGCCCATAAAGAATGCACGTTTCTGGTCGGTAATGCCGTCCAGTTTGGTGTGGTCGTCTGGAAACATGTTGAGCCGTTCCAATTCTTTCGGGACAAGTCTGCGGTATTTGCCGTCTTTCAGCACTACGTGCTTGAATCTTGAAGGTGTTTTGCCGCCTTCGCCCGTAATAATGGTGCGAGATGGTCTATCGAGCGAGTCCGGGAATGTCATACCTCCCTCGGAATACGAATAGCTATGGCCGCTGCTGTTTGTCCGCTGAATCTTCTTGCCGCCTTTATGAAACTCCCAACTCTTCAGTTCTTCTTTACTGATGAAGAATTCCTTCGGAACCTCTGCATTAGGAACGAGAACTTCTTCCAATACTTTTTCATCGCCTTTGAAATCGCTTTCGGTTTTCAGTGTCCAGAACTGACCATCGATCATCAAGCCGGTATTCTGAAATGGAGAAAGCTTTCCTTCTTGATTGAATTGATCAGAGACTTTTTTGAGGTCGGGATCGATCTTATCAGAGAATGGCTTTTGGCCAGATTCTTTCACCGGGAATTCAGTTGCGACCAAACCGGTTCTGGTCAGCCAATCGGTTTTGGTTTTGGCTGCTTTTATCTGCTTGTAGATGTCTGTAGAACGGTGATAACCTAGTATGAAAATGCGCCTTCTGCGCTGAGGCATGCCGTATTCCGCAGCATTGATCACACGCCATTCTACCGCGTATCCTAAAGCGTTCAAGGATGAGAGTATAATGGCAAAATCGCGGCCACGCTGAGTAGCGGGCGATTTGAGCAAGCGGTCCACATTTTCGAGCATCAAGTAATTGGGACACTGTTCTGCCTTCTTTCTCAGAATGGCCTCAATGCTCCACCACAATACACCTTTCTTTCCGCGCAGTCCCTTTGAATTCTTCAATGAAGTTGCCACAGAATAGTCCTGACACGGAAACCCTCCGACCAAAAGGTCGTGGTCCGGAATCTGATCGAAATGGTGTTCAACGATCTCCTCAATGTTTGCATTGGCGTGATCGGTGTTCGGCCAGCGGCTTTCGTAGACCATACTGGCATGTTGCTTCGTTGTGCTGGGTTCCCATTGGTTGCTCCAAACCACATCGAACTGAGAACTGGCCTGTTCCAATCCTAATCGGAAACCGCCAACACCTGCAAATAGCTCAACAACTCTAATGCTCATCGCACCAAAGATATGTTGCCTTTAAATGGGATCAAAATGGTTGATCCAGTTCGACCCCCTCGGCCTTCGGCCACTCCCCAATTCAACGGGGAGAGAGCCGGAGAGAACGTGTAATGTCATTTAGAAAGACAGTTCCCCGCCTTAAAAAGATGGGTCAGGGTAGGTCAGATCCCGTGAAGAACCTGCACCAACAGCATGAAACTGGCACAACCTGCGGCAAAGCCGAGCAACGCCAACCATGCAATGTTCTTCAGGTACCACATGAAATCGATGCGCTCCATGCCCATGGCCACAACACCTGCTGCAGAACCGATGATGAGCATACTTCCGCCCGTTCCGGCAGAGAAGGCAATGAAGTGCCAGATGTGGTGATCCAATGGCAATTGGAACATGCCCATGCTGGCCGCAACCAATGGAACGTTATCAATAACGGCAGAACCGAAGCCCATCAGGATCACGAAGATGTCATCTGGAATAACTGCGCGAACGCTTTCGCCCAATTGGAAGATCATGCCCACGCTTTCCAACGCGGCAACTGCCATCAATATTCCCAAGAAGAACAGGATGCTTGGCATCTCGATCTTGGCCAATGATGAGTGTACCGGACTATGATGATGCGCAGCAGCGGTCATGGTAAAGGCACGATGACTTTTTATCTCAGCAACGGTGGCCACCACGGCCAAAGAGAGCATCATTCCAATGTAAGGAGGCAGGTGGGTGAGCGTTTTGAAGATCGGCACGAACACGATCATTCCCAATCCTAACAGAAGCATTCCCAAACTGGCAGGCGTTTCGTCAGAGCTGCTTTCGGGCGCGGTAAGCTGGCCTTTGAACGGAGGCAAAAGGGTGGCAATGAAGGTAGGAACCACCATGCAAAGCAACGATGGCAGGAAGAGGAATTCCACCAACTTTCCGGCAGATACCCTGTCTCCGATCCAAAGCATGGTAGTGGTAACATCGCCAATGGGCGACCAGGCACCACCGGCATTGGCACCGATAACGATGAGACCGGCAAACCACAGGCGGTCCTCCTGCTTGTCGACCAGTTTTTTAAGGATGGTTATGAGTACGATGGTGGCAGTAAGGTTATCGATGATGGCCGAAAGAACGAATGCAAGTCCGCCCATGATCCAAAGCAGCACCTTCTTGTCTTTGGTCCTTACAAACGATTTGATGGCCCCGAAACCGTTGAAGTGATCGGTGATCTCCACAATGGTCATGGCGCCCATGAGGAACACCAGTATCTCGGCTGTTTTGCCAAGGTGATGGAGCAACACTTCGTCCATGTGTTCCACTGGAACCAGTCCGTCAATGATCTCGAACACGGGCACATGGAACAGGGCCACAACGGCCCAAAGCAGCGCCATCATGACCAAGGCCGGGATCAATTTGTCAATTTTCAGGGTATGTTCGAGGGTGATTGACAGGTATCCAAGAACGAAGATCAGAAGCAGTACGATTTCCATTTAAGTAAGTGTAGTGGTTGGTGAATTTTCTGTTTGAGGCATAAGTTCGCTCAGGGCCAATTCAAACGCTGTACGGCTGACATTGGTAAGCGATGGGTTCTTATCGTGAACGTTCTTAAGCGAACGATAGATGGTGTTGGATGTGTCTTTGAAAATGGCGCTGTCTGTTATCTCCGGGTCTTGCGATTCCATGAGGAAGGCGAACACCCTGGCCATTCCGCAGTTGGCAATGAAATCGGGAATGAGGCTGACCTGCGCATCGGCCTGGCTCATAATGGGTCCGTAGAAGATCTCCTTGTCTGCAAATGGCACGTTGGCACCGCTTGAAATGGTCTTGACACCGGCATTCACCAGTCGCTGCAATTGATCGGCCGTTACCAGACGCGATGCAGCAGCTGGAATGAAAATATCGGCAGGCACGTCCCAGATCTTGGCATTGATCTCGTCAAATGGCAGCATGTTGTCCACCATCAGGCTGTTGCCAGATTTATGCTCAATAAAAAGCTTCTTTATGGCCTGCAGACCGTAGCCCGACTCGTTGATGAGTCCGCCATTGCGGTCAATGATCCCAACGATCTGCGCACCATTGTGGGCCAGTTCCATGGCCGCGGCCGAAGCAACATTTCCCCAACCCTGCACAATGACCTTCTTGCCCAGAAGCGATTCATTCCTGAAAATAGAGTAGAAGTGCTTGACCGATTCGCTTACCCCGAATCCGGTTATCATATCGGCCACGCGGTATTTCACTGGTCCGTCCGGACAATAATCCGGGTCTTCCAGAATTTTAGACACCCCGTTTCTCAATTGTCCGATCTTGTGGATCTTCTCGGCCTCGGTAGGGTGGAAGTGCCCGTTCACCACGCCTTCCTGCGGATGCCAGATACCGTATGATTCCGTGATGGGGATCACATCGTTCTTCTGATCCACGTTCAGGTCTCCGCCTGTTCCGTAGTAATTCTTCAATAGAGGCGCCACGGCTTTGAACCAGCGCTCCAACACCGCTTTTCTGCGTGGGTCGCGTGGGTCGAAATCAATACCCGACTTGGCCCCGCCAATGGGCGGACCGCTCACCGTGAACTTGATCTCCATGGTCTTGGCCAGCGAAATGACCTCGTTCCTGTCGAGCCCCTTTCGCATGCGTGTGCCGCCACCGGCAGCTCCGCCACGCAACGAGTTGATCACTACCCACCCGCGCGCTTCTGTTTCGCGGTCATTCCATTCAAACACGATCTCGGGAGGAGTCTCCTCGTATTTCTTCAGTAGGTCTTTCAAGGCGTGGGTACGCTCAGAATTTCCGCGCAAATGTAAGAGAAATTAAACCGTAAGATTATGCCTAAGCCTTAGCTAGGAGCGCTTGAAAGCCAAATCACCCCCGAGCACGAATCGCGCTCGGCACCGGTAACGGTTTTCAGCACATTGATCTCATTCCGAACGCGGAGAACACCCAAGAAGGCGAAGATCAAGGCCTCTTTGAACTCTATCGTCTGCCTGTCGGGGATGATGAGGTCGGCCAAGCAGTAGGTTTCCGATCGCTCCATTAGGAAGGAATTGTACGCCCCACCACCCGTAACCAGCACGCGTCCACCGGCAGCCTTCCGTTCAACCACGCGCGCTATCTGAATGGCCACGTGTTCCACAAAGGTGCGCATGAGGTCTACTTCGCTGAGGCCAGATGCTGATAGCAAGGGATTGACCACCGATTCCACCCATTCGCGGGACAAAGAAGGGCGGATCTCATCTGTATACAGATTCAAGCCGTTCAGACGGTCAAGAAGCGCTTCGTTCAGTTTCCCCGACTGCGAGAGTTGACCGTTGCGGTCAAACGCTTGGTTGAGCCGGTTTGCGAGTTCATTCAGAACAATGTTCACAGGGCAGATGTCGAAGGCCCGTCTTTCCCCATCTTCTTTAAAGCTGATGTTGGAAAATCCGCCCAGATTCAAACACGCCTCAAAATCAGAGAACAGTAGTTCGTCACCGATGGGGACCAATGGCGCGCCCTGTCCTCCAAGTGAGACATCCAACGAACGGAAATCATTCACACAGGTAATTCCGGTGGTGTTGGCAATGGTCTGTCCATCGCCAATTTGAACGGTGATTCCCTTCTCAGGCTGATGAAAAACGGTGTGCCCATGAGAGCAAACGAGCTCGGGTTTTGCAAGTTGGCCCCTGTCGAGGAATGAGTTTATATGCCCTCCAATGAATTGACCGAATTCGATATGCAGTTGCTGAAGCTTTTCTTCGCTCAATTCGTGAGCAGTTGCAAGTTTCTTTCGCCAGCGTTCATCGTAATCCACGCACTCAGCATGGACTATCCTGAAGCGCCATGTTCCATCGTAATGAAACTCTGTCAGACATAGATCGAGCCCGTCAAGCGATGTTCCCGACATGACTCCAAGGGCGCTGATGGGATCGGTTTTCATTGTGTGCAAACTTATCGGCATCAAATCTGAGAAAATCCGTGCATTCTTGGCACAACGTATCTTTCTCGCTTTAGAATGGGGCAGGCACTATCACTCATTGCTGGTCACTCATCACTCAAAAAACCTACTTTTGCCGCTCACCAAAGCAAGCCTGAGATGAAATTTGAGTTGAATGAAGAGCATCTGATGATTCAAAAAGCAGCCCGCGATTTTGCTCGGGCCGAACTGTTGCCAGGTGTTATTGAACGCGACACCAAAATGGAGTTCCCACACGAACAGGTGAAGAAGATGGGCGAACTCGGCTTCCTTGGATTGATGGTTGACCCGAAGTATGGCGGCAGTGGCATGGACACGATTTCGTACGTGCTGGCCATGGAGGAGATTTCCAAGATCGATAACTCGGCCTCTGTCTGCATGAGCGTTTGCAACTCCTTGGTGAATTGGGGATTGGAGAAGTATGGCACGGAAGAACAGAAGCAGAAATATCTGGTTCCATTGGCTACTGGTCAAATGCTTGGTGCGTTTGCACTCTCCGAGCCTGAAGCTGGTTCAGATGCTACATCGCAGCGTACCACCGCCATCGATATGGGCGATCACTACCTATTGAACGGAACCAAGAACTGGATCACCAATGGGGGCAACGCATCAACCTATCTCGTCATTGCCCAGACCGATGAGGACAAGGGGCATCGGGGAATCAATGTTCTTATTGTTGAAAAGGGAATGCCCGGTTTTACGATCGGAGCCAAAGAGGATAAGTTGGGGATCCGTTCTTCTGACACGCATTCACTCATGTTTCAGGATGTGAAAGTGCCGAAGGAGAACAGAATCGGTGAAGATGGTTTCGGATTCAAATTCGCCATGATGACACTTTCCGGAGGTCGCATCGGTATTGCTGCTCAAGCTCTTGGAATTGCCAGTGGAGCATACGAGTTGGCCTTGGCGTATTCTAAGGAGCGCAAGGCTTTTGGAAAGACCATCAACCAGCATCAGGCCATTCAATTCAAGTTGGCAGATATGGCTACGGAAATAGAAGCAGCCAGAATGCTGGTGCTGAAATCGGCCTGGCACAAAGATCAGGGCATGAACTACGACCTGTCAAGCTCCATGGCAAAATTGTATGCGTCAAAAGTGGCCATGCAAACAACCGTTGAGGCCGTTCAGGTTCATGGCGGTTACGGCTACGTGAAGGAATACCACGTGGAGCGTTTGATGCGCGATGCGAAGATCACACAGATCTATGAAGGAACTTCAGAAGTTCAGAAGATCGTGATCTCCAGAGCGGTCACTCGTTGATCCATCATCCTTGTCGAGATACGATTCATCGCACTTCTCGTTGCGACTTAGCGTGAAAAAGCATCAGTTGGCGAAGCGAACTCGCCTCTCTGTGTGTAGTAAAAACTGTGAGCGTAGTGAACTCTTTGTGCCTTCAGTGTCTTCTTAGAGCTCTCTGTGGATGGATCCGAATACCCAATAGCTTGCCGCTCACCCCAGCAACAGCTGAGCCGCCTTCTCCAACTTATTCCCCCGCGAACCTTTGATCAGAATGGTTTCATTTTCGAAGCTATGGGCTGACAGCCATTCATTCAGGACATCAACATTCTCAAAAAAGTGGAATGGGAATTCATCTTTGAAACGCAGGAATTCCTTTCCCACCAGACACACCGTGCTCAGTTTCAGCGTAGCTAAGCGCTCGCATATGTTACGATGCTCTTCGGAGCTTGTTGGACCAACTTCCAACATTTCGCCAAGAATTACCGAATGATTTTCACTTTCTGAACCGACCAAATTGTTAATGGCCACTTCCATGCTGCTCGGGTTGGCATTATATGCATCTAGAATGTAGGTCACGGAACCCTTTTTTCTGATCTCCGAACGGTTATTGCTAGGGATATATCCGATGATGCCTTTGGCAATTTCATCATCTCGGAGCCCGAAAACCACACCAACTGCTACGGCAGCCATAATGTTGGGCAGGTTGTACGTTCCGGTGAGGTTTGTGGGTACTATAGGCACTTCATCCAAGGTTGTTTCAGAGCCTTTTCTGCGCCATTGAACAGAGATAAGGTCGCCATTACGTACAACCCGGCCCTGCACATCGTCTGTCGGAAGCGCACCGTAGTAAAACGCCTTATCGTTCCGTGTATTCTCCATAAGGAGTTTGTCACAGCTGTGAACCAGCAAGCGTCCACCGTGAATCCTTATATGGTCGAACAGTTCTGTTTTGGTTTTTAGAACACCTTCCAATCCCCCCATCGTTTCCAAATGAGCCTTACCGATGTTGGTGATAAGTGCATAATTCGGGTCAGCAATGTCGCATAGTTCTTTAATGTCGCCCTGTGCGCTTGCTCCCATTTCAATGATGGCCATCTTATGCTTATCGGTCAACTGGAAGAGGGTGAGTGGAACACCGATGTGGTTGTTCAGGTTTCCTACGGTGGCCAGTACCTTGAATTTTTCGCTAAGGACGGCATGCATCAGCTCTTTGGTGGTGGTCTTTCCGTTCGAACCGGTAATGCCAATGACCGGTAGTTGGAATTGATGCCTGTGGTAGGATGACAGGGCTTGCAAGGTCCTAAGACCATCTTCAACAACTATGACCCTATCATCCTTGGCCATATTCGGATCATCCACAATTGCATATGCAGCGCCTTTTTCAAGGCTTTCCATCGCAAAGCGATTACCGTCAAATGATTCACCTTTCAGCGAAACATAAATGCAGCCTTCAACGATCTTTCTGCTGTCAGTGCAAATGATCGGATGCTGCTTGTAGATCTTGTAAAGCGATGGGATATCCATGCTCGAAAAATAAAAAACCCCGTGTTGTTTTGACACGGGGTTTTCTGTCAGTTATGAAGATCTTACTGTCCTAGCGTCTGTGTTCCAACGCGGGTCATGGCACAACGGAAGCCTATATCATCAGTAGATTGTTCGGCATCAAGATAACGTCTCGTTCCTGGAACCAACCAGTAAGCTCTGTCTTTCCACGAACCTCCTTTATAAACATGAGCTTCATCATTGATAAGAGAGGTAGCACCCCACTCGTACATTCTTTTCTTGGCCTTCTCTCCAGTTGTGTTGTATTCTTCCTGAGTATAGAAGATAGACGATGAATAATCCCCATCCAAGAAATTGATGTTGTCTGCCTTCTTGTAATTTCTACGCTGAGTGTTCTCTTCTTCTGTTACGTCTCTCCAGATGATCCTTCCAAGGCTGTCCTTCTCGGCAATTTCGCCTTCTTCTTCACGTAGCTGTGTTTTAAACACGTTACCACGGAAAGCTCTGAAATCGTCATCATCCTCAAGGCTCAATGGTCGATAAACGTCTTTTACCCACTCATTCACGTTACCGGCCATACAATAAAGACCGTAATCATTTGGCCAGTAAGATGAAACATCTGTTGGAATGTCGGCACGGTCATTCAAATAACCGGCAGCACCCATGTTGTCTCCTTTTCCTCGTTTGAAGTTTGCCATCATTTCACCTTTGAACTGGTCATCAGCATTACGCATATAGGCACCGTTCCAAGGGTAAAGTCGTCTCTCAGTGACACGTTCAAAAACAGTATTTCCGATCAGGCCAAGTGCTGCAAATTCCCATTCAGCTTCAGTTGGGAGCCTGTAGCGAGGTAGCAAGATGCCATCCTCAATGCGCACTTTACGGGTGTCTTTATTAGGGTCAAGGTCAATAAGGTCGGAACGGACCAGACCTTCATACTGCCCAGACAAGTAAGCATCTGTGTTGAAGTTGTCTTCGTCTACCTGATTCGGGTTGGTTCGCAATACACCCTCTCGGATCAAAATCATTTCGTTCACACGGTCGGTTCGCCAAGCACAATAATCTGTTGCCTGCAACCAGTTTACACCCACAACCGGGTAGTAATTATAGGCTGGGTGTCTCAGATAAAGTTCCACGTAAGGCTCGTTGAATCCGAGCTTACTTCTCCAGACCAAAGTATCAGGTAAAGCACGTTTGTAAACTTCTGGGTAGCTGGCGTAGAACACGCGTGTGATCCAGTAGAGATATTCCCGGTAATCGACATTAGTTACCTCGGTCTCATCCATATAGAACGATGAAACCGTGGCACGCCTAGGAATGTTATCCCAATCATGGCGAACATCCTGTTCAACTCGACCCATTGTGAAGGTACCTCCCTCAATGAAAACGAGTCCAGGTCCAGTCTCCTGACCTTCCCAAGGTGCTACTTCAAAACCACCATTCTTGGGGTCATTGGTATTCCATCCAGTCGTGTTGGACCTATCTTTCTGACAGGCAGCCAAGAATAGACTGGCAGTGATGAACAAGCCTAATAACTTGAAGGTATTTCCCTTAATTGTCTTCATGACTATGTTGTTTCGAAACGTGTGTTGAACGTAAAAACGACTTCTTGGTTACGATATTGTATCAGAACGATGGGCAGTCGATGGCCCTGAACTTTTTCTTGGGCTTTTTACAGCCGAACTGAAGTCCGAGCGAAAATTCGTGAGATCCTGCGGTATTATTCGTCAAGGACGATACAGTTACATCATAACTATAGCCGAATTTGAAAGCGCCTTGTTGAAACCCGATCAGCACAATGAAAGCATCTGGGTTGTTGAAACTTTGACGGAACCAGATACCACCCACCATGAAACTCTTGGCCAGATAAAAACCATAGTTCAACTGCTGAAAGTCCTGCTGATGTTGATATAAGATGTTCGGTGATAAAGCCCACTTCTTATCCTGCTCTCTTCTTTTTCCGAAATAGAAGGTATAGCCAGCATGCCCTGTGAATTTTACCGGCAATTTGCTGAACCCTGCGAAACCTTCGTCAGGCTGCGACATGTGATGGGCGGCAAAACCCACGAAGAAATTTTCTGTGTATCCGATAATTCCAGCAGAAAAATCGGCAAAGATCCGACTGGTGTTAGGTCTTACCTCATTGGTCTGATACACGAAACCGTATCGAGGGTCGATCATGTCACCAAAGGTCAATTTGTCCCAGTCAATGCTCCTTTGAACGATTGTTGCCTGCGCTCCAATTCTCAAGGAGAATTTCCTGGAAATATTCATGCGGTAGGCATAAATAAGGCTTCCCTCAAAGCTGTTCAAAGTCCCTTCGCCAGCGCGGTCTGCCATAAAATGACCAGCAATTCCACCATGTATCGCATTGATATCCATATCAAAGGATGCACTGTAGGTAACAAAGGTCCCTGATATGGCCGGCCACTGATTACGGTAATTCATAATGACCCGAGGGCATCTCTTGGAACCTGCAAACGCGGGGTTCAGATAGATTGGATTGGCGTAGAATTGGGTGAATTGTGGATCCTGAGCAAACGCTTCATTGGCCGACCAAGTCCCTGCAAATACCAACACGAAGGCAACGAAAAACCGCTTCAGCATTCTGGTTTTTTGAATTTTGAAGGACAATAATACGAATAAATTTAGTTTGGAATCTTGGCAACAAAGTAGATTAATTTCTTGCATTTTGCGCAATATTTCTGAACCGTTGCCGTTAAGCGGCTGTTTCCTGATAAATTCTGGCGGTCAACAGTAAAACGAAAGACTGTTCCCATTTATTATGAACAAGATTTTTGTTGAACTCATTTTGTCTAAGTAATCCTTCTCTGAAGATGAGATTTTCGTTGAAATTATTCTTTGTCAGCCTGGTATTCATTGGGCATTATCAGCTTAGCTCTGCTCAAACAACTTCGAAGGTAGGTCGCGCTGCCTCCGCAAAAACAGCAACCATCATCAATTGGATCGAACCCATTACGGAAATAAAGTATGATGGTTCCAAAAGAACGTATCTCATGTTTGAAGGGGCCGTTTACATCGATGACACCAATTTGCCTCACTTAGTTAAGAATGTGAAGATTTCCAGTGGCATGACATTGGATGCGACACTTGTAGATGCCAGATATGTTCCTCTTTCGGATGCTGAATCAGCAGCGTTAGCCGGTATAAATAATATAGGTAGTAGTATTTTCATTGCAGTGGATACCTACACCGAGAGGAAGCAGGCCTACGCTCGAATTAAGTTCCTGCCGATCAGAAAAAACCCTTCTAATGGGGCTTTGGAGAAACTGGTACAGTATGAACTCAGAACGTCAGAAACATATTTGGCCAGCCGAAAGGCCATTGGGGCGTCACAGTTTGCGCAATCCTCCGTGTTGGCTTCAGGCACTTGGTTCAAAGTTGCGGTTGCTCAGGATGGTCTTTACAAAATTACCTATGATGACCTGGAGGCCATGGGCATGAACGTTGATGCCATTGACCCGAGAAGACTCAATGTGTACGGCAACGGAGGAGGAATGCTGCCTCAAGCCAATTCAGCCTTCAGATTCGATGACCTTCAGCAGAATGCGATTGAAGTAGTAGGCGAAGGAGATGGAAGGTTCAATCAAGGCGATTACATTCTCTTTTATGCCAAAGGACCTCACTCCTGGGTGCAGGACAGTAGCAGTTGTGGACTTTTCAGACATGAATTTGATGTCTATTCAGACCGCGCTTATTATTATGTCACTGCCGACCGAGGAGTTGGACGAAGGGTTTCGGAGACAGCCTCGACTAATGCTCCTGCAACGCATACCGTCAGCACCTTCGTGGATCATCAATTTCATGAAAGCGATAATTCGAACCTTCTCAAATCTGGAAGGGAGTGGTTTGGTGAAGAATTTGACATTCAGTCATCTTATAGTTTTGACTTTGGATTTTCTAATGTGGCCAACCAGACCGGTGTTCTGAAATCAAGGGTGTTGGCACAATCGTTCTCAGGGGGAACAACCTTTTCACTTCGGATCAATGGCACCACGGTCGAAAGCGTGGTGGTTCCGCAGGTTTCTGGAGGGTATAATAAGAATGCTGAAGACGAATTCACTTGCACTCCGGTGCAGTTCGGTTCGGGAAATACGAATGTTACGCTTACCTATAATAAGGGAGGTAATCTAAGTGCCGTTGGTTGGTTGGACTACCTAGAAATTATCCTTACCAGAAATCTTTCCATGGCTGGAACCCAGATGCCGTTCAGGGACTTGGAATCTGTTGGCTTAGGCAATGTGGCAGAGTTTCAATTGACCAATGCAAATAGTTCCGTCAGAATTTGGGAAGTAACCGACCCGACAAATGTTACGCAGCGAGAACTGGTAAGGCAAGGAAACACTGCCAGCTTCAAGTTTGAAGCGGATTCATTGCGGCAATTCATTGCCTTTAATGGAGGCTCCTATTATGGTGTGGAACCGATCGGTCCGGTTTCTAATCAGAACCTTCATGGGCTAAGCCAGGCCAACATGATCATGATATGTCATCCGAATTTCCTGAGCGAAGCTGAGCGGCTTGCCAACTTCCATGAGCAGAGTGAGGCCAGTCCGCTTTCCGTTCATATTGTAACCCCGGAACAGATATACAATGAGTTTTCTTCAGGCGCTCAGGACGTTTCTGCCATCAGGGATTTCATGCGCATGTTCTATCAGCGTAGTACTGGTTGGCAAGATATGCCCCGCTATTTGCTTTTGTTCGGAGACGCCAGTTACGATTATAAGGACAGATTGGCCGATAACACCAATTTCGTCCCCACGTACGAATCCGATGAGTCACTTACACCTACCATAAGTTACGCCTCCGATGATTACTTCGGACTTCTCGATCCAAGCGAAGGAGTTTGGGCATCTTCAGCATCTGATGCCTTGGATGTTGGTATTGGCCGATTCGTAGTTCGAACCCTGGAGGATGCGCGTGTAGTGGTGGATAAAATATATAGGTATGAAGAGTTGGACATAGCCGATCTTGACCTTTCGGGACACAATTGTGCAGATGGTTTAAGTGCAGTAACATCGCCCGATTGGAGAAACCGGATTGTGTTTGTGGCGGATGATGAAGATAGCAACATGCACTTGAACCAGGCCGACCAATTGGCGGTTTTGGTGGACACCATGTATCCAGAATACAATCTCACGAAAATCTATTTCGATTCGTTCGTACAGGAATCGACCCCGGGTGGGCAACGTTATCCGGAAGCAAGTACTAGTCTGAATACAGAAGTGCAGCGCGGTGCTCTTATGGTCAACTACACAGGCCATGGTGGAGAATTGGGTTGGGCTCACGAACGTGTTCTAGGAAACTCGGACATAAACAGTTGGACCAACTTTTCCAACTTACCCGTATTTGTTACCGCCACATGCGAGTTTACCCGCTATGATGATCCGAGTAGGATCTCCGCAGGTGAATTGGTGCACCTCAATCCCAATGGTGGAGGCATTGCTCTTTTTACCACCTCCAGATTGGTTTACTCAGCTCCGAATTTCACTCTTAACCGTAACTTTTACCTCAATCTTCTGGTCGAACAAACATGGGGACCACCGACCATGGGCGATGTGATCAGAATGACCAAGGTTGCGAGCGGTGGCTCGGTCAACAACAGAAACTTCATCCTGATCGGTGATCCTGCTCAGCGTTTGGCTTTTCCGTTGCACAATGTGGAAACCCTCACCATCAATGGAGAAAATGTAAATGCACTTACCGACACAATAAATGCGTTGCAACTCGTTACTGTGACCGGAAGAATACGCAACAGAAACGGACAATTGATGGAAGATTTTAGCGGAACAGTTTATCCAACAGTGTTCGACAAGGCGAGCGAGGTATCCACCTTGGGCAATGATCCATCTTCAAGCGTGCGTCAATTCTCTGTTCAGAAGAACCTTATATACAAAGGTAAGGCCAGCGTAGAGGCAGGGCAATTCTCCTTCTCGTTTGTTGTGCCACGAGATATTTCCTACAACTATGACTTCGGACGAATAAGCTACTACGCAGAGGGAAGCGGTACCAATGCCAACGGTTACTATGAAGAATTTGTGATCGGAGGATCCAGTGACAATGCAGCCGTAGACGAGCTAGGGCCTACAGTTGGTCTTTATATGAATGACGACAGCTTTGCCTTTGGAGGGACTACGGATGAGAATCCATCACTTCTGGCAATAGTTACTGATTCCAACGGTATAAACACCGTTGGCAATGGCATTGGCCATGATATAACAGCCGTGTTGGACGACAATACCAACAGCACCATCAACCTGAATGAATTCTATCAGTCAGACTTGAACAGCTATCAGAGCGGAAAAGTGGTTTATCCCTTCAGCGGCCTGAGCGAAGGCACCCACAACATTCGATTCAAGATATGGGATGTGTACAATAACAGTTCAGAAGCCTACACGGAATTTGTGGTGGCCGAATCTGCAGAATTGGCTTTGGAGCATGTATTGAATTACCCAAACCCGTTCACTACACACACTGAATTCATGTTTGAACATAATCAGCCTTGCAACAGTTTGGATGTTCAGGTTCAGATATTCACCGTGTCAGGCAAACTGGTAAAGACCATCAACGAAACAATACTTTCTCATGGATTCAGAAATGAGCCCATAGCGTGGGATGGATTGGACGATTACGGCCAAAAAATAGGTCGAGGTGTATATATGTATAATCTCAAGGTAACAACGCCAGATGGTCAGAAGGCAGAACAGATTGAAAGGCTGGTTATACTAAACTGACATGAAAACACGTAACATGGCTATATTTGCAGCCCTCAAAAAAAATTGGATGTCCGCTTCAAGCAGAATTAGTTCATTGTTGTTGGCACTACTTGTTAGTGGCTATAACACGTTCGGACAGAACGTAAATCAGGATGAACGGGCCGATGAAATTCAGCTCAACACCATTACCACAGCTGTGCCTTTTTTAATGATTTCCCCAGATGCCCGAGCAGGAGCCATGGGCGATGTTGGTGCTGCAAGTGACCCTGACGGTGCCTCTATTCATTGGAATCCTGCAAAAATGGCCTATGTGCCCAGCAAAATGGGCTTTGCGGTCTCTTACACTCCTTGGCTGCGTGCGTTGGTTCCAGACATCAACTTGGCTTACATCTCCGGATACGGCAAGATCGGCAAGAAAGGCATGCAGACACTTTCCGGTTCGCTGCGCTATTTTTCGCTTGGTTCCATCACATTCACCGATGCACAGGGTGGAACGATAGGTGATTTTACCCCGAACGAGTTTGCCATTGATGTAAGCTATGCCCGCAAACTATCTGAGGAATTCTCTGGAGGCCTTACGCTCAGGTACATCTATTCAAACCTTACCGGTGGAATAAATGTGGGCGGTGCCGACACTAAACCTGGCATGGCCGGAGCGGCAGATGTTTCTTTCTATTATCAGACCAAAAAAGTGGAGATCGCAGGCAGAAAGTCTGTAATATCTGCGGGATTGAACATTTCTAACATCGGCTCTAAGATGTCTTATACCAACACTACCGAGGAAGATTTCATTCCGATCAACTTCCGATTCGGTGTTGGCTTCAAGTATTTTGTGGACGATAGAAACAGCCTAGCTCTGTTCTTCGACATTAACAAACTGATGGTTCCAACTCCTCCTAAGTACGATGATAACCCGTACTTGAATGATCAATTGCCACCTGGCGATACGCTCGGAGCAATAGGTCACGAAAGCAACGCGAATCCAAGTTTTGGAACCATCATTGCCGGCAAAGACCCGAACCGAAGTGTGCCCAATGGTATGTTCACTTCCTTTGCCGATGCTCCAGATGGCAGTGCCGAAGAACTGAGAGAGATAAACCTTGCTATTGGTTTGGAATATTGGTACAATAAATTGTTCGCCATCCGAGCAGGGTATTTTCACGAACATTATTCTAAGGGAAACCGACAGTTCTTTACTGTTGGTGCCGGTATCCGATATAACGTTTTCGGTCTGGATTTCGCCTATCTGATCCCAACCCAACAGCGCCATCCATTGGAGAATACCTTGCGATTCACGCTGACCTTCGACTTCGAGGCTTTCAAGAAGCAGAACGAAGAGAAGAACGATGGCAAGCCCGAAGACTAAATGACGTTCAGAGTCGGTTTCGGCTATGATGTACACCAACTTGCCAAAGGCGAGGAACTTTGGTTGGGCGGCAAGTTGATCCCTTCTGAATTGGGAGCAGTTGGCCATTCAGATGCTGATGTTCTCATTCATGTTATCTGCGATGCGCTTTTGGGCGCAGCCAACCTCCGCGACATCGGTTTTCACTTTCCAGACACATCGTCTGATTACAAGAACATCGACAGCAAAATTCTTCTTCGCAATGTGGTGAAACTGATCGAGGAAAAGGGCTATTCTGTTGGGAACGTTGATAGCACTGTTGCCTTGGAAAAACCGAAGGTGAACCCGCACATAGAAGACATGAAGGCAATCTTAGCACCCATTCTTAAGGTTGATGAGGATGCGGTTTCCATCAAGGCAACCACCTCAGAGAAGATAGGCTTTGTAGGTAGACAGGAGGGCATTGCGGCCTTTGCCACCGTTCTCATTCAGAAAAGCTAACATCCAATTGGTAATGGGAGAGTTTTCAATCACTATAAAAGGGCTTTCAGTTTCAAGGAATGACCTTAAGCCATCGGACCTGAAGTTGCTCGAACAGGCCGAAACCATTTCCAAGAACGCGTATGCTCCTTATTCGCAGTTCTTTGTGGGTGCCGCACTGCGATTGGAAAACGGAACGGTTGTTCTAGGCACGAATCAGGAGAACGTGGCCTATCCTTCGGGTCTTT
>JBJOHR010000093.1:0-6760 GCA_046047575.1 Bacteroidota bacterium | reverse complement strand
TTAAACTGACGGTTTGCCAGAGACTCCAAAAAACCGATGATATCTTTCTCGTAGGTTTTATTCACCCATAGTTTTGGCAAAATGTCATTATTGTATAGTGGTAACGGGGTTAGAAGAATTCCACACTCAGCTATTCTCGTTACCTCAGTACCATTCAACATCCTCTTACCTTTATCAAGCTTTTCTATCTTACCATTATATTCATCCAGCTGCCGCTTGGTTGGTATGCTCTTCATCTTGTTTTCAATGAAAAGCATGTTCCACTCATTCTGATCTTGCCACTTGATGACCAGGTCAATATTCAACTGTTCCCGTTGTATTTCAAAAGCCTGTTTTTGCGCATCCAGCTCTGGCAGCTCTTTTCCAGCGAATTGTTTCAAGAACAATTGAAGTGCCTCCAATCTTCCGTTAACGCTTTCTTGCTCCAAGAGCCAAGCAATCATATTACTATGAAAAAGCTCTTTCGAGCCTAATGAAGCTTGAAAGAGAAAGTTATCTTTCAATTCCTTGATTGTGTCTTTAAAATTTTCTGTGTTCATACTGCCTTTAACCAAAACTAGACTTCAACGGTGTATTATCTTTAACATCAAGTATCTGTACTGAAACTCCATCAGGTAACAGCATGAAAACAATGAATAGATATCTATTCATTTTTCACGGATAGCCCAGTTCATCGAGCACAATATCAATCACTTTCTTAAAGTTCTCTTTGCCGATCACACTTCCAAGGGGCACAGAAAAGTACAGGTCTTTGCCGGTTGTGAGTCCCATTTCTTCCGAGAGCCCGTCAATGCCAGAGCTTTTCAATCGGTCAAATAATGCCACGGTCTTACCGGTAGATTTCTTTACAAACCATCCGTACCCAAGCGAGGTTTTCTTCGGGTCGCCCACATAGATCTGCTGCTTCTCCTTATTCCCCTTTCTGGGTTCATTGAAAGAGCAGGCAGTTTTTGCATAACTGATGGTATAGTGCTCGTTGCTCTGCGCCATTGCATCCAATCTGTCCCACAGGTGACGCCATATCTCAATACCGTCTGCAGGTATACCTCGTTCCTTGAGTTGTTGAACTTTGAATTCGATACCCGTGAAACGTATTTTACTGCCCGATTGCTGTATGGCCTGTTTGGTATTGGCATCGTCATCTACCGAGGTAATGGCAGCAAATTCCATGGCCTGCTCCAACTGATTACTCAGAGAGTCCTTGAACGTATCGCGCAGCAAGTTCAGGAGTTCCAGAACGCTGGTAACGCGGGCTTTCATATACGTATCGCGCTGGCAACTGCCCCAAACAACACGTTCCCAGTCCTCATCGGTCAGTTCGCTATCACCGAACTTCTTGAGGTTTTCCAGTACAGTGTCCCACTCAAGCCCTTGTTTGGCCCCAAAAGCAGCATCCCACTCCAAGTAGTCTGGCGATGCCGTGAGCATGCGGAATATCTTCGGGTATGATATCTGAATGCCCAGCAGGGCAAACAACATCAGTTCATCTGTTTCAGGCGCATCATCGCTTTCGGCCTCATCCAACTTCCGGATACTGTTCAGCAAACTGAACGAGTTGATGTAGCGCTTCAAACTGCGTGGGTTGTAACCCACCGTGTACTTCACCACCTTTCCGAATGCAGACTGCCTGTCCTCTGGGAGCGAAACACCAAGCTCATTCAGCTTTTTCACCAGAAAATTCTCAATATCATAGGTGCCCGTTGGCATACTGAATGGCAACTGAATGATCTTGTCAAAGAAAGAGCGGAACTCCCGCTCGTTCTCCTCCGTCTTAGGGCCGAATTTCCCTTCTAAACCTTTCACCACCACCTCATAATCAATGGCAAGTACAAAAATGCAATTGGGAATATCGAATACATTTTTCAACGCCTCCAATACTTCAACCGCATCGGTCGGACTTATACGGTCAAGGTCATCCACAAAAAAGACCACACGCTGAAAATCGTTCCTTGTATCAGAAATCAACTTTTGGATAACATCGGAAATGCCAGCTTTCAGGTCGGCAATGTCGGTCATGGTTGCTCCAGAACCACCGGTTGCCGCCTCATCAATGGCTGCCTTGGCGTCCAGTCCCGTTTTGTTGGCCAGTATCTGATTTCCCAAGGCACCGGCAAACCGAACTACAGACTTCCATTTTTCCTTGGCCTCATCATTCAATGTCCATTTCTCGCCACATGCCTCTTTCAGCTTTACCAGCAGTCCTTGTAGCACGGCAGGCGTGGTTTCATGGGCACCACGGAACATACTGTACTCCCACGTATTTACCCAGGCAGTGGCCACTTGCTTATCTTGCAACTGTTCGCGCAGCAGATACATTAGCGATGTTTTTCCGCTGCCCCACTCCCCTTGCAATCCAATGGTCAGAGGCGTGTCACTTTTCACAATGAATTCACTCAGTGCCCTCGAATGACGCTCTACCTTTAGCAGGTCTTCCCCTGCCTTTTCGATGGGTTTATCTGTAATAGATATCATGTTCCTTATCTACCGATAAAATAGCGCATTCGCTGGTAGATTTAAAGTGTACGGATAAGGCTACCGCTTTCTTTGCGAAGTTCGGTTTTCCCTTTGCTAGTATTAACGGCAATATCCGACCCGTGCCAGCGTGCGCCAACAGCATCACCATTACCGATTGTTCTGACGAGTGAACCACTCTCCTTTCTAATTTCCACTTTACCTTTAACTGTGGTTATCGCAATTAGTGATTGGTCTGAATTAAAATCAGCGGTAACCGCATCCCCATTGCCGATGGTTCTAATTAGACTGCCACTGTCCTTTCGAATTTCAACTTTACCATTTTTGATTTGAAGAATGTTCATTCCGTTTGCGTATAATTTTCGAGCCTACTCTGTAAGGTTTTCAGCTTCCCCATTGCAATTATAACACAAACACACGTCAAATCTTGACGCATTAACTGGTTAATTTCGGCATTATGTCCTATCAAAAGATCTTCGACCGCCACTCTGCCATCATCGAGTTTATGCAAGTCCATGGCCAGGTTACCGTTCAGCAGTTGATGAACCACCTCGCGCAAATGGGCGATAATGTAGGTGTGCGCACGGTGCAACGCGCCTTACAGGATGTGGAGTTGGCATACAACGTGCGCATCATTAAACACGGCAGCCATCCTAACCATACGTACAGTATCGAGCATTTGAATGATGAGGAACTTCCGCTGGTTTACAGCTTTTTGGAGCATGCACGCATGGCCAACTTGCTCAATCGGCAGCTTTCTGAGATAGGTAACTTAAGCACATACGTATTTCCCGATGTGCCGTATTCAAAAGGTTTGGAGTGGCTACCCACAATGCTAAAGGCAATCCATATCCGGCATCAGATATCCTTTGAGTATGCCAAGTTTCAGGCAGAAACCACCAAGAGGGACGTGAAGCCTTACTTCCTAAAACAATTCCGCAAAAGATGGTACCTCATGGCAGCAGATAACAAGGATGGTCGCCTCAAAAGCTTCGGTTTGGATAGAATAGCACAGGTAAATCTTTTGCCTGAGACCTTCCATGAGAATGAAATACCGGATGGAACAGATTTATACCGCCACGCCATAGGGCTGAACGAAACAGGACTGGAACCGCTAACCATTCAACTTTGGTCAGAATACCATAACGCACACTATTTGCGCACACTGCGTTTGCACCACTCACAACGAGAGGTTGGCGAAAAGAACAATGGCATCATCTTCGAACTGCATGTAGTACCCAACTACGAGTTCTTTCAGGAGATTTTGCGCATGTCCTCTCTTGTGCGCATACTTTCTCCAAACTCGGTCCGTAAGCAAATGAAGGAGATGCTGCTTGAAATGCTGTCTGAATACGACTAACCTAATCCTACATGCTTTCACCGACAGCCCAAGATTTTGACATGCACTCAACGGTGCACGGTTTAGAGCATACCCAGCGTGTCATGCATCTTGTGCAGCATTTGGGGAGAGTTGGCAAACTCAACCCAAAGCATATTCTTCAAGCGTATTGCGCAGCCGTAATTCACGATATGGCCCGCCAGCACGATGGGGCTTGCCAAATGCATGGTCAATGGGCCGTAGAGCGCAAACTTCCCATATGGCAAGAGCGCTTTTTGGCAATTGGACTACCAAAGCAACATTTGCCTGCAGTCGCTTTTGCGGTACACTGGCATTGTATGGATTTCCGAATCGTGCCAAATTCAGCTTTCACACCAACGCTTCAACTACTTCAGGATGCAGACGCACTTGACCGAGTACGTTTCGGTGGCGCATCTGCAATTGAACTCCGTTTCCTTCACTTTCCGTTCACCAAAAACGAAATTGGTTACGCTGAGCAGTTGTATTTTGGTTGGTAATCGGTTCTCGTCATGTTGAAATCAGCCTATTTTACATTCTAGTGCAGTAATGGGAAACCAAATGTTGTTACCGGCTATCTTAAGATTACGGACACATTAGACCCAAACCCGCGTTAATGCGAATAACGATCCATCTTCATCCGAATCAATCCGCATTAATGCGGATTGATTCGGATTGATTCGGATTGAGATGATTTGTTCGGACGTTCAGAACCAATGGGATGACCGAGGCCGAAACTCCAAAACTGGAAGGGGTCTGACCAAAATGAGCCTAAGATCCCCTTTGGTTCACAGCAAAAAAAGCAGGCTCTGTCGGCCTGCTTTCATCCATAAATCTTCGGTCAATCATGATTAGGCCCGCGGAGTGTCGCTGCCTTCCGATTGTGAGTCCTGATAATACTGATACGCTAGGTATATTACAGCCAACGCAAGTAGTATTGTTAGGATTATCAATAAAGTATTGTCACCTGTAGTTGCAACCGCCCCTGCTACTCCTGCTGTTGTTGCTGCGGCAAATTGACTCGGTCTTAAGGTATTTTCAATAAGGATCTCTGGTCTCATGTTAATCTAATCTTACTAGTTCTACTTCATTTGATTTTTCTACTGGACGATACCCGTATGGACCGATCCTGTACCAACCTTCGCCATACATGGTCACCCGTTGGTTGGGCCCCTCTGGGTCAAATCCCATGGTTTCGAGCGTTTGAACCGAAACGGTTTCCACCTCATAGCTGTCTTCAGGAATCAGGGTCGACAAAATCTCCACATTTCGGAGCAGACCCGATACGTATGACCTTTCACGTGCCTTTCGCTGTTCGGCCAATTCATTATTGTGTTTTGCCTTGCATTTGAGATTACAGTAATGCTGGTTTTTCCGACCATGGAACGTAACTCCACACGCGTCACAGCGATGCCGGTACTTGCCACTATCTGAATCCCACTGGATGATCATTTCTGTAATTCTTTTACAAAGATAATTAATATTACTTTTGCGTTATAACATATAATGCCAATTACAGACACCATCCATCGTAAAACCCTCAATGCGCTCCTTGCCAGCATTGTTTCCTCTCCCGTCAACCTGTTGGAGTTAAAGGCGCGGTTGGAGGAAAGGCCTTACCGGGTTGTTGATACGGGTATCCATCCGAAGATACTTGCGGATTGGAACAGGAAAAACCTGCTCATGGTAAAACCAAAGCCCAATAGGATGCATCGGTTCTCGCTGACCGAATTCGTATGGGTGAAGTTCATTGAGAAAATGAGGGAATACAACTTTCCGCTTCCAGTGATAAAGGCTTTGCGCGATGAACTTTTCACCGACTCATTCGCCTCAGTTATGGATGAGTTCACTCCCTCAGTCCTTTTCGATTTGATGAAGGATGTGGAAGGCATACGCGAGAATCCACAGCAGTTCAGAGAGTTCTTGGACACGACCGAACTGAAAAAAGTGTTTGAAGCCGTATTTCCCATGGAACTTCTGAATGGGAATCTACTTGAGTTGCTCATCCTCTTATCGCTTTTCCTCCAGTCCCCTATGTCCTTCTTCATTGATAAAGACGGCAAGTACATGATATTCAATCCACTGATGTTGAGGGATGGTCTGTATGAAAAGGAAGAGATCAGCGGACTCTTCACCAGGTCATTCATCAGTATCAGCCTGTCGGAGGTATTGGCGGAGGTGTTGGTGCTTTCGGAGGTCGAGATCCTGGTTGGACAGTTGATGATCATCACGGATGAGGAAGCCAATGTGATACAGGCATTGAGAGAGGACGACCTTCTTTCCGTTTCCGTTCGATATGACAAGGACCATGTGATGGACCTATTGGAAGTGACAAAGGGACAGAAAGTGGAGCGGGAAGCGCGGCTGCTGGAATTGATGCTGAAGGACGGATATCAGGACATCACACTGAAGACCCAGCACGGGAAGGTGGTGTACTGCAAGAACACACGGAAAGTAAAATTGAAATGACGGTACTGAAGATCTCAGACCCATGGTTGAACGTACTGCGCTACCGGAAAAACGGAGCGGGGTGCTTCCTTTTTACCAATGCTAACGCTTGTCGAATGCAGAAAACTCATTGACCCTAAGAACGTAAAATACACGGATGAAGAATTGGAACTTAAGCTGGGGTTCCTGACTTCGCTGGCACAGATCATCATCCAACATGTGAACCATGAAGACGAGAACCGACACGAACCACGGGAAACGCGCAGTGCTGATGGCGCGCGTTTCGAGTGACGAACAGGCCAAGGGCTATAGCCTCGATGTGCAGACCGAGGCGGTGGAGAACTACTGCCTGCGCAACGGCATCCAGATCGTTCATCGCATCCGCGAAGACCATTCGGCCAAGAACTTCGACCGGCCTGCCTTCAACGCCTTCCTCGACTGGATGAAACATAACCGTGGCGGGGCCGATCTGCTGCTGTTCAC
>JBJOHR010000092.1:0-8325 GCA_046047575.1 Bacteroidota bacterium | reverse complement strand
GCGGTGAATAATGGTGCTTTCGAAAATCTGAAGCGCAACGAACGCCTCGGAACCATCTTTCAAGTGGCAGCACTGGTTACGATTGCTTTCTTCATGTTCAATACGCAGATGCACGAGCGATATGTTCATCCAGCGGTGCTGTTTTCGGGATTGTTCATGATTCTGACTCACCGACCGATCGTATATATGCTCGTTTCCATGGGATACCTGCTGAACATGGAAGCCGTGATGCAATATCTGCGGTACTTTGATGGTTTAATAGGCATCCAAATTGACTATGTGCAATGGTTCATTTTCTGGCCTGAATTCATCTCCACACTTTTCTTGGTTGCGTTCCTGTGGGGAAGTTTCGAGTTTTACAGAACGTTTTTCTCGTTTAAGAATAACGTTGTACAGGAGATCATAACAACCTGATTTGACCCCCGTCCGCGCACTACAGTTCTTTCAAGTTCTCCGTTTCGGAACGTTTTTCCTAACGGGAATTCTCTTCGCGAAGTTGGGGCTGAGCACCTACGAGATCGGAATATATGAAGCGCTTCTTTTTCTCGGAAGCGTGCTCAGTTTCTTCTGGCTTTCGGGGCTCACGCAATCTCTTTTGGCGAATTATGAACCGAGACAGAAGTCGAAGGAATTCTTTAACGCTTTCTTGGTACTTGCGTGCATTTCCGTGCTTGTTTTCATCGCCTTCCGATTGTTGGTAACGCCTTTTTCCATGTTGGCAAACAACCCGGAAGTATTGGCTCATTACGCCACGTTTTCATTCTACGTGCTATTTATCGGTCCAAGTTATTTGGCAGAATACATCTTGCTGCTCAAGGAAAGATCGAAAGCACTGGCGCTCTATGGCGTGGTGGCATTCGGTCTTCAATTGGCATGTGTTGCTGGTCCAATTGCTTTTGGATACGGGTTGGAAGAGGCGATGCTTGGATTGGTTCTCAGTGCCATTGTTCGTTTCTTAATCACCATCGGGTTGCTCATTCGGTATGCCGAATTCAAGCTGGATACGGATTACATTCAGCAGTTCGTTATCACAGCAGGGCCGTTAATGGCAGCCACATTGCTTTCTGGTTCAGCAGAATATCTGGACGGTTTCATCGTCTCAAAATACTTTGACGAAGGCACATTTGCCATTTATCGCTATGGCGCAAAGGAATTCCCGCTCGTGCTGCTTCTGGCTAATGCTTTCAGTAATGGAATGGTACCTAAGGTTGCCCAGCAAGGCGTTGCCGAGGCGGCTAAGACAATTAAGACGGAAAGCTTGAAGTTGATGCACCTGTTCTTCCCCATCTCCATTGGGTTTATGCTGGTGAGCGAATGGATCTATCCGCGATTGTTCAACCCGGATTTCATTGAAAGTGCGGCCGTTTTCAATGTCTATCTGCTGTTGGTTGTAAGTCGATTAGTGTTTCCTCAAACGCTGCTGATCGGCCTTAAAAAGACCAAGACCATTATGGCGGTTGCCGGTTTGGAGTTGGCCGTAAACTTCGGACTGAGTATTCTTTTCGTTCATCAGTTCGGACTTATTGGAATTGCATTCGCTACAGTGATCGCGAGCATTTTGGATAAGCTCGTTCTCATGTTCTGGCTAAGATCTTCTGAAGGAGTTTCTCCAGTAAGCTATTGGCCGTGGAAATGGCATTTGGGGTATAGCTTGCTGCTATGTGCGGTCTACTACCTTTGAACGGGGGCTTTCTGCATAGAAGAATAAACGGTAGACGATATTTTTTCTATCAGCTGCATTTGTTGTTCCGCACTCGTTCCTTTGGTCATGATACAGAGTACGTAAGGATTATCTTCCGCATAAACAATCCCAGCTTCGTGCAACTCCACCATGCTTTTATTACCCTGTTCATATAGCATTTCGCCAAGTCGCAAGGCCGTTATATCGTCTTTTCCAACGCCTTTTCTAATGCCACGTTTCAATTTGTTTTTGCTTAGAATTTCCAATGCCAATTCGGAATTCCTATTGTTCAGAAAAGTTGAATTGTAAAGGATCCTGAAGAATTTGGCGTATTCTTCGGTGGTCATATTGCCTGAAAATCGGTTATTGACCCACAAATGTGAAATGCCGAGCATTTCAAAGAATTGTTTCCAGATTTCAGAATCATTGAGCGAACTAGTGTACAGAAGATCGAGTGCTTCTTGGTCTGAGCCGTAAACCATGTTCTCAATGAGTTGGATAACGGTATATTGCTGCCCCGATACAAGCGGTTTGTAACTTATTGGCTGCTCATTCTGATCAGGATTCCCCTCGTAAAGAAACTTCCGGTACAATAGCTCTGGTTTTTTTTCTGAAGCCTTCAGCAGCGCCATCATATGCGGTACACGCATAAGTAGTCCCGGACGGAATCTGGCGCCTCCGTTGATGTTTATATAGCTTTCGCTGTTGAAATGGATTAAGAAAACGGAAGCGTCTTCCACAGAATCGGTTTTCAATGCATCGGTTATGTAAGTATTAATAAGCGATTTTGTTGGCAACAGAGAAACCGAGTCAACAAAACATTGTAACAGGGGATGAACAAGGCCTTCCTGGTACGAGCGGTTGTTGACTTTGATCAAGGTTTTATCAAGCATCTTACGGTAAATGATAAGCGACACGTCTCTGAGTATTTTGGCCAAACCATCCGGTTTCGAAGTTTCCGTCATTATTGATAACAGGTAGGGCGAATTCTGGAGGTAGACAATGGCAGTTTCATGCAACTGAAAGGTGTTAGAAAGTTCTCTGTAGCCATATTTGTTGGCCACCGTGGTGCTCGTATCGCTTACACCTGCCACAATGCCTTTATCAAAGGAGGTCCGAGCAAGTAGCTCAAGCGCCTTCTGGGAATAGTATTGAGTTAAATATGAGCCATTGAACAGCGCTTTGAACAGCACGCTATAGGCTTTTGGAGAAAGACACTTGGCATTGTCAGCCCTGAAATCGATTGTTTCTCCTAGTGCTCTGAAAACAGGTTTCCAAAGGTGATTGTCATTAAAATGTCGTTGGAGAGCTTGCATTGCATGATTGTCTGATTCTACAATCATCTCGGTTATTACCCGATCTACAGAATAGCTCTGACCATCATCCAACTTGGAATTACCAAGAGCAGAGGCTCCAGATTTATTGATCACTATTGGTTCGTTCAATATTTCAGGGTCAGCTTCTGCCATTTTAAAGATGCGCATCATGTCTGCCACTTTAAGCATACTCGCTGGAGAATAAAATGCGTCCTCATCCACACCGTAGCTCTGCCCGGAATGTAAATCCCGGAAGTACACGGAGATGCGAGTACCACGTTGATTGACATTTTTGAGGTATTGCTCTAATTCGGATTTAAACTCAGGAACGTAAGTATCTGTGCATGCACATTCTTGTAAAGGGGCAGTAAAGAATGCACCAGTGCGCCTGAGTGCACTGTAATTATTGCCGGCAAGGCGTTCAGCGTTTTGTCCGAGACAGGTGATGGCGTGCCAACAGATAGCCCAGATCAAGATAACACGAGCATACATTTTAGATTTTTCTAAGCGTGCAAATGTCGACCAGAAATGGGTCTGAAAAACGTCAGATCACATGAAAAAATGTCTCGATACCAACGTTTCGTGCCGCAGTAAAACCTTCGGCATATTTAGCGCCAATGGGTCTACCAACCAGCTTTGCCCTGCCGATAAGGAAATCAAGAAAATCTTTTCCAGAGATGGGTGTTTCGGGCAGGTCGCTGTCCGGAGTGTAGAATTGAGAAGTATAAGCCTTAATGCTCTCCATCTTCTTCTCAAAGTAAGGCGTGACGTCAACCGTCAGGTCTGGGTGGATGTATTCATCCTGAATGTAGTGATACACCGCTCTTGGTCGCCAAGCTTCCTGACCGGTATCGATCTTGATCAAACCGGAAAGAAAGCATGCGTCTGCCACCAACTTTGCCGCCTTTCCGTGGTCAGGGTGGCGGTCGTGGATTGAATTGGCCAACACTATTTCAGGTTGATATTTTCTGATCATCTTAATGATCGGAAGTTGATGTGCCTGGTCATTTTGAAAAAAACCATCGGCAAAGCCGAGATTTTCTCTGGCTTCAATCCCAAGAATTTCCTTTGCTCTTTCAGCTTCCTGAAGACGGAGTTCAGCACTTCCCCGCGTTCCGAGTTCACCTTGCGTCAGGTCGATGATGCCACATTTGTAACCAAGGTCGATGTGCTTGAGAATGGTGCCTGAGGCAGAGATCTCTACATCGTCTGGATGCGCCCCAAAGGCTAGAATGTCCAATTTCATGGGTGCGAATTTAGTTTAACCGCCAAGGACACGAAGAAAAGGCACAGAGAAGAACCAGTCTGTTTTTGTCCTGTTTGAAAACCTTCGTGATCTCTGTGGTTGAATCTTACTTACCTGCTACCCAGTTCACGATCTCATCGTCCATTGGCTCGGTCTTGGGTTCAAGGTTCTTCACCAGATTTCCGTTCTCATCGATCAGGAATTTCTCGAAGTTCCAACTCACCGCAGCATCCATTACACCATTTGCATCTTTTGATGTGAGCCAAGCGTAAATGGGGCTTTGGTCTTTTCCTTTCACACTCACTTTTTCCATCATGGTAAAGGTTACGCCATAATTCTTCTGGCAGAATTCAGCAATCTCATCGCTGCTACCTGGCTCCTGGCTCATGAAGTTGTTCGCTGGGAATCCGATGATCTCGAATTTATCTCCGCCATATTGTTCGTACAGTTTCTGCAGATCGGTGTATTGCGGTGTGAGTCCACATTTTGAAGCCACATTCACCACCAATACCTTCTTGCCCTTAAGCGTAGAGAAATCCAGTTCGCCTCCGTCCAAGGTCTTTGCTTTGAATTGATGAAAATTGGTCTGTGCCATTATTGATGTGGTTGAGATGGAAAGTAAGATGAAGAGTAGTCGTTTCATGTTTTAGTTTTTAGAATAAACACGATAATGCTTTCAATGTTTACGGTGGTGAAAATTAGGCATTTCATGTTGCGTACCTTCGCCCCGTGCTGCAGCAGGTCAAAATTCTATTTCTGAAGGAGTTCACGCTAGAATGGCGGAACCGTTATGCATTGAATGGGATGTTGCTGTACGTGATCAGTACCGTCTTTGTGTGCTATCTCAGTTTCAGGCAGATCACCTCCGTTCCGGTTTGGAACGCACTATTCTGGATCATCATGCTTTTTGCGTCCATTAATGCGGTGGGCAGGTCGTTCATTCAAGAACGTAAAGGAAGACTTCTTTACTACTACAGCATCAGTTCACCACAGGCATTTGTGCTGGCCAAAATGGCCTACAACAGCATTATCATGTGGGCAATTGCTTTGCTTGGCTATGTTATCTACTTCCTGTTCATAGGCGATCTGGTACAGGATCACCTCATGTTCGCGCTGGCGCTCATGCTCGGAAGTACTGGCTTTGCGCTCATTCTCACTTTGATGTCGGCCATTGCTTCCAAAACGGAGAACAACCTGAGTCTGATGGCCATTTTGAGTTTTCCTGTACAGTTGCCATTCCTCATGACGCTCATCAAATTCTCGAAGAATGCTGTCGATGGCCTCGACCCATCTGTCAGCTACAACCTGATAATTGTCTTGGTGCTGATCATTGTGATCGTCCTCACCCTCAGCTATATTCTATTTCCCTACCTTTGGCGCGATTAAAAATGACGGGTAAATCACGTTCAAATTACCCTTGCATCGATGCATAAGATCGGAGAAACATCAACGAACATTCTAGGACTTGCCTGGTGGAAGTGGATTGCCATTGTACTTGTGTTTTTCTCGCTGACCGCAGGTATGATCTTGGACGTTCCGCGATTACCCATTCTGCACGAAACCATCCGAAATCTCTATTACCACGTAACGCAATGGTTCGGAATGATGATCATCCTTACCGCATCGTTGGTATACAGCATCATCCATTTGGCCAAAGGCGATAGACGTTCGGACATCATCGCATCCGAAGGAATTAACGTGGCGCTTTTCATGGGAACGCTCGGATTGCTGACCGGAATGCTGTGGGCCAAGAACACCTGGGGAACGTATTGGACAGGCGATGCCAAATTGAATGGCGTGGCAATGGGAATGCTGGTTTATCTGGCTTACACCGTTTTGCGCGGGAGTATGGACGAAGAACAGAAGCGTGGTCGTGTTTCGGCTGTGTACAACATCTTCGCCTACGTCATGTTCATGGTGTTCATTATGGTGCTTCCACGGATGACGGACAGTCTGCACCCTGGAAATGGCGGCAACCCAGGATTTGGAGGCTACGACCTCAATAATAACATGAAACTGGTTTTCTATCCGGCTATCATCGGTTGGACGCTTTTGGGCGTTTGGCTCATCAATGTTCGTGTGAGGATAAAATCGATTGAGGAGAAACGAAAAATGAATTGGGAAAAATGAATAACGTGAACAGAATACTCGTTTGGCTGATGGCATTCCTGCCATTCTCCGCTTTTGCGCAAGACGTTGAAATGGCGGATATTCTTCATGAAAACGGAAAGATCTATGTGGTTGTCGGAGTTATTGCGATCATTTTCGTGGGTTTGATTGTTTACCTCGTGAGCATTGACCGTAGGTTGACCAAGATTGAGAAAGAGGAAAAATGAAAAAGACACACATCATAGCCATTCTCGTGATCGCCATTGCCATTGGGGCGATCCTGAGCACGGTTTCGGACAGCAGTACGTATTCCAATTTCAGCGAGGCGATGGAAAATCCGGGCAAGGAATACCACGTGGTGGGTGTGCTGAACAAAGAGGCCGAAATGACCTATGATCCAGAGGCGAACGCCAATCTTTTTGCGTTCAGCATGATCGATAACAACGGTGAGGAGCAGCGCGTGCATTTCGCGGGTTCTAAGCCACAGGACTTTGAGCGTTCGGAACAGATCGTTCTGGTAGGGAAGTACGAGAACAACGCCTTTCAAGCTTCCAAAATTCTGATGAAATGCCCCTCTAAGTACAACGAAGGACAACCGGGCGAGATGCAGGAATTCACCGCAGAAAGCGCCTCTTCCTAATGGAAATAAACTACATCGGAGAGCATCTCTGGGCGGGTCAGTTAGGCCAGATCAGCATCATCATCGCGTTTGTTTCGGCATTGGTTGCTGCTATCGGATATGCGTTTGCATCAAAAAGTGATTCAGCATTCAACGACTGGAAACTGCTATCGCGAAGCGCATTCAGCCTCCATATTCTTGCGGTTTTCAGCATCATCGCAACGCTACTTTTCATGCTCTACAATGGCATGTTCGAGTATCATTATGTGTGGCAACACTCCAATTCGGAAATGCCGATGCGATATATTCTTTCCAGTTTTTGGGAAGGTCAGGAGGGAAGTTTCCTGCTTTGGTTGTTCTGGCATGCCGTGTTGGGCGCCATCCTTCTGCTGAGCTCCAAGACGTGGGAAGCGCCCGTCATGTCGGTGTTTGCCATGGTTCAGATGTTCTTGGTTTCGATGGTGCTAGGTGTCAATTTGGGTGATGTCATTCGCATTGGAAGCACCCCGTTCCTATTGCTTCGTGAGCATCCCGATTTCATGAATCTGCCGTTTTTGCAGAACGCCAGCTACCTGGAAAGACTGGACGGTCGTGGCCTCAATCCGCTGTTGCAGAACTATTGGATGACCATTCATCCACCAACCCTTTTCCTTGGTTTCGCTTCAACATTGGTTCCCTTTGCTTTCGCCATTGCTGGCCTTTGGAAGAAGAAGTACACCGAATGGATGAAGCCCGCTTTGCCATGGACCTTCTTCGGAGTCATGATACTCGGAACGGGAATTCTGATGGGAGGTGCGTGGGCTTACGAGGCCTTGAGTTTCGGTGGTTTCTGGGCTTGGGACCCGGTTGAGAATTCGAGCCTTGTGCCATGGATCATCATGGTAGGTGCAGCGCATGTTATGGTCATTCAGAAGAACCGAGGTCAATCGCTCATCATGACCTTTGTGCTGACGACCGCCACCTTCATCCTAATTCTGTATTCAACCTTCCTTACGCGAAGCGGAATTCTAGGCGACACTTCTGTTCACGCTTTCACGGATCTGGGTATGTCGGGTCAGTTGTTAGTCTATCTGTTGGCCTTCCTATTTCTTGCCATCATTCTGCTCATAGTCCGTTGGAAGGACATTCCCAAATCGAAAGATGAGGACAGCCTTTACTCGCGCGAATTCTGGATGTTCATCGGTGCGTTGGTGCTGGTCATTTCCTCCTTCCAGATCATGTTCACCACGTCTATTCCTGTGTGGAACAAACTCTTTGGAACCAACTTGGCGCCACCGCTCGATCCAATTGCGCACTACAATAGTTTTCAGATACCGCTGGCCATCATGTTGGCCATTCTGATCGCAGTTACGCA
>JBJOHR010000091.1:0-10678 GCA_046047575.1 Bacteroidota bacterium | reverse complement strand
ATGTCCGTTTCTTGGTGGTCAGGTCATATTGCACCAATTTTATCTTTCCCTTGTGCTCGGTTATCATGGAAATGAGCTTACCACTGGGATGCCAAGCAACAATAGGGTAACTGTGGTCTTGCGTGGTATAAGCACGATAGCCTTGTTTGTAAATCGTCTTTTTCTTCTTGGAGTCTAGCTGTTGTAGCTTGACCTTGATCTTGCCCATGTCGTTCCAAACGTAGGCCAATTGCTGTCCGTTGGGGCTTAACCTTGGATGTTCCAACGCGCAAAACGGTTGTGGCCGTTTTCGAACTCTGTTCAGCGGTTTTTCTGCAGGAAGCGCCAATTTCTCCTCCTGCTTGTAGTACATGTTATCGTAATAATGCAGCCATTCTGCTGCCAAATTCTTAAGTGAAACGCCCAATACGAACAGGAATCCGTTGTCAGCGTTACGGCTTACACGGGTCATGTATAGAATATTGCTGATCACCGATTTGCCATAGCTTTCCACTACATATTTCCATATGGAGTGGCCTCCATACCGCGCATCCTTACCGGTCAGTTCTCCGAATTTTTCCCAGCGACCGCTCATCACGGCATCCTTCACCTCGTTATTGATCTCGGCATTCCAATCGGTGCTCAGGTAAGAGATCAAACCTTCTACGTACCATTCTGGAAGATTGAGCAGCGTGTTGTTCCGGATCACATCCTTGAAACTGCCGCCATACATCATCTGATCAAGCATTACGCGAGCCAAACCTGCCCGCAGTTGCTCCTCATAGTTCTTGTAATCGCCATCGAAATAAAGGATCAGCTTGGTTCCCACAATGGTGGTGACACCACCCGTGTTATACTGCTCATCGGTGGTGAGGCCTATATTACTCTGCTTCTGCTCTGATAGTTTGTTGTAAATAATGACCTGAAACCGTTTGTCCATCGTAAAGTCGAAGGTCTTCTCAAGATCACGAAGCGCGCGATCACTGGCACGCATGGTGTATTCGGCCAACTCGTTTCCGCCTAAATAGAAGTAGACATCAAAACGATCGAAACGGTAGAAGAACCAGTCCGTCTTTTCATACTGAACGCGGTTCTTGCCGAACTCCATCTGAGAGCCATTGTAGAACTGCGAGAACGCGGACCCAACTGGCACCACAGTGAGCATGATCAGCCAAAGCCACGCGTTTCTACGGATCTGTACGTACAACTGCCTCATTTTTAAAGGAGTGTAAAGATAGGGTTTAAGTGTCCGACCCATGTTGATGAAACCCATCGGAACGGGAAATAGTATTTTTGTCGGCATCAAAACACCGATGTACCTTAAAAAGTTTGTTTTCAACCCCTTCCAAGAGAATACTTACCTCGTTTGGGATGAGGAGAAAAATTGCGCCATCATTGATCCGGGCTGTGCTGATGAGCACGAACGGCAGGAGTTGGTAACCTTTATTTCAGAAAACGAACTGAAACCCGTAAAACTGCTGAACACGCACTGCCACGTAGATCACGTGTTGGGCAACAAGTTCTTGGCACAGAAGTACGGGCTTAAACTGGAAATGCATCAGGGAGATGTGCCGGTTCTGAATGCCGTTCCGAGTTATGGCGCTTCGTATGGTTTCAATACAGGCGAAATGGCAAAGCCAGAAGTATTTCTGGAACACGGAGATGTGGTTGAAGTTGGGTCATTAGAGTTGCACGTCATCCACACGCCCGGCCACTCTCCGGGAGGAATCTGTTTCTACCACATTCCATCCAAGCAGATCATTGTGGGCGATGCGCTTTTCTATGGAAGCATTGGAAGAACCGACCTTCCTGGTGGCAATCATGCGCAGTTGATCAACGCCATCAAAAAAGAATTGCTTACCCTACCGGAAGATGTGAAAGTGCATTCTGGCCACGGGCCATCTACCAATATCGGATTTGAAAAGGCCCATAATCCGTTTCTTCAATGAGATTGATCTTTCTATCAATTCTCATCGTATTTTCCTTTTTCACCCCTTCACGGTCTCAAGACAGAAGACCTATCAAGGTGCTTACCTGGAACATTTACATGCGGCCTCATTCAGTCACCTTCGATGGACAGTTCAGGCGGGCAAAGGCCATTGGCGAACTGCTCAGATCGGAGGATTATGACATCATTCTTTTTCAAGAAGCTTTTGGGAAAACCAGTCGAAAAAAACTTCGCAAAGCGCTGAATGGTACATATCCACATGAAATAGCACCGAAGAACAATAAGAAAACCGTTAACAATGGACTTTGGATCCTAAGCAAGCACCCAATTGAACAAGCGGAGTTCGTCTTCTTTCAGAACTGTCTGGTCAGCGATTGCCAGTCTTCTAAAGGTGCCGTTTTGATCGTAGTGGATATAAACGGCCAGCGCTATCAGTTTGTGAACACGCATGTTCAGGCCGAAGATGGCAAGGAGTTTGCTTCAGTGCGATCCGATCAATTCCAAATGATAGCACAGTTGCTTGACCTACACCTGAAACAAGAAGTTCCTCAATTCATTCTTGGTGACTTGAATACCGCTCAGCAAGTTCAGCAAGAGTATCAAGGCATGCTGAGCACCTTGAACGCTTTAGATGGAGAGGTTTCGACCCTAGCGGCTCCTGAACTCAGCACCGATAAAGCCATAACTTGGGGCTGCGCGAATAACGACCTTATCAAGAAAAAATGGAAAGGTCAGGTGCAGTTGCTTGATTACGCCCTGCAACGCCAAACAGGATATCCATTCAAACTAAGACGTGAACTAAAAACATACACGCAACAATGGTCGAAAAGACGGAAACATCTATCAGACCACTACGCCATTTCGCTCACCATACTTCCTTAATTTCGAACCGCAATAAAAAACCATGACACGCATCCTTACCATCCTTTTAAGTCTTTCTATTCTTTGTAGCAACACTTCGGCACAGACCATCGATAAACACGAGATGTTCCGTAAAATGATGACCACCATCGCTGGCATCAAAACACTCAGTTTCAAACTGGACAAGACCGAAAGGATAAAGGGCAAAATGATGCCCGGTTCACAAGATGTGAAGCTGAACGTTAAACCCTTCAAAGTGTATTTGAAAGTGCATGTGCCGAACAAAGGTGCCGAAGTACTTTACATTGAAGGTCAGAACGATGGCAAGGCCAAAGTGAACCCGAACGCGTTTCCATTCATGACCTTGAACTTGGATCCAGATGGAGACATTCTGCGCAAAGATCAGCACCACAGTGTAAAGGAGCTTGGCTTCGGTTATACTGGTGATCTGTTGGACTATGTATATAAGAAGTACAAGGACAAGATGAATGATTACGTCACTATCAATGGAGAAGTGATGTATGATGGTCGCAAGTGCTGGAATGTCACCCTCATCAACAAAGAATATAAAATCGAGAACTACACGGTACTTGCTGGCGAGACCATTCTGAAAATCGCTCGCAAATTGCGCTTAGACGAATATGCCCTTCTGGAACTCAACAGCATCAAAAGCTTTAGCGATGTGAAACCGGGTCAGGTCATAAAAGTGCCCAATTCACTTTGTAAGCAAATTGAAATGTATATCGATCAGGAAACCTTTCTGCCCCTCTACCAGAAACTTTTTGATGAGAAGGGACTGATGGCCACCTATGAATACACCAAACTGAAGATAAACCCGACTTTCAAACCGGAAGAGTTTACAGAAGGATATAGCGAATACGATTTCTGATGTTTGAACTCTGAAGTTTGCTAGCTAACTTCGCCACGCGTTCTTTAATTTATTCTTATCAAGAAAGACGGAGGGATAAGGCCCTACGAAGTCTTGGCAACCTCCGAAGAAATTGGGAAAGGTGCCAAATCCTACTATCTGCCAAAGCAGATGGAGAGATAAGCAGAAAGTGAGAACTTTTTTAACTGAACACACAGGGCCTTCAATGAGAGATCGTTGGAGGCCTTTTTAATTTACGATTAACGAATTGCGATAGACGATTTACGATTTGACTGACCTCTGTGTTCACTGTGCATACTCCGTGAACTCTGTGGTTAAACTCAAGCAATAATGAACCGAACACAACAATTAGAACAGGCCATCAAAGAACGCATCCTCGTTTTGGATGGCGCCATGGGAACCATGATCCAGCGGCATAAGCTGGAAGAAGAGGATTACCGTGGCGATTTTTTCAAGGATGCACCAAAGCCTTTGAAGGGAAACAATGATCTGCTTTCCATTACGCGGCCAGAGATCATCAAAGACATACACCGACAATATTTTGAGGCTGGTGCAGACATTGCCGAGACCAACACATTCAGCGGGACAACCATTGCCCAAGCGGATTACGGTTTGGAGGATGCCGTGTACAAGATCAACTACGAATCGGCCAAAATCGCCCGTGAAGTAGCAGATGAGATTACTGCCAAAGAACCCCACAAACCACGATTCGTGGCTGGTTCCATCGGCCCTACCAACCGAACAGCTTCACTATCGCCAGATGTCAATGATCCCGGTTTCCGAGGCGTGACCTTTGACCAACTCCGTATTGCGTACCGAGAACAGGCACAGGCATTGATCGATGGTGGCGTGGATATTCTTTTGGTTGAAACGGTATTTGACACGCTCAACGCCAAGGCTGCACTTTTCGCCATTGACGAACTGTTTGATGAACTCGCTTACCGATTACCAATAATGGTTTCGGGAACAATTACCGATGCCAGCGGAAGAACACTTTCTGGTCAGACTGCTGAAGCATTTCTCATCTCTGTTTCTCACATTCCGCTTCTGAGTGTCGGTTTCAATTGTGCTTTAGGAGCTTCGCAGTTGCGTCCTCACCTGCAGGTTCTGGCGGGAAAATCACACTTTAACGTTAGTGCACACCCGAACGCTGGTCTGCCCAACGAATTCGGTGAGTACGATGAAACGCCAAAAATGATGGCCGCGCAGATCGAGGAGTTCCTGAAAGAGAACTTGATAAACATTATCGGTGGTTGTTGTGGCACCACGCCTCCGCACATTAAGGCTATTGCTGAGGTGGCTGCGAAATACTCACCCCGAAAACTAGAATTAGATGAACAGGTTTAACCGCAAAGACGCAGAGGATTCGCAGAGTTCACAAAGATTGCTATTTGGCGCTCTTTGCGCAGTCTTTGAGCCTCTGCGGTTCATATACCCTCACGAATAAATGAAAATCCCACCATTACAACTCTCAGGTCTTGAACCGCTAACTATTTTCCCCGGCTCCAACTTCATCAATGTAGGTGAAAGGACGAATGTCACAGGTTCCCGCATGTTCCTCAGATTGATCAAAGAGGAGAAATACGATGAGGCCCTTGCCGTTGCCCGCGACCAAGTGGAAGGTGGTGCACAAGTGCTTGACGTGAATATGGACGAGGGTATGATCGATGGCAAGGAGGCCATGGTCAAGTTCCTTAACTTGCTTGCAGCAGAGCCAGACATTTCGCGCATTCCGATCATGATCGACAGCTCCAAGTGGGAGATCATTGAGGCTGGTTTGCAATGCGTTCAGGGCAAATGCGTGGTGAATTCGATCAGTCTGAAAGAAGGCGAAGCACAATTCATCGATCACGCCAAGAAAATCAAGCGTTATGGTGCTGCGACCGTGGTTATGGCGTTTGACGAGCAAGGTCAGGCTGACAGCTACGAACGCAGAATTGAAATCTGCAAACGTTCCTATGATGTCTTGGTGAACAAGGTCGGCTTCCCACCGCAGGACATCATCTTCGACCCGAACATTTTCCCTGTGGCAACAGGAATGGAAGAGCACAACAATAATGCGCTCGACTTTTTCCGTGCCACCAAATGGATCAAGGAAAACTTGCCTGGGGCAAAAGTGAGCGGTGGCGTGAGCAACGTTTCGTTCTCATTCCGTGGAAATGACCCCGTTCGCGAGGCTATGCATTCGGCATTCCTCTATCATGCCATTCAGGACGGAATGGACATGGGAATTGTGAACCCTACCATGCTTGAGGTGTATGATGAAATCCCGAAGGAACTGTTGGTGAAGGTGGAAGACGTTCTTCTGAACAGAAACGAGAATGCCACAGAAGCCCTGCTCGAATTCGCTCAGACCTTCATCGGCAACAAAAAGGAAAAAGTGGAAGACCTTGCGTGGCGCGATGCTTCCGTTGAGGAACGTTTGTCGCATGCTTTGGTTAAAGGCATCACCGATTACATTGAGGTGGATGTGGAAGAAGCTCGTCTGAAAGCCGAGAAGCCACTGCATGTGATCGAAGGGCCTTTGATGGACGGAATGAACATCGTGGGCGACCTTTTCGGGGCTGGAAAAATGTTCCTGCCACAGGTTGTGAAGAGTGCCCGTGTGATGAAGAAAGCGGTCGCATACCTTTTACCCTTCATGGAACAGGATGCAGACGGGTCCGCATCCAAGTCTGGGAAAGTTTTGTTGGCCACTGTAAAGGGCGATGTTCACGACATCGGTAAGAACATCGTTGGAGTTGTGCTTGCGTGCAACAACTATGAGGTCATCGACCTTGGTGTGATGGTGCCTGCTGAGAAAATTCTCGCGGAAGCGAAAAAGCAGAACGTAGATGTCATCGGATTGAGCGGATTGATCACACCATCACTAGATGAAATGGTTCATCTGGCCAAAGAAATGGAACACGATGGTTTCGATATTCCATTGTTGATCGGTGGCGCGACCACTTCGCGTGTGCACACGGCTGTGAAAATCGAGGAGAAATACAAGCGCGGACAAACGGTTCATGTGTTGGATGCTTCCCGTTCAGTAACTGTTGTGGAAAGCCTTCTCGGCAACAAGAAAGATGCGTTTGTGGCGAACATCAAAGAGGAATACGCCAACATGCGCGAGATGCATGCCCGCAAACGGGCCGATAAGGAAGTGGTCACACTTCAAGAGGCCCGCGCCAACAGGTTCAAGATCGATTGGAAGGCTGAAGACCTTGCCCAACCGAAGAAACCCGGTATCACGCAGTTCAAGGATTTCCCGCTGAGCGAGTTGGTGGATTACATCGACTGGACGCCTTTCTTCCAAACGTGGGAATTGGCAGGCCGTTATCCGAAGATATTGGAGGACGAAGTGGTGGGCGAAGCCGCCACAAAGGTCTTTGCAGATGCGCAGTCCATGCTGAAGAGGATTGTCAATGAAAAATGGCTCACCGCAAGCGGAGTGGTCGGGCTTTGGCCTGCCAATGCCGTTGGCGATGATGTGGAACTATACACGGATGAAAGCCGCTCGCAGGTTCTGTCAACCGTTCATTCCTTGCGCCAGCAATCGAAGAAAGCGTCCAATGTCCCGAACATCGCCTTGGCCGACTTTGTAGCACCGAAAGAAACAGGTCTTCAAGATTTCATGGGTGGATTTGCCGTCACGGCAGGTTTGGGTATTGAGACCAAACTGGCCGAATTCGCTGCCGATCATGATGATTACAGCAGCATTATGCTCAAAGCCTTGGCCGACCGTTTGGCGGAAGCATTTGCCGAAAAACTGCACGCCATCGTACGTAAAGAAACATGGGGCTACGAACCGCATGAATCGCTTACGAACGAAGACCTCATCCGCGAAAAGTACCGTGGAATTCGTCCTGCGCCTGGTTACCCAGCTTGTCCGGATCACACCGAAAAGCCTGAACTATTCAAACTGCTAAACGCCAACTCCATCACAGGAATGACGCTTACCGATAGCCTGGCCATGATGCCAGCAGCATCTGTCAGCGGTTGGTATTTCGCACATCCGCAAAGCAAGTATTTCGGATTGGGAAAGATTGAGAAGGATCAAGTGGAGGATTATGCTTCCAGAAAAGGAATGAGCTTGAAAGACGTTGAAAGGTGGCTGAGCCCTAATCTGAACTACGACTAGCCTTTGCTTTCCTTTTCTCCTTAATTCCCCTGAATATTTCAGAAAAGGCAATATTGAATCGGAACTGATAGTAAGGGGAGTTGAAGTTCTCCTTCACCTGTTTGTTGTTCTTGAGCATGACGCGGTAACCTAGGCCAACACCAAAGCCCATCCATTTGGTGAAGAGATAATCCACGGCAATGCCCGCTTCCATGGGTACCACCAGCCCATTTGCAAAGCGGCTGTTGTTCTCGCTGCGGTAGAAGGTCTCACCAATACCGATCTGTACCGGCACTGATAGTGTCCAATCGTCCTCTTCATAGAAACTGAAGTCAATATAGCCAATGGCATAGCGCATTTTGGGACAGGCCGTCTGATCTGTCTGCCCAAAGTCTGATGGTTTGTAGAACTTCGATTCGAGATTAGTAAGCATCCAGTAATAGCCAAGGCCACATCTTATTGGAAACTTGAACTCAACACCTGCTCTAACCCCTAGAAACGATGCATAGTGTGTCTGAACAAATGAATTGCGGGTTTCCACTTTGGCCATGAATTTGACCTTCTGATTCTCTCTTTGCTGTGCAAAAACCGAGATGGTCAGCAACACTAGGACGAGTATGGATACGGTTGATTTCAAAGCAAAAAAAAATGTCCTTAATTACTTAAGGACATTTCCTGTTCAAATATTGTACTATCAGTGAACTTCCTCTTCACCCGGCTTCAACGGAGTTGTCTGTGGAATGAAGTCATCTTCCGCTCCTGGCTTGCTGTAATCGTAAGCCCAACGATGAACGGTCGGAATCGGCCCGTCCCAGTTTCCGTGTCCTGGATTAACTGGGGTTGTCCACTCCAATGCATTCGAATGCCATGGGTTGGCGCTAGACTTCGACCCGCGGAAAATGCTGTAGAAGAAGTTAACGAAGAAGATGCACTGAGCAACACCTCCCAAGAACGCGAACAAACTGATGCTAACGTTGATGTCTTGCAACGCATCAAACAATGGGAACGCCTCGTTGGTGTAATAACGTCTAGGAACGCCAGATAGACCAATGAAGTGCATTGGGAAGAACACTCCGTAAACAGAGATAACGGTTAACCAGAAGTGAGCATAGCCCATCTTCTTGTTCATCATCTTACCGTACATCTTAGGGAACCAATGGTAAACCCCAGCAAACATTCCGAAAATAGCCGAAGCACCCATTACAATGTGGAAGTGAGCAACAACGAAGTATGTATCATGTACGTTGATGTCCAAGGCAGAATCTCCGAGGATGATACCTGTAAGGCCACCAGTAATGAACGTTGAAACCATTCCTATGGCAAACATCATCGCTGGCGAGTAAACGATATTTCCTTTCCATAGCGTGGTCAAGTAGTTGAACACTTTAACCGCAGATGGAATAGCCACCAACAGCGTTGTGAACGTAAAGACAGAACCAAGGAACGGGTTCATACCTGTTACGAACATGTGGTGACCCCAAACGATGAACGAAAGGAATGCAATTGCCAACATGGACAAAACCATCGCCTTGTAACCAAAGATCGGCTTACGGCTCATGGTAGAAATAACCTCTGAAGTGATACCCAAAGCTGGCAACAGGATGATGTATACCTCTGGGTGACCTAGGAACCAGAAAAGGTGTTCGTAAAGAATTGGGCTACCACCTGTGTGCTCCAATGCCTGACCACCGATAAAGATGTCTGATAGGTAGAAGCTGGTTCCGAAGCTTCTATCGAAGATCAACAGCAACGCTGCAGAAAGAAGCACTGGGAACGAAAGTAGACCAAGGATTGCGGTAATAAAGATGGCCCACATGGTCAATGGCATTCTATCCATTGACATTCCTTTTGTACGAAGGTTGATGATGGTAACAATATAGTTGATACCACCAAGAAGTGACGACACAATGAACAGTGCGATACTCACCAACCAAAGAGTCATACCCAAACCTGACCCCGGAATGGCTTCAGGCAGTGCACTCAAAGGAGGGTAGATGGTCCAACCTGCAGACGCTGGTCCTGTTTCAATGAACAAGGAAACCACCATGATAACGGAGGACGCGAAGAAAAACCAGTAAGACAACATGTTCAGGAAGCCTGAAGCCATATCTCGCGCACCAACCTGCAATGGAATAAGTAGGTTAGCGAAGGTTCCAGTCAACCCTCCCGTAAGCACCATGAAAACGATAATGGTACCGTGAATGGTTACAAGTGCCAAGTACATGTTCGGGTCAAGGACACCACCTTCGGCCCATTTTCCCAAGAATGTTTCCAGAATACCGAAAGATTCTCCCGGCCATCCCAATTGAAGACGGAAAAGCATGGACAAGGCCATACCAATGAATCCCATAATAATGGCGGTGATCAAGAACTGCTTCGAGATCATCTTATGATCCTGACTGAACACATAGTGTGTCCAGAAATCAGGCTTACCATGATGATGGTGATGTGCGTGCTCTGCGTGTTCTGCGTGATCTGACATCTCTAAACTTTAAAATCTTAATGACCAGCTGGTGCTGTTTGTGTTTCTTCTACGGCACCTTCTTCAGCTGGAGCTTCTTCGGCACCTTCTTCCATTACTTCTGGCTGAGCAGCCTCGGCAACTTCTACAACTTCAGTAGTTCCCATGCTTTCAGCAAAGGTCTTTTTGTCGGCTAGCCAAGCGGCATAGTCTTCTTCCGATTCTACAATAATGTTCATCTGCATGTTGTAGTGAGCACCACCGCAGATCTTATTACAAAGAAGGATGTACTCGAAATCCTCGTTTCCAGTGATCTTCTTCATTTCCGCAGTTGTGGTCTTTGGAACCATGTGGAACTGTGTGGTCATACCGGGAACACAGTTCATCTGAACACGGAAGTGTGGCATGTAAGCACTGTGAAGTACATCTCTTGAATGG
>JBJOHR010000090.1:0-7561 GCA_046047575.1 Bacteroidota bacterium | reverse complement strand
ATTTTGGATGGCGTTTGTTCGGTTGCGGGCGAAGAGATCCGACAGGAAGAGTGGGGAATTGATGTGGTGGTGACCGCTTCTCAGAAAGCCGTTGGTGTTCCTCCTGGGTTGGCCCTTTTGGTTGCATCGGAAAAAGCCATGAATGTTTGGAAGAATCGCAAAACACCCGTTGGCAATTATTTCTGCGATTGGAGTCTGTGGCTACCGATCATGCAGGCTTACGAAGCACGGAATCCTTCCTACTTTGCCACGCCTCCCGTTAACCTCATTCAAGCACTGGAAAAAAGCTTGGAACTTATCCTTGAAGAAGGAATGGAGGCGCGTTTTGCCCGTCATAAACGATTGGCTCAAAAGTTCAGGAATGAGATGTCTGCTTTGGGAATCTCTTTCTTGCCTAAATCAACAGAATTCACTGCAAACACTTTGACTGCCGCGTACTATCCAGAAGGTGTAAATGGTGGCGAATTCCTTGGAATGGTTGGCGAAAACGGAGTGATCATCGCTGGTGGTCTGCTTCCATCGCACAAAACGCAATATTTCCGCGTTGGTCACATGGGAATTGTAAGTGATGAGCATATTGACAGAACGGCTGCCGCAATACGTACTGCGTTAAAATGACAAGGGCGGCCAATGGCCGCCCTCGTATCTTCTTGGTTCGCAATCATCACTCGATCAATTCGATCTTGATCATCATGTCTCGCTTGTCTTTGATGTAGGTTTCAAGCAAGAACAGATTATCCGACACATTGAATATGCGGTTGGTGTTGAATTGATGGAGCTTTACTCCTTGAAGGTCTCGCACGTCCAATATATTGTGCTTCTCAATCTCTCCTGTGGCATCGTCAACCATGTATGCGGTTAAGAATCCTCCTGCACCATCTTTGTGTGGTTCCGGAGCTTTGGCAACGGTGAGGTTTGCATTTTTCACGTTATCCAAGAACATCACGTAATGTCCGTTCTTTCCTCGGATATACTTGATACCCATACCACCACGGCCAGCGGTTCCTGCCTGATTCTTTGGTAGTTTCTTCATCCAACGTAAGCTTCCATCTGCATTCAACTTGGTGGCAACCACGTTAGAAAAGTGATACACGGTCTGCTGTTTGGGGCCATAGAATTCGTTGCGCACATAGGATCGCTCTCCCAGAATGAAAATGCTACCATCCTTTTCAACCTTGAATTCCAATAGCTGAAGATCCGGAATTCCAGCTTTTCCCTCTTTTTCTCGCTTTTCGTTCTTATCCTTCTCACGGTCGGTACGGTATTGATTGATAAAATCGATGTCGAATTCAATGTCTTGAACATCGGTCACTTCGCCAGATGGGGTCAACTTAAAGTAGTAGATACCATTGGTGTTAAAAACGAAGGCGCTGCCTCCAAAGCCGAACTTGAATTCAATTCCAGTGGCGTAATATGCAACACAGGCTATATTTCCTTTATCATCTTCCAGCATATCGAATTTCTGGAACACAAGGTCTTTATTGATGTCTAAAGCTTTGGCCTTGAAGTCGTTCTCGGTAATGGTGAACAGTTCTATTTGTTTCGATTCGCGCACCAGAGCAAGCATGTATGCCGTACCATCGCTTGAAACGGTATACGCCAAATTGTTCATGTCCTGTTCGGTGTAGGGCATTTTCTGCTCCTTACCCCAAAGTTTCTTCAGCTTGTTATCGAATACGTAAAAGCCCAGTTCATCATAGCTATTTGCATCAATCTTGGTAAGTGGTTTTAATCGGTATCTGATCAAGAACTTTGAACCATCGAATGAGGAGATCACCTCAAATTTGTTTCCTCCAATAAACCCAAATCCGAACGCTGTCTGAGTACCCAAAGCCGCGGGTGGGGCAGTCACTTCTCGGTCTGTTGTAAACAGTGTGGTGAGTTCGCCCATGGAAAGGTCGTCTGGGTTGATCTCTCGAGCGGACACGGTGAAGGTTCTTGTTTTCTTGTCAAAAGCTTCTGAGATGTAGTAAATGTGTCCGTCTACCTGAAGTATCTCCTGTTCCTTCGTGTATTTTGGAAAATCAGCGTGCACCTTCCTTGCTACTTCCTTCTTTGAAGCAACATCGAACTTCTGAAGGGTGACAATCCCAGACCTGGTTTTTACCGAAAGGCTCTGGTCGTTGCCAATTCCAAAGTATTTCTTGCTTCCGGCATCAACAACCTCATAGGGAGAAGTTCTGGAGACTTTGAAGTTGTCTGATAATTTCTGGGCGAAGAGGATGTTGGGTAAGGTCGCCACTAAACACAATAAGAACGCGTATTTCATAAGTATGATTGGTTTTGGTTGAGCTACAATACTAGTGATTTGCAATGTAAAAACAGGCCGTCATTCAACACTCTGCTTCAGTCTTTACAGTTATTGCTTGTATTGGTCCATCAATTTTTCCATGTCCACATCCTTATAAAGCTGCTCACAGTCTTCGATCAACCCTCCTTTTTTACCTCTACAACCCGTAAAGAAAAAGATGACCCCAACATTCAGATCCCAAAACCCGTCTTTCATTTTCGGGTTGCCACGGTCAGTACGTGGTGGTGATGCATTTCCTGGGTCGCTGTAAAAATCGCGTGTTGCGTCACCACTGTCTGCTATGTAAGTTCCGCTCACATCATCCAAACGGTCTGTTATGGTCCAATGGTAAACGAATTCGCCTTTGAGCGCCCACTGGCAATTGATCTGCCACTTTACGCCCAATCCGGTGGGAATGGCCAAGGTCCAATTGGAATAGGAAACCCCTTCGGTCTGAAAAGGCCGGAGCGCCACTCCATCTCGCTTCGGCTCAAAATTCAACGCGGCTGCACCAGCAGTAATGTATGGCAGAACCTTCCATTTGTCGTTGGGTAGTATATCGAATGTCCCTCTCAACCCGATCTCGTGCACCAACGTTTGAAAACGCAGATCCCGACCAACTCTACTACTTGAACTTGCCCACTGATCGCTTGCGCGAATATCTCCAACGGTGTAATTGAGCTGCAAACCCCAGCGCCTTGTGATCTGCCAATGCAGTCCGGCATTGACTGTCCATTGAAGTGTTAGGTAATGTGGCCAAGGGTTTTCTTGAAGGTCGCCCGTGTAGGTCATCATTCCAACGCCAACAAAGGCACCCAATTTGCCCTGAGAAAACGAGTTGGATATCTGAAAAACCACCAAAATGGCAGCAATGGAAATGATCTTCTTCATAATAACATCGGTTATTTACTCAACGCGCATCGCTTAGGCTTAGTATGTACCTTTGAGCGCTGCGCTAAGTTATGTCTAGAAAGTCTGCATCATTTAAAGGGATCGAGGTGGTTTATTCACACTCAGGATGTGGAGAAACAGTACTGCTGCTGCATGGATTTCTTGAAGAACGAAGCATGTGGAATGAATACGCTGAAGTTCTATCCGAGAAATACACCGTGATCTGTCCGGATCTTTTGGGACACGGAGAAACCGATTGCCTAGGATACGTTCATTCCATGAGCCTTCAGGCGGAAGCGGTTGCAGCTGTACTTGAATCGGAAAAAGTTGTTGAATTCAGCGTTGTCGGACATTCAATGGGTGGTTACGTGGCACTTGAATTGGCCAGAATATATCCTCAACGAATCGCTCATCTGGTCCTTTTTCACTCCACTGCCTATGCAGATTCGGAAGCAAGGAGATTGGACCGCGAACGGGTGATAGAACTGGTTCAACGGAGTAAGTCGGTCTATGTTAAAACTGTGATCCCAACACTTTTTGCCGATGGTTCGCGCGAAGCACTGCAAGAAGAGATACGCAACATTGCAGCCAAGGCGAGTAGGTTTTCTGAACAGGGGATCATTGCCAATATTCGTGGAATGATTGAACGGTCTCCGGGCTTGGACGTGTTGGAGTTCGGGCCATTTAAAAAGTTGCTGCTGCATGGCGAGTTCGATTCAATAATACCAACTTCCGACATGGAAAAACTGGCCTTGCTGAATGAGAACATCATGCTGAAAACAATTTCCGGCATTGGACACATGGGACATTTGGAAGCGCCTCATGTGTGCCTTGATGCGATACAAACATTTTTAGCCGATTGATGGAACAGCTTGAGTTCACCAGCTCCGACAAGCGGTTAATGTACAACGAACTGTTGCCACAGATCGAGTCGCTCATCGGAGAAGAAACGTCACTTGTTGCCAACCTCGCCAATACGGCCGCTGCTTTACGGCAGGCCTTTGGTTTTTTTTGGGTGGGTTTTTACTTGGTGGACCAAAATGAACTGGTGCTGGGTCCGTTTCAGGGCGATGTGGCCTGTTCAAGAATAGCTAAAGGCAAAGGTGTCTGCGGAAAAGCATGGGAGATCGGACAGACCATCATTGTTCCTAACGTGGATGAATTTCCAGGTCACATTGCCTGCAGTGCCAAGTCACGATCGGAGATCGTAGTGCCCATTATTGTGAATGATGAAATTGTCGGTGTGTTAGACGTGGACAGCGATCATCTGAACGATTTTGATGTAATCGATGCAGAAGGGCTGGAAATGATCGTTGAGCTCTTGAATCGTTCATTCGTATGAAAAAAGGACTTTGGGCCATTGGGATCCTGTTGCTGTTCGGTTGTGCTCAACAAGTAGCACCAACAGGCGGTCCTAAAGACGAAACTCCGCCCAAGATATTAGCCGAAAAACCTAACAACCTATCTGCCCGATTTGATGCAAAGGAGATCGTTCTCACCTTCGATGAGTTCATACAGCTGAACGCACCTGCTGAGCAGATCGTGATCTCGCCACCAATGTTGAAACCACCTTTATACGTACTTCGAAAGAAGTCGCTGGTCATAAAATTGCAACAGGAATTAAGCCCGAATACCACGTATACGATCAACTTCGGAGAGGCAATAAAAGACAATAATGAGGGAAATGTACTCAGCAACTATACCTACGTTTTCAGTACCGGGGATCAACTGGACAGCATGCGGGTCCAAGGTAAACTGATTGATGCTCTTACCGGTTCTCCCGAACCAGATGCATTGGTAATGCTTTACAAGAATGATGTTGATTCTTTACCTCTCACCACCATTCCAGATTACTTCACCCGAACGGGAAAAGACGGAACGTATGCAATAGACCATGTAGCTGATCAAGCGTTCAAAATTTTTGCATTGAAGGATGAGAATGCCAACTATCTGTTCGATGTTCCAACTGAAAAGATCGGATTCATCGATTCGTTGATAGTTCCGTACAATCCAAAGACCCCTGCAAGTGATGACTCTTTGAAGTTGGATACCGTTGTGACGGACAGTCTCCAAGCCATTAGAAAAACAAACAGCAAGCCAATAGCTTCCTATGACATGGTCATGTTTGTAGAAGAAGACACTACCCAGTTTCTTAAAAAAGCCTACTGCGACTACTTTGGAAAGCTCGTTTTCGTTTACAATCGTCCAATAGAATCCTTTGATATCAGCTTGTCAAACGTCACTTTCAAGAAACAGTGGCACCTGCTGGACGTGGCTCCAACGCTTGACACGGTGGTTGTGTGGGTCACAGATCTGATACCCGACAGCATGGAACTACTCGTGGCGGTACAAAATGGCGTTCCCGATACGGTTGGACTGGTAATGAAACCGTATTCTCAAACACTGAACTCTTCTGTCAAAGTAAAAGGTCAAAAACGGAGAGAAGAAAAATTTGCTCTCACAGCCAATTTCCAACCCGTAAAATCCAAAGCTCCAAAACCGAATGAGCCCTTGAAGGTGATTTGGAATCATCCGATAATTGGGATGGACATTTCTACCATGAAACTGTACGAAGATTCGGTCCGGGTTATTTATGATATAACCACCTCAGACCCCGCACTGCGTAGATTTGATATCAGCTACCCTTGGAAAAAAGGAAAGAAATACAACCTGATCGTGGCCGATTCGGCTTTTACTGATGTTTATGGTTTATACAATGATTCGCTAGGCAACGGCTTCACCGGAATGGATAAGGACATGTACGGTTCGCTTAGTTTGAAGCTTGAATCGCCCCCGAAAAACCCGATCCTTGTCGAATTGATAAACTCATCTCAAGCTTTGGTAGAACGGTGGGCAACCAAAATCCAGGAATCCATAAAATTCTCCCGACTTGACCCTGGAACCTATGATCTTCTCATCGTTGAAGACCTCAACAATAATGGAAGGTGGGACAGTGGCAAGTACATCAGAAATCAACAACCGGAATACATAAAAGTGATTGAAAAAGGTTCCGAGGTAAGAGCCAATTGGGACCTTGAACTAGAATGGAACCCGACAGAATTACATTGACTGTTCCTACACATAACTGAAATTACTGCTACATGCACCGAATCACCATTACCGCACTTTTATTCCTGACCTCCTTTGCTCTTTTCGGACAGGAAGTAGCAACACCCACCGTTGCCGATGAAAAACCGAAGAAAAAACGCAAGCCACCAAAAAAGGAGATGATCCTGATCAATCTGAACTTTGATAGTTGGCTGAACCACCCTTCTACCATCAGCCCCAAGTGGTTCTCTTCTCGGGGGGTTGACGTTGCGGTGTTATATGATTATGTGTTGGCCAAAAGCAATTTCAGTCTGGCCGCGGGTGTAGGATTCAATTCACACAACATTCACATGGAGGCGTTCCCTATCAATTATCAGGTTAGCAAGTATTCGGAGAGACCCAATCAAGCATCCGCAGAAATCTATTCGTATACTCACTTGGACCCGAATTTTTTCGCTGGAAACAAAATCACTGTGAACAAGATTTCCACGAACTTCATAGACATACCTTTCGAATTACGATTTCGTTCTAAGCCTCACAAAAACGGGAAACGAATTGCAGCTTCTCTTGGCTTCAAATTGGGTTGGTTGGTGCAAAGCCACACCAAAACCAAGTTAGACGAAGACTATTTTTTTCAAGGTGTGAATTTCGGTCGGAAAATTAAAACTTACGACATCCCCAACGTCACAAAGTTCAGATACGGATTAACAGCACGTATCGGATATGCAAACTTTTATCTCAACTTTTTCTACTCCCTGACCACCCTATTTGAAAATGGCAAGGGAACACCAGCAACCCCGATATCAGTTGGAATTGGGTTTAGCCCATTTTGACCATAACCACAAGTACTTTCTCGGTTTGAGCCAGGTTGGCTGCTCGATCTTTTTTGCAGAAAATCCTTGAGCTTTCCGTTGGTTAAATCATCTTGTGGAAATCGTTATTGAATCAAGCGAATAACGATCAGTTTGTTGCGAGTAACTGTTCCTTAAACATTAAGACCAAGTGTCTATTTTGAAGTTTCTCCCCCAATCAATGTTGCATTTTTATATAATAATATTGTACTTCACCTAATCGGCTTAGTGATTACAAGAGAATTTCCACCCAATAAAAGTCAACCCATGAATCGTTTTTACGCTAGAATTATCACCCTGTCTTTCATCCTCTCAACTGGAGGATTTGCCTTCGCCCAGAACGTGGGTGTTGATGTGGCCTTACCACAACAGAAGCTGGATGTAGCGGGCGGTATCCGTATCGGCACCACCACCAACGCCCTTTTGGGTTCTCTTAGAATGAACGGTACGGTTCTGGAATACCATAACGGAACCGCTTGGG
>JBJOHR010000089.1:0-7219 GCA_046047575.1 Bacteroidota bacterium | reverse complement strand
GTGGTTACGCAGAATCCAAGTTCGTTGCAATGCTTCCTTATCCATGAGCAGGTCGTCTCTTCGTGTGCTCGATGCCACAATATCAATAGCAGGGAAAATACGCTTGTTCGCGATCTTTCTGTCCAACTGGAGTTCCATGTTACCGGTTCCTTTGAACTCTTCAAAGATCACTTCGTCCATCTTCGATCCTGTTTCCGTTAGTGCCGTTGCAAGAATGGTCAGTGAACCGCCTTTCTCAATTTTTCGTGCGGCACCGAAAAAGCGCTTCGGTTTATGTAGCGCATTGGCATCCACACCACCGCTCAGAATCTTGCCTGATGCTGGCTGAACCGTGTTGTAAGCTCTTGCCAAACGGGTAATACTGTCCAAAAGGATAACCACATCATGTCCGCATTCCACCAATCTTTTGGCCTTTTCAAGAACAATGTTGGCAATTTTAACGTGTTTATCTGCAGGCTCATCAAAGGTGGATGCAATCACTTCGGCATTTACGCTGCGTGCCATATCTGTAACCTCTTCTGGGCGTTCATCAATGAGCAGAATGATCATGTAAACTTCCGGATGATTCTCGGCAATGGCATTGGCAACTTCCTTCAGAAGCACTGTTTTACCGGTTTTTGGCTGGGCAACGATCAATCCACGCTGTCCTTTGCCAATTGGGGCAAAGAGATCCATGACCCTAGGCGAAATGTCGGCACGGTTTGCTGGAGCGATATTGAATTTTTCCTGAGGGAATAATGGGGTCAAATGTTCAAAGGAAACCCTATCTCGAACGTAATCGGGGTCGCGACCGTTAATTCGTTCCACGTTTAGCAGCGGAAAATACTTTTCGCCTGGCTTGGGCGGTCTAACTTCTCCGCGCACCGTGTCGCCCGTTTTGAGACCGTACAACTTCATTTGAGCCTGAGACACATACACATCGTCTGGCGATGAGAGGTAATTGTAATCCGAAGAACGTAGGAAACCGTAGCCATCTGGCATTACCTCAAGAACTCCTTCAGAGACTACCGCGCCATCAAAGTTGTAAAATGCATCCTGTTCTTGGCGCTGCTCATTTCGTTCCTGTCGTTCGGGTCTGTCTGGTCTTTCAGGTCTATCTTGGCGATCCTGTCTTTCCTGGCGGTCGTTGTTTTTTGGTCCACGATTCTGGTTTCTTTCGTGGCGGTCGTTAGCTGGTGTATCCTTTTCTCCCTCAGTCTGTTTTTCTCTTACAGGTTCGGATTTTTCCTTTGGCGCACGTGTTTCGGCAAAAGCAAAGTCATCCAACGGAAGTTCAGGAGAAGTTGCCGCAATTGGCGCGGCCTCTGATTTGGACACTCTTGCCCTCTTACGCTTTCCGGTTTCTTCACCAGTAGTCGCTTCAGGTGCTGCCATGTCCGACCTGCCTTTTTCAGTGATAGCTTTCACAAGGTCGCCCTTGCGCATGGATTCAACATTTTCTACGTCTAGCTTGCTTGCAATGGCGCGCAATTCGGCCACCAGCATGTTGCTAAGGTCTTCTTGATTGTACATTAAGATGTTTTACCGATGTAAATGTGTTTAAGACGTTTTCGGCCTGAGCCGTAAATGACCGCTGTATGGAGTGATAATTTGTTCTCGATTCAGAACGAATCGGAAATGATTACGGGGCAATAATACAGATTAATTCCATATTCGATATTGATGTGAATAACTTAAGCCCAAAACCTGGTTGTTCCGTTGGTTTTTACAATGCTTAATTACAATTTGTTGTTGATTTATAGCAACTTCGTATCGGGTTCTTCGTGCTCATAATTTACAGTGATGATACAACGTATTCAAACCATTTACCTTGCTCTTGCAGCGATACTGCTTTTAGTTCCCGTTGCATTTAGAATGTCTTTGGCCACCTTGAGTATTCCCAATGGGGAATATCATCTTACACCTGTAACGGTCAGTCTCATTACAAAAGTTAGTTCGCAAACGGTTTTCGGTTCTTACAGCATTGCCATTGGTTTTGTGCTCAGTTTGTTACTTACGGTATATGCCATTTTTCAATTCAAGGACAGAAAGTTCCAAATGCGATTGGTTCAGATGAGCATGATACTTCAGCCGATAATAGGGATCATGGTGTTGTACTACGCTTCTAAAATGGCTGAGTTTTCAGACAAGGCTTCGTTGGCCTATCAACCAACTTTGGCCGTTCTGGCTCTGACTTTAGTTCTTTACTATCTGGCTTACCGGGGAATCAGAAAAGACGATGCGCTTGTTCGTTCTGCGGACCGCCTACGCTAGTTGAATTGAAGTTCAAACAGCGTTCGGTAATGACCATCGTTCTCCAGTAATTGTTGGTGCGAACCTATTTCTAAGATCCGACCTTTTTCCAATACCAGTATTTTATCGGCATTCTGAATCGTTGCAAGTCTATGGGCTATTACTATCGCTGTGCGACCTTCCATTAATTTCTCCAAGGCACGCTGTATGATGTCCTCACTTTCTGTGTCGATAGATGATGTGGCCTCGTCAAGAACCAGAATACTAGGGTTATGCACATAAGCACGAATAAAAGAAATGAGCTGGCGCTGCCCGACCGAGAGCATGGCTCCACGTTCCATTACGTTATATTGATACCCACCAGGTAGCTCTGATATGAATTGATGAGCACCGAAATCTTTGGCTGCTTGAACTACGGTTTCCATGCTTATGGTGTCGTCTCCAAGAGTAATGTTCCTATATATGGAGTCGGAGAAAAGAAACACATCCTGAAGCACAACGGCAATGTTCTTTCTAAGAAACTCCTTCGGGTACTCCCTGATACTTCTATCATCAATGCGTATATCACCTTTCTCAAATTCGTAAAAACGGCTCAACAAGTTGATGATACTTGATTTGCCAGACCCTGTAGCGCCTACCAATGCCAGTGTTTCGCCACGCTTCACACTGAAAGAAATATCCTTAAGAACATGATCCCCTGTTTTGTAAGCAAACCAAACGTTACGAAATTCAATTTCTCCCTGAAGTTTGGACGGGGCATAAGTTCCTGCATCCTCTATCACTTCTGTGGTGTCAAGTACGCGGAAAACCCGTTCAGAACTCACCATGCCCATTTGCAGCGTATTGAACTTATCTGCCAGTTCGCGGATGGGACGGAACAGCATGTGTATATATAATATGAATGCGATGAGATGCCCGACCGTCACGTCTGTTTCAATGACCTGACGTGCGCCCCACCAAACGATCAAACCTAATGAAGCAGCAGAAAGTATTTCAACCACTGGTAGGAATATGGAGTAGTACCACACCGAACGGATGTGCGCGTCACGATGCTGCGCATTTATATCCATGAAGCGTTCCATTTCGCGTTCTTCGCGATTGAATATCTGTACGATGTGCATACCGGTGATATGTTCCTGCAAAAAAGCGTTCAACTTGGAAACCTGTGTACGCACATCTTGAAAAGACGAGCGTATCCCATTCTTGAAAACCCAAGTGGCAACAAGTAGTATAGGTATGGTGGAAAGCGAAACCAAGGTAAGTTGCCAATCAACGTAGAACATCACTGCAACTACCGTAACAAGCTTCAGGATATCACCGAAAATGAGAAGGATTCCATTGGAAAAAATATCGGCAATAGTTTCGATGTCAGAAACAACCCGTGTGACAAGTGTACCGATAGCGGTTTTGTCAAAGTATTGGAGTTTGAGCGAATTGATATGCTGATAGATCTCTGACCGGAGGTCTTTGATAACCGTTTGACCAAGCCAATTGGCCGAGTAGGTATAAAAGTAGTAGGTGAGCGCTTCCAGTAGAAGTACACCAATGATCACCAAGGTCATATACAGAAGCCCATCCGGATTTGGAATGACGATATAATTATCAAAGGCATACTGAATGAGCATTGGACGCAACGGAGAAAGGGCGGCCAAGCAAATGGTAAGGAAAAACGTAAAAATGAACTGGCCTTTGTAAGGCTTTACATACTTAAGGATCCGACTGAGCAGATCGACATCTAGGGCTTTTCCGGTTACTTCGCTCAAGGTGTGGGTAGAAAAATATGGGATGGATAGTCAACCTGAGTCAAATAGAGGCCTTGGGCAGGAACTGAACGGCCGGCAGCTTGTCGGTCTTTCGATCGCAGAATGGTATCGAAGTCGTTGAGTCCAATACGACCCTGACCTATTTCGAGCATGGTTCCAACAATGGCCCGCACCATGTTCCGAAGAAATCTGTTGGCGGTGATATTGAATCGGATCATGTCTGCTTCGCCTGTCCAACCCGCACTGAATACTGTGCAGATATTGGTATGATTGTCGGCTCTGGATTTACAAAAACATCCGAAGTCCTGCACACCTAACAAGCGTTCACAGGCCTTGTTCATAGCAGGCAAGTTCAATTCCTGGCTGAATCGATAAGCTTTATTCTGAAGAAAAGGATCCTTAGTTGAAGTGATGATGTATTCGTAGCTTCTCTTGGTAGCATCAAATCGTGCGTGGGCATCTGAATTGACCAGAATAATTTCCTGGATAACGATGCCCCAATGCAGCATTGTATTCAGCTTGTAAATGAACAAGGAGTTGTCCATTTCAATGGGTTCGGAATCAAAATGGGCATAATACTCCTTAGCATGAACTCCTGTGTCTGTCCTTCCACAACCTGTTACGGGCGTTTCTGTACGAAGTATGGTAGATAATTTTTCTTCAATTTCCTGTTGAACGGAAAATGCGTCTTCCTGACGTTGCCACCCGTGGAATTCAGTTCCGTCATATGCCAGTTTTAGAAAGTATCTCACCTTATCCGCCACTGCGTTTTACTTTGAATCCTTCGGCCTTCAGTAGATCCATCACCTTCTGCACATGATCACCCTGAATCATGATCTCTCCATTCTTTGAACTTCCTCCAACACCGCATTTTGACTTGAGCATTTTTGCCAGATCGGCTACATCGTCCTCATGGAGGTTTCCAAATCCGGTCACCAGCGTTACATGTTTGCCGTTGCGCTGCTTTTTGTCGAGCGTCACACGCAGATCGATCTTCGAAGCATCAACAAGGTTGCTCTGCTCTGTCCATGGTTCGTCCTTTGGGTCAGGTCCGTCTGGAAGACCGGTGTTGAGCAACGCTCCAAGACTGTCCAGGCCAAGTAGGGTTTTCGGTTTTTTCTTATCCATTTGGTACAATAACTCTCAAAGATCGTGGATTGATCTTGAATTCTATCGTTTGTCCAAGTTCAAATGGGTCTCCATCCAAATGAGCAACGTCCGGTCTTTCTTGTGTGATGACCAATTGTTTGAATTTGAAGGTTTTGATGTACTTGCTCTTATCCAATGTTCCTTGAAAAAGTTGGTAAAAATGAATGAGCATCTGAATGAACGACATGGGATTGACCACAACCGCATCCAGCAGACCATCATCTACCTCTGCCTTTGGGGCAACCAATGCGTCATTACCATACTGAGATGAATTAGCGAGCGCGATCTGATATGCCTTTCGGTCGAATTCCCGTCCGTCTGCGTTTATATGAAAGGTTTGCATTCTATAATTGACAAGCAGCTTAACTCCTAGAATGAAATACTTGAACAAGCCTCGTTTCTTCTGTTTATGGAAAGCGTGCGAGACTGCTGCATCGAAACCAACTCCCGCCATGTTCATGAAAGCTTTGCCGTTGGCAAGCCCGGTATCAATGGTGCGAAAGTGGAAGCCGTTGATAGTTTCAACCGCTTTTCTCGGATTCATTGGAATGCCCAACGAACGGGAAAGACCGTTTCCTGATCCGGCAGGAATGATTCCTAGTGCAACTTCTGTCCCTGCCAATGTTGCTCCCACTTCGTTAATGGATCCGTCTCCTCCGGCAATGATAACCGCTTGGCAACCATCTGCAATGGCTTTCTCTGTCAGTTCTATGGCATGTCGGTGATATTCTGTCCGAACAAGGTCATAATCGAATTTGTCTCGGTCCAAATGCGCCTCAATCATTTTCAAGGCCTTCTTTCTTCGGCCGCTGCCAGAAACAGGATTCACTATGATCTTGATCTTTCTCTTCATTTCCGGCCTTTGCTCCACGTTTCAAAGGTCATTAAGTTATTGTTCAAAGCAAGAGAATAGTTCTGAATGTAGGCCTTCAGATATGCCTCATTATGTGTGAATTTTGCGGAATCTGTAGCCACCAGGTTGTTTATTTGAAGTGGATCGGAGTTCAAATTATAGATTGATGTTACCTCATTTCCATCAAAACAGGTCAGGTAACCATTGCGGTAAACTTGAAACTGATCGTTTTTGAAGGCCACAGCAGCATGTTCAGCTAATGTGTCAAGCGCGTTGGTTCCAAAGCAAAAGAATGGTTCATCATAATTTAGTAAGGCCAATAAGGTGGGCATGATATCCGTCTGTTGCATCACCACGGTAGATGTACCTGAAAAGAACGTGTCGGTAGGATGGTAAAAAATTATCGGAATGCGTAAGGACCCTAATTTGGACTGATATTGAGCATGATCAGACAAGGATGTATGGTCTGCCGTGATGATGAATAATGTATTAGCAAACCACTTGGACGTGGCCGCCTTACTGAAGAACAGTTTCAACGATTCGTCTGCATAACCAATACTTTCATGAATGGGAAGAGTACCTTTCGGAAACCGGTCTTTGTATTCTTCTGGCAATGTGTATGGATGATGACTTGAAAGGGTGAAGACGGAACTGAAAAAAGGTTCAGGAAAACCATCGAATCTCTCAACGCAATTCTGAAGCAGATAGTGGTCGGAAATGCCCCAATAACCATCGTAATGTTCTGTTGGAAAAGGGTGGTCCCAGCGGTTATGAATAATGTCGTAGTCGGCAATATCTGCAAACGACTCGAAGTTCATGGAATTCTCGTTTCCGCCATGGATAAACGATGTGTGATATCCTGTTCGCTTCAGCAGACTAGCCAATGAGCTGATTCTGTTTTTTGCAAACTCGGACGTTATGAAAGCCTCATACATCAAAGTCGGAATAGAAGCTACAACGGCTGGAATACCTTCTATGGAACGATGTCCATTGGCAAATCCGTTTCTAAAAACAAGTGAAACTCCGCACAGAGAATCTAAGAACGGGGTATAACCATGTTCAAGGCCATTTAAGGCACCTACGTATTCTGTGGCCAGACTTTCAATAATAATGATGACCACATTGGTGCTGTCTTCGCTGAGAGTGGGCGATGAACCGTACTGATATATCGGTTCTAGAGGCATTTTCTCTTCATCCGAAAACTGAAACTGCGCGAGTTCTG
>JBJOHR010000088.1:0-7537 GCA_046047575.1 Bacteroidota bacterium | reverse complement strand
TTTCTTTTGAGTCTTACGGAACAGATAGAGACTTCACGCAGAATGAAGAAACACCAGCCGCAGGTGGTCTAGGGCCAGAGGATATTGATTTCATCCCAGCTGGAGAAAGCCCAACAGGTTTCCCGTTGTTGTTGGTTTCTAACGAGGTAAGCGGAAGCATCTCTGTTTACAGTGTAAGTGGTCTTCCAACGGCCGATCCTTTGGTAATTACAGAGATCATGTACAATCCACCAGAATCCGATACAGATAGTTTAGAGTTCGTTGAGATCTATAATCTATCTCAGGATGAAATAGATCTTTCGGGTTACTTCTTCCGTCAAGGTTTCGACTTTGTTTTCCCACAAGGGGCCACTGTGGCCGGTAATGGTTTTGTTATTGTAGCTGTGGATGACACTATTTTTCAGGATTGGTATGGAATGACGGCCTATGAGTGGGAGGTTGGAGATGCAACAAGTAACAGTGGAGAAGATTTGGTTTTGGCGGCCCCTTCTGGAGCCGTTGCAGATTCGGTCGATTATGATGACGTATCCCCTTGGCCTTCAGAGGCAGATGGGGGTGGCTACTCAATTGTGCGTTGCGACCCATTTGCTGATGGAAACGATGGTAACAACTGGAGTGCTGCAAGTGTCTCTGCAGGATTCTCTGTACAAACGGTTCCAGCTACAGAGATATTTGCCGATCCAGGTTCTTCAAACTGTTTCACGGTTGACATCAAGGAAGAGATCATCACAACCATCGTCAATCTTTATCCGAATCCGAACGGTGGAACGTTCCAAGTGGAGGTTGCGGAGTTTGAAGGCGATGCAACGCTTGGTGTTTACAACACGACAGGCCAGTTGCTGAAGTCCGAGAAGTTGACCAACAGTGGGGTGGTCACCTTTGTGGAGCAACTTTCTGCAGGCGTATACTTATTGAAATGTGAGACGGCCGACCAAGTGAGTGTTCAGCGCTTTGTGGTCAAATAATCTGTTGAAGATGCAGAAGATTCAATCTTTGAAATGGAAGGTGGTGTTACCACTTTCCATTTTGCTTTTCTCAGTAACAGTTTACGGACAGAATCAGCTGGTTCGCGGGCCATATCTCAATTCTGGAACTCCGACTAGCATGGTTGTTCGTTGGAGGACAGCACAGGCTGAAGTTGGTAAGTTGATCTATGGAACCGATCAGCAATCGCTTTCTGATACGTTGGTAGCATCTGGAAGTGAAACGGACCATGAATTCCTTGTGAATGGTCTACAGTCCGGCACCGATTATTTCTATCGGGTGGCAGGAGAAGATACGATCTATACACCTGCTGATTCATCCTTCTATTTCAGAACATCGCCAATTAGTGGAACAGCCACACCAACAAGAATTTGGGCCATTGGTGATTTTGGGAATGGAAGTCAGGCTCAGTTAGACGTTAAAACCGGCTACACAGAGCATTTTGGCGATGTACATACGGACATCTGGATGTGGCTTGGGGATAATGCTTACGGAGATGGTACCGACCAAGAATATCAGGAAAAAGTGTTTGAAGTATATCCTGAGGTGTTCAAGAATTCTGTGGTTTGGCCAACCCCAGGAAACCATGATTATGGGAGTATTGACTTCTTCAATAATGGCCCATACTATGATATTATGACACTCCCCACGAATGGTGAGGCCGGAGGACTTCCAAGCGGTGAGGAAGGGTATTACTCGTTCGATTACGGTAACATCCACTTTCTCTCCTTAAACACGGAGTATCTTCTTTGGATCGCATTGCCTGGAACAGGATTTCAAGACTGGTTGGAACAGGATCTCCAGAATACCACTGCAGATTGGATAATCTGTTTCTTCCATCAGCCAGCATACTCAAAAGGCTCTCATGATTCGGATGATTTCGGTAGCCGCCCTGTGTTGATGCGACAGAATGTACTTCCATTACTTGAAGAATATGGGGTTGATATGGTTCTTAATGGACACAGTCATTCATACGAGCGTTCATACCTTATTAACGGGCACTACGGAACCTCAGATACATGGGATCCATCAACGATGCTTATAGACGGAACAAATGGAAACCCGAACGATGCTGGACCGTACGAGAAATACCAGAACGGCATGCAGCAGAACGTTGGTGCAGTGTACTCCGTTGTAGGCTGTAGCGGTCAGAAAGGAAGTGGCAACAGCCCGTTGAACCACCCGGTCATGTATATGTCAACCGAGGATTATCACGGTTCTATGGTCATTGATATTGACAGCCTTGTTTTGAATGCAAAGTTCATTGACACTACCGGGGCTGTGCTTGATGAATTTGCAATTGTAAAATTACCGGGAGAATCGTCTACGGGTATAAGTTATAACACCAATTCTCAAACGGAATTGACAGTTTATCCGAATCCGTTCAGAGACGAGTTTAAGATTGACTTTAAGGTTGCCGAGAAGACGGATGCGATGGTCAAAGTCATGACGGTGGAAGGGAGTTTGTTAGATCGCTTTGTGTTCAATTCGATTATGCCCAACGAAACCAAAAGCATTACGTACCGACCGAAATCGATTCCATCTAACGGGATTCTTTTGGTTGAGATCCAAACAGGTTCTGGCATTAGTACCAAGCGTTTGGTGCGAGTTCAATAGAGAGTGTTCCTAGCTCTAAAGCGTTCCGAGAAGCACCGTTAGACTACGGATTTTTATTGAGCAGAAGTTCAAAGTCTTTCCAAGGGTTCGACTTTTGTCCTTTGTGGGTCACAATCAAGAGTAGGCAATTAGCCTCCTTTTTTATTGCCCCGAACCAACTGACCACTTTATTACATTTGCACGAAGAATACGTCAAGCGTTGAAAGTAATTCTACAGATCTTAGTTGCAGCGGGAGCGATGGCCTTTTTGGCAGGTTGTACTTCTGGCAAGAAGCTGGTTACGGTGCTGGTAGAAGACAAGAACGGTAACGTGGAGCTTGTTTATGCCAAGACCCAGTCTGCAGAAAACCTGGTCAGAGAGATCAGGTATTACCCAAATGGCGATACGCTGAGCGTAACACCCATGCTGAAGGGTTCGGTGCATGGGATTGTCGTATCGTATCATCCGAATAACAGGCCCAAGGAACAAGTGACCTTTGTAAATGGCGATCAGAACGGTGTGTTCAGACGCTTCGATACGGACGGGGTCATTGTGTTTGAAGGGAATCTGGTGGATGGCAAGAAGAACGGAGTTTGGACCACGTGGTACGATGAGGTTCAGATGCAGGAACAACGTTACTACACAGATGATCTTCCGGATGGAAAGTGGACCTACTGGTATATAGATGGAAGTGTAAAGAGGGAAGAGGTCTACGAAGCTGGCAAACTCATTGCAGAGAGCGACTATTAATTCAATCCCAATATGATGAGGTTACTACTTGTTTGTCTTTTTCTACTGCCGCTTGGGGCAAGTGCGCAGGAGATCGTAAAGGAGTTCTATGAATCGCGTAGGCTCAGGTCTACCGCAACGGTGGTGGATGGCGTGCGCAATGGCACTTACACCGAATGGCACGAGAACGGCCAGAAAAAGAGCGAAGGCCAATACAAGGACGGAAAGAAACAGGGCAAGTGGCAAGAGTGGTACGAGAACGGTAAACCATGGACCCTCATGCACTTTGAAAACGATGTTCCGAACGGTCGTTATGTAGATTACGACATGAATGGGGCCAAGGTAGAGGAAGGTAACTTGGTGAACGGAGTTCCGAACGGCCCATTCTACACGTGGTACAACGATGGAACGGCCAGGAGCGAAGGCGTTCTGAAGGATGGGATGAAAGTGGAGATATGGACCACTTACTACGAGAACGGAGTAAAGCAGGATCAGGGAGAATATAAGATGAACCGAAGGGTAGGCAAATGGGAAGAGTGGCATGAGAATGCGAAGCTCAGATCGCGCGGAACCTATTTTGCAGGACTTAAACACGGCCTGTGGACCTATTGGTTCAACAATGGAAGAATGGAGAAGGAAGGCGAATACTTTGAAGACCGACTGAAGGGCCTTTGGAGCCATTGGCACGAGAACGGTCAGTTGGCAAGCAAGGGCAATTACTTGGGAGAACAAAAGGTCGGAAACTGGAAGTATTGGAATACGGATGGAGACCTTGTGGATCAAGAGAATTTCCCGGTTCCTGAACAATAATTCGGCCTGATCCGGCATAGGTTTTCGCGTCAGTATTTTTCACTTTCTTTAGTGCTTGCAAATCAAAGCAGCTAAATCAGTGAAAAGACTAGTACTTCTCCTCTCTATCCTATTCATTTTCGGAGTTCAACAAAGTAAGGCCACACACATTGTGGGTGGCGAATTGGTGTACACGCATCTGGGTGGAAGTCAATATGCCATAACGCTCGTGGTCTACCGCGATTGTTTGGGTGGCCAGGCAGCATTCGATAATCCGGCCAATGTCGGGATATTCAATTCCAACGGAGCCCTCGTTCAGAATTTGAATTTCGCCTTGGATTCAGTGGTCACACTGCAATCGACCATCAACTCCAGCTGCGTGGTTGCGCCAAACAATGTTTGCACCGAAGCAGGTTATTATACCGAGATCGTTACGCTGCCCCCGATTCCGGGCGGTTATACCATAGCATACCAGAGGTGCTGTAGAAATGCCGTAGTTCAGAACATAACAGATCCAGGCGATGTAGGGGCTACTTATGTTGCCACTATTCCGGGCAGTGAGTCGCAGCCGGCCAACTCCAGTCCGTATTGGACACAGTTACCGCCACTATACGTTTGTGTAAACCTTCCTTTTCAGTTCAATCACTCAGCCTTTGATCTGGATGGCGATTCCTTGGTTTACTCACTTTGCACTCCATACGAAGGAGCCACCGCTGGTGCACCGCAACCCGATCCTCCGGCCGCTCCACCATACACTCCCATTACTTGGGAACCACCTTATTCTCTTACAGACATGATGGGAGGCCCCGTGCCCTTGACCATCAATTCAGTTTCTGGACAGATAAATGCAACCGCAGATGCTGTAGGTACTTATGTGATCGGTCTTTGTGTCAGGGAATACCGAAACGGGATTCTGCTTGGTGAGACCAGAAGAGGAATTCAGGTAAACGTTGTCAACTGTCAGGCACCTGTTGCGCTGCCGGACGATGTGAATGAGATCAGTCCCAATTCCTTCATCAACTGTACGGAATTCGTTGAATTCAATGCGTTCAATTCAGCTGGCTTCAATATCTGGTGGGATTTTGGTGATCCTACGACCACTTCCGATCAGGCTACCACTCAGCAGACTACTTGGACCTATCCTGGTCCTGGAACCTACGATCTGACCTTGGTGGTCTATAATCCTATCAACCCGAACGACCCATTGTGTACCGATACGGTGGTGCAGCAGGTGGTGGTTCAGGATACCGTTATTCCTGACGCAGGTCCCGATCAGGCCACATGTCCTGGAATTCCTGTTCAGATCGGAACTGCTCCTATACAGGGATGGACTTACCAATGGACACCCGCAACAGGGCTGAACAATCCGAATATTGCTCAACCAACGGCTACCATAACAGGTCAGATCACTTATACCCTAACAGCAACTGATGCCGTTGGCTGCTCGGGGTCAGATGATGTGACCATAACGTTGTTGTCAAATGCCAGCGCCAATGCAGGACCTGATGTTCAGATCTGTCCGGGTGATTCGGTTCAGTTGAACGCATCTGGTGGGGTTGATTACCTCTGGATTCCGAACCTGTTCATTGATAACGTGAGTATTTCCAACCCGAATGTATTTCCTGTATTTACACAACCATATATTGTTGCGGTAACCAATGCTGACGGTTGTATTGGTGTTGATACGGTATTGGTTCAAGTGCTCACCCCGCAGTTGAATGTGTCTGCAGACGAGACCATCTGTTTTGGTGATACGGTTCAACTGTCAGCAAGTGGTGCGGTCAGCTACTCTTGGTCGCCTAATTCAGACATATCCGACCCGAATATTGCGGATCCGCTGGTATACCCTACCTCAACTACAACCTACGTGGTAGATGCGGTTGATGCCGATGGTTGCGAGCTTCAAGAATCAGTGGTGATCACTGTTCAAGCGCTCCCCGTGGCAGATGCAGGGTCTGATGCTGCCGTGTGTATAGGAGAATCAACACAATTGAATGCATCTGGCGGTACCAACTATACTTGGTCGCCAAGTGCTACGCTCAGTAATGCATCTATTGCTGATCCGGTTGCAACACCTTCTGTCAGTACTGTTTATACGGTCACGGTTTCAGACCAATTGGGCTGTGAAAGTGAAGATTCCGTTCTCATCACAGTGAATGCACTTCCTGTAGCTGATGCTGGTACCGGTGGTACGGTTTGCAATGGCGTAGGGGTTCAGTTGTCGGCCTCTGGTGGCGATACCTATTCATGGTCGCCAGCTGCTGGTCTTTCCGACCCGAACATTTTCAACCCAGTGGCCTTGCCAACTGTTCCTACTGAGTATGTGGTAACGGTAACCGATGCCAATCTGTGTTCTTCTACGGATACTGTCTTTGTCGATGTGTTTACCGTAAACGCGGTCGGTGATACGATCATTTGCATCGGTGATGCAGCCCAGTTGGGAGTTATTGGTGGCGCAAGTTGGACGTGGTCGCCAGCCACTGATATTTCTGATGTGAACGCTCAATTCCCGACCGTTGATCCAAGTTCCACTACAGTGTATACAGTTATTGCGGATGATGGAACGGGATGCTTGGCCACTGATTCAGTTGTTGTTGTGGTGAGTCCGCTGCCCACAGCCTTTGCTGGGTTCGATCAAGGCGTTTGTGCAGGTAGCACGGCCCAGTTGAATGCAACGGGTGGAGTTATTTACCAGTGGTCACCAAGTTCAGGTCTTAGTGATCCGAATATTTCAAACCCCATTGTAACCTTCAGTTCAGATACAGTTACCTACACGGTAACCGTCATTGACGCTATCGGTTGTTCCAATACTGATGATGTAACGGTTTGGCAAGAACCATTGCCAGATGCAGTAGCCGGCCCTGACACCACCATTTGCTTTGGCGAAAGTGTCCAGCTTTTCTCAGGTGGAGGTGAAACCTACATCTGGAGTCCGGCAACTGGCCTGAACAACCCGAACATTCAGAATCCGGTTGCTTCGCCTGCGTCCACCACCACCTATACCGTCACCGTTGGTCAGACCACGGGCAACCTTGTGTTCAATGGCGATTTCTCTCTTGGAAACGTTGGTTTCGGAAGCGATTACACGTACGCTACCAACCTTATTCCCGAAGCTCTCTACGGTGTTGTTACCGATGCAAGTACCGTTCATCCGGCATTTGTTGGAACAGGACACACAGGCAATGCACCGGTTGATAGTTTCCTTGTAGTGAACGGTGCTGGAACCCCGAATCAGAACGTTTGGTGTCAGACCGTTTCCGTCTCTCCAAATACAGAATACTATTTTGGAGCATGGGTAAGTACCGTGGTTGCCAGTAGCCCGGCCATTCTGCAATTCTCGATCAATGGTCAGGTGCTTGGAACACCGTTCAATGCTCCATTCAATACAAATAACTGGAGCCAGTTCTTCGAGGTATGGAATTCTGGAAATGCTACAAC
>JBJOHR010000087.1:0-10117 GCA_046047575.1 Bacteroidota bacterium | reverse complement strand
CGCACAAAGTAACCGGCATGATTACGCACGTTCATCACGTAATGATTATCAAAGATCAGGTACTGTCCTTTTATACCCGTCAGAATTCCTTCTACTATGGGCTGAGTTTCCAATCGAATGCTTTTGACCTTGGCAGGTATGTCAAGCAACGGAAAATCCAAGTGCCATAGGTCGTGAGTTGGTGTTACGTATTGCTGCAGCTCAATAGGTAAAAGTGACCGGGCCTCTTCCTTCTTGGCCAGCAGATCGGCATCCATGATCTCGTTCTTCAGCATTCGCTGCCAGTTGGTCTTATCATCATAGTGTGCTTTCAACGCGACTTCAATTTCTCCAGACAGCCTTCTGTAAGGTACCTCGGCCAGAATGATAGCCGAAGATGCTCCTTGATCGATCCAACGTGAGGGTATCTGAGTGGCTCTGGTAATTCCAACCTTCAGCCCGCTGCTTACGGCCAGATACACGTAGTGTGGCTGAACATGGTATTTCAATTCCCATTCAGGGTCGCGGCCTTTTCCCAAGTGGCCTTCGCACAGTTCAGGTCGAACAATGCATTCTGCATTTTCTGGCGCATTGGCAAAGCAAGGGTAGCAGAATCCTTGGCCGAACGCCTTCTTAGTACCTTTTCCGCATGCAACGCAATTGATGCGACCTTGAAACTCGAGTTTAAGCTTTGAGCCAAGCAGTTCGTTCAGTTTCAGTTCGTCTTCATCCAGCACCAAACGGTATTGAATGGGCGAACCGAACTCAGTATGCATCTTCTGTAGATTACCTTCCATCATTTTGCTGACTTTTCAATTAATTCCAGTGCGGTAGCAACACCATTTTCGATCTTCATCTGGTCGCCAATCTGTTTCGATCTGGTACGAAGCGATTCATCCTCAAATGCCTCGTTTATTACTTGAGCTAATTTTTTTGCAGAAATAGATGATCGGTTCAAGGCTTTTCTGCCTATTCCGACTTTTTCTACGAGATTTCCCCAGTACGCTTGGTCGAAGCCATGTGCTACCACAACCGAAGGCTTTCCTGCTAGCACTGCGGCCTGAGTTGTTCCAGCACCACAGTGATGAACGATAATGCTGCAGTGAGGAAAAACCAAGGAATGCTGAACAGGACCGATACAAAGGATATTTGGGTCATTTGTTTTCGTCACTTTTTCCCAATCTGATTGGATAATGGCACGCCTACCACTAAGTTTTGCCGCTTCAACAATGAGTTGGGTGGATGCCAGCAGATCGTATTGCATGCATGATCCAAATGTTATGAATAGCGGTGCTTGTCCAGATTTCAGAAATGCTGTCAGGTCAGATGGAAGCTCATCAACCGTTCTATTTGAAGGAAGGTCCAAGAATCCGGTCATCTGAACGGTTTCGGGCCAATCATTTGGTCTTGGAACAAGTGATTCGCTGGCTGCCACAATGGTCAGAAGATCGGAAGTGAACATTTCCTTTTGAAGACTTTTGACCGCTGGCAGCGATTCGCGCTTTCGGATCTCCCGTGCGCGTTTGAACCAACTTTGAGTTGCTATGAAACCTCCGATTTTCCACAGGAAGGAATTGATCGTTGTTCCTAAATGAATTCCGATTGGTGAAACGTGCTTGGAGCGAATGACCAATGGGGTCAATACAAGCGCCATGCGTGGCTTTTTGTATTTCTGGCTGGCGGTTAGCAGGGTATGACAGACAGCATGTCCGATCACAAGATCATTCTTTTGACACAGCTTTTCAGAAGCTTCGTACATCGCATCTGTCAACGGTTCAAAGTATCGATTCAGCAGTTCGGTGTATTCTCGGAATGACCCCGGGTGTGCGTCTATGGCGTAAGGATTGAAATCGCTGGAAATGGGAGTGGATCCATTCGCTTTTATGACTTCAATTCCTAGATTTTCTACGCAGTAAGTGTAATCCTTTCCATCAATACTTGTGTAGGCCAGCGTAACCTGGTGTCCTGCATTTTGCAAACCAATGGCCAAGGCCAGAAAGGGGTTGAAATCGCCTTCAGTTCCCCATGTCTGCAGACCAATCCTCATCGCTTAAAGTGTTCGTACAGCGAGATGTTGTAAGCTATCAGTAAAAACCCGTAAACCGAATCCTCAATCGGAATGGTTAGTAATCGGATACCAAGGTTCTCGTCATTGTTGTACCACACTACAGGATCTTCCAAGCCTGTACCTGTTAGAATTCCGTTCACTATGAAAAACGGAACCAGAATGACTAGATACGCAAACACTAACCTGCTCCAGTATTCCTTTTTGAGAACAACCAAGTGAAGAATCAGGAAGATGACGGTAAGGAGAGCTGTCCAGAACGTATAGGCCAGATCGTTGTATTTAAAAGCAATAGCAACCAGTATATAAACGAGAATGGTGGCTGCATGGCGTGCATATTTGCCCAGCATATCCTTTTCAATGAAGTAATTCAGCACTTCGTAAGTGAACACGCAGCAATAGGGAATACAGAAGAAGAACAGTACTTCTTCTAAGGGTAAGTTGTAAATTTTTATCCCGGTCAGGTATTGTTCATTGAAACCCCAAACACCCTGCGAGGTGAAGATGCTGTCCCACACCAGAAATAAAATGGCCGGAATGAAAAGGGCAGGAAAGAGCGACTTCCATCTACGAAAGAATCTCAGTTTGCTTTCAAAAGAAAATGCCAGAGGAACCGCAACCGAGCAGAGGTTTACAAGCAGGTAGGTGTACTTCATTCAATTAGAAACAAAGAATGAAAAATCCGAAGCACCAAATGTGAAAAATCGAAACACTATCTGCACCCTTGGCCAAACCTCAAGGTCTTTGCGGTTCAACCTGATCGTAAATTGCAAATCGTCAATTGTCAATCGCAAATCAATTTCTCTTAAAATACTTCAACGGAACCACGAGCATCCCAAAGCATTCTCCGTCTTCTTTCCCTTTGTGCTTATGATGGGCAAAATGCGCCCGGGCCAATCCTTGCAGGTAATGGTTTTTGATCTTGTTTCGTGTACCCCATCGGTTATGGATGATCACCTCGTGCACCGTTACGTAAGCAATGCCATAAAATAGAATGCCCAGGCCAAGATAGAATTTGAAATCAACACCATCCATGATGCCGAACATCATATTCAGCCAACTTGGAATGGCAAAGATCAACGCGAACCAATCGTTCTTTTGCACTTTCGAACCAGTTGGATTGTGATGGTCTTCATGAATGAACCATCCGAATGAGTGCATCACATATTTATGCGCAAACCAGGCCACAAACTCCATTGCCCAAAAGGATACGACAAAAATGGATATGTTTATCAATACTTGCAAAATGGATGCTCAAAATTCGAAAAAAGTGAATAGAGATAAGTGATAGGAAACACTGAATGGAACTTGCTTCCAGTTATCTTATCTGCAGGGTTCAAGGTCATAGTTTGCCGTTCTGTTCGGCATGAGCAATGAATTTACGCACCTTCGTTTTGAAGGTCTCGCTTTTGGCTTCCTCCAAGTGATTGAGCACGAATGCTTTGTCTGCTTCTTTGTTGTCGCTGTAGCCCAAAAAACTCGGGATGTGAGTCTGAATGGTCAATCTGAGGAATCGAAGTTCCAGATTCTCCGGGTCTTTGGAAATGGCCTTTTCAAGATCCGCTTTACCGTCTGAAAAGAAGCTCATTTTATTGAACGGATTGGGGTCGTGGCGCGCCATTCCCAGTTCAACCGCGCCCTTATAGCCAAGCAATAGATTGTTTCCGGTAATATCTGCCTTCTGAAATGCCGAGTGCATTTTCAGACAGACCGCTTCGGTCTTGAACACTTCGCCAATGTTCTTTCTTGCGCTGTCCAATAAGGCTTCCTGTGCAAAGCCGATCCGGCTGCTTAAAAGGAACACGAAGAGCAACGCTCTCATGACGCTAAATAAGGTTGAAACTATGCCGCACGTACGAGCCGAACAGCAATGACGCCTTTCTAGGTTTAGAGATACTGATTCGTTCTTCCAAAATCCGAGCAGAAGGGGTGTTGGCTATCTGCTTGAACAGGGCCGTGTAATAAATGTATGCCAGGTACACCCCGAAACGGGCTTTCTTGGGCAGCTTCAGAATCCCTTCATAACCGAAATCAAAATCAGCTTTAATGTCTGCTTCGATCTTCCGCTTCGTCTCGTCATCCAATTGCTTTACATCAATTCCAGGGAAATACGAACGTCCTAGTTCGTTGTAATCTGCTTTAAGGTCACGTAGGAAATTGATCTTCTGAAAGGCTGAACCCAACTTCATGGCCGAAGGTGTCAATTGCTCATACATGTCAGCATTGCCTTCCGTGAACACCTTAAGACACATGAGGCCTACCACTTCGGCCGAACCGAGAATGTACTCTTCATACTTCTCTTGTGTGTATTCTTCCTTGCTCAGGTCCATGGCCATACTGGTCAGGAACTTATCGATCAGTTGGCGCTCAATGCCATGCTCATTCACCACCTGCTGAAAGCTGTGTAAGATAGGATTGAGTGAAATTCCTTCTTCAATGGCCAAATGAGTGTCATTGGCAAATCGTGTAAGCAGCTCCTTCTTATGGTAAGCGTGAAAACTGTCCACGATCTCATCTGCAAAACGCACAAATCCGTAAATGCCATGGATCGGCTTGATGAAATCCTTGTGCAGAAACCGAATGGCAAGCGAGAAAGACGTGCTGTAAGTGTTTGTTACCAGCTTACTGCATCGGTCAGATACACGGTCAAACAGAACTTTGGGGTTATCGATCTTGCTCAACTCTTTCAACTCTTTTGACCAAATTCCTTCTCTATCTGTGCGGCCACTACCTGACCCGAGATCAACGATGGCGGCACACCCGGACCAGGAGTGGTCAATTGTCCCGCAAAGAAAAGATTTTTCAAACGTTTATTGCGCAAACTCGGTTTCAGAATAGCAGTCTGCATCAGTGTGTTGGCCAAGCCGAAGGCATTACCCTTATAGCCGTTGTAGTCGGTCTTGTAATCGCGGTGGGCATAACTGCGTTTATACACCACTTGGTCTTTTATGTTTTCTCCCGTAATGTGTTCCATGCGGTTCATTACCAGATCGAAATAGTGTTCGCGGGTGCTTTCATCATCTTTCAGGTCTACAGCCACCGGAATGAGAATGAAGAGGTTCTCGCAGCCTTCTGGCGCTACAGTAGCATCTGTTTTAGAAGGTGTACATACATAGAAAAGTGGATTGCTGGGCCACATTTTCGTGTCGTAGATCTCGCCCAAATGCTTGTCAAAATCAGTATCGAAGAATAGGGTGTGATGCAGCAGTTTGGCCAATCGCTTCTTTACGCCTACATAAAAGATCATGCACGAAGGTGATAACTGACGGCTATCCCAATATTGCTCATCGTAATTGCGATACTGCTTGTCCAACAGTTCCTGTTCTACATGGTGGTAATCGGCTGTGGCAATAAGAATGTCAGATGGAATTTCCTTCTGATTGACACGGATTCCGCTTACGAGCTTGTTCTCAGTCAGTATTTCCTTCACGTTGGCGTCTGTCTCAATTTTCACTCCTTGCTCCAGACAGATGGCTTCCATCGCTTCAATGATCTTGAACATGCCGCCCTGTGGATACCATGTTCCCAAACTCCAATCGGCATAGTTCATGAGTGAATACATAGCGGGTGTTTCGCTTGGCTTTGCTCCTAGGAACAGGACAGGAAATTCGAGAATCTGAATAAGTTTTGGATTCTTGAAATGCTGGCGGATGTGTGCGCTGATGGACTGAAACATGTTCAATCGCAGCGCACTCATCATCAAGCGCAGATCCATAAATTCCAGTACAGAAAGCCCTGGCTTGAACACGAATTCGCCCATACCGACCGTGTACTTGTATTCGGCCTCTTTCAGGAACTTCTTAAGTTGCGTGGCAGCGCCTTTCTCCATGCTTTCAACCAGATCATAGATCTCATTCAATGAAGAAGGAATGTCGACAAAGTCATCTTTTCCAAAATAAACGCGGTAGGAGGGACTTAGCCGGTCCAACTGATAGAAATCGGAAGCCGTGTGGCCAAAACGCTGATAGAACTGTTCAAAAACCTCCGGCATCCAATACCAACTTGGGCCCATATCAAAGACGAATCCATCCACCTCGAACTTCCGAGCTCGGCCCCCAATGTGGTAGTTCTTCTCATAAATGGTCACATCGTGGCCTTTCTGTGCACAGCATGCTGCAGCTGCTAAACCCGCAAAGCCACTTCCGATGATGGATATCTTTTTGCTCACGCGGCAAAAGTAGAAGAAGCACTGTGGTTTGGCTAAAGATATCAGATGACAGATGTCAGCCGGTTCAGCTCAAACAACGGAGAAAAGCGCTAGGAACTAGTAAAGGAGCTGGTGCGTTTGATGCGGAGCCTGCTAAATACCTTTTCCGAAATTCATGAATTAAAACGTTCACACATTACGCTACGCTTAACACGTATCATAATCACAAGGGAATGATGTTCGGGTTGAGAAGGAATTGAGAGCGAATGTTTTCCATGCGGGATAATTAATCCTCCAAAAGTACTCCTGCCAATTGCTTCAAAAGGAGTTCGGCATTCTTGGCGTTGTATTTCGCTTGGCTATGGCTGCTCTGTGCATTGAGCATGTTCAGTTGCGCCTGTCGGAATTCGATGGAAGTGATCTGACCTTGCTTGTAGAGTTCATTACTGCGGTCGAAGTTGCGCTTGGTGGTAAGCAGATTGGCCTGTTGGGCCTGTAGTACGAACAGGGCGTTCTCGAAGCTCGAATAGGCATTGAGCACATCGCGTTGCACCGTTACCGTGGTACGTTCCTGTTGGATCTTCTGTGTTTCCAAGGCAATTTTGGCGCTCTGCATGCGGGTTTTGGTGGTACCGCCATCAAAGATGTTCCAGCTCAAACTCAATCCTGCTTGCGGTCCGTAGCTTTCGCTTCCTGTTAGGAAAGCCCCGTTGGGGTTGTTCTGACCTTGGAAGGCATAGGCTGCATTGGCCGAAAGCGAAGGAAACCAACCGGCACGACTGGCCTTGATGGCAAATTCGCTGTTCTTGAGTTGACTCTTGGTCTGTTCAATGAGCACGTTGCGCTCCAAGGCCTTGGAGATCAATTCCTCTGAACCGAAGGCCATGGTGAACGTCACATTGGTATCTACAGCGAAATCCGTCTCCAAGGTCCGACCCATGATCAGGTTGAGGCTGCGCTTGGCGTTATTGAGCTGCTGAAGGGTGTTCAGCAGGTTGATGCTGTCGTTATTCACATCTACTTCGGCATTGAGCATATCGAGCTGAGTGGCCTGCCCGTATTCGTAGTTGTATTGCGAACGCTTCAGGCGTTGCTTAGAAATGCTAAGGGCGTTCTTCAGGATCTCCGCACTCTCCGTGAGTTGGGCAATTTGAAAATAGGAATTGGACAAGGAGAGGAGCGTGTTCTCAATGATCTGCTTGGCCTGCAATTCACTCAAGTTGTGCTGTTCTTTCAGTTGCTTGTAGTTATAGCTTCGTCCCAGACCGTTGAAGATCAGATAATTCACACCTACAGAAGCATTGTAGCTGTAAGCCTCTGCGGGGTCAAATTGAAAATCGCCTTGAACCGTCTGGTTCTCGCCTGCATTATACGTTATCTGAGCGCCTCCCGAAGCATTGGCTGTAGGTAAAAACCCGCTGTTGTAGATGCTGGCGTTGTTCTGAGCCGACTCTATGTTCTTCTGCGCCACCTGAATGTCGTAGTTGTGCTGCAAGGCCAGTTTCATTGCTTCATCGCGGGTGAGAATTTCTTGGGCTTGTGTACCCAGAGTAAAACCTAAAAGCATCGTCATTGCGAGGAAGGAAGCAATCCTTCGAGACCCCTGTAGGAACAGAAACGAAATGGCTTCGTTCTTCGACACCCCCGTTAGAAGGGGGAAGCTTGACATTTTTCCTATTTCCGTTTTCATGTTCTCTCTATCCGCGTTAATCTGTTCAATATGTGTCATCCGCGTCCTGTTTACTCTTCTCCGCGTTCGCTCGCCAATTCCTCAATCGCAGGCTCCACCGATTCCTTAGATGGTTTCTTGCCTTCCCACAACCAGAGCAAATAGACCTTGATGGTATTTCCTACGGAGAGCAACATGGGCAGCATGACCAAGGTGAGAATGGTGGCAATGGCAATTCCATAGGCAATGGAAATGGCCATAGGAATGAGGAACTGCGCCTGTCGGCTTTTTTCCATTATCAGTGGCGATAATCCTGCAATGGTGGTGATGGAAGTGAGAAAAATGGCCCGGAATCTCGATTTACCAGCTTCAATTAGGGCATCATCAAACGAAAGTCCCTCTTGCAGAAAGCTGTTGAACTTACTGATGAGCACCAGACCATCGTTCACAATGATTCCGATGAGGGCAATAATTCCCAGGAACGACAATACATTCACTGGAAAGTCGTGCACCCAATGGCCCCATGCCACGCCAATAAGGCTGAAAGGGATCATGATCATGAGCAGCAATGGCTGCGTGTACGAACGGAAGGTGAAGGCAATGATGATGTAGATGAGGAACAGTATGACAGGGAATACTTTTCCTGCCGAACCGGTCACTTTCGATGCTTCGCGATTCTGTCCCTCATACAAGGCCGAAACGGAGGGATATTTCTTCGTTATCTCTGGCATGATGTTCTCGCGGATGTCGGCCAACACATCCGAAGCACTTTCGCGCGGGTCTTTAAGGTCAGCCTCCACTTTAATTTCGCGTTTACCGTCCAAGTGGTTTATGCTGATCACGCCCCGTTCAATGGTGTAATCGGCAATTTCGCTCAGTGGCACGCGTTCGCCTTTGGCAGAAACGATGCGCATATTGTCAAGGTCTTTGATGCTCGAACGGTTATCTCGTTCGTAGCGCACCCAAACGATGATCTCATCCTGTCCGCGCTGAAAACGCTGCACCTGCAATCCGTTGAAGCCCGAACGCACCTGCGATATCACATCATTCAAGGTGAATCCTAAGAGGTAGGCTTCATCCTTCAGCTTCAATTTGATCTCTTTGATACCCGCAGGATCGTTGTCGCTTATATCGCGAAGCAGCGTATTCTCCTTCAACTTCTCTTTCAGCACGAGTTTGGCGGCTTTCAGCTCGTTGATGTTGTAACTCAGCAGCGAAACTGACACGGGTTTTCCTCCGAAGTTGGAACCTGAATCGAAGACCAGGCTTTCGGCCGATGGATGTTCGCCTGCCAATTGTGCAATGGATTCAGCTATCTCGCCTGCGGTGAAATCACGTTCCTCTCCAGGTAATAGATTGATCTTCAGCGAAGCATTGGCCGTTCCTGGGCCAATACGTTTGATCACGTTCTCGATCACTTGTTTATCACCACTTTGGCGAGCCGAATAGTCATCATTCACAATCCAAACCTGTTCCTCGATCAAAGAGATAATGGAGTCGGTCACCTCAGGATTGATACCCTGTGGCATTTTCAGGGTCACATTCACTTGGTCGGAAGCAATGACAGGGAAGAAGGTGGTTTTGATGATGCCACCGCCAATGGCACCTATGGTGATCATGAACAGCGAAATGATGATGGCAAAGCCAAGGATCTTGTATCGCATGAAGAAATGGAGCACCGGTCCATAAGTGCGGTCGCGCATGAATTCCATGGCTTTGTTTCCCCATTCATTGAACCAATAGGTTTTCTGTGTAGGAGAAAGAGCCTGTGAATGCGCCACGTGGGCAGGCAGGATGATCAGCGCTTCCAGCAGTGAGAAGGAAAGAGTCAGAATGACCACAATAGAAACCTCTCCGAAGAATTCTCCGATCCTGCCATCCAGAAAGAAGAAGGTTGAGAAGGCTACGAGCGTGGTGAGAATGGCAGAGACAATGGCGGGCATCACTTCCATGGTGCCATCAATGGCTGCCTGAATTCGTCCTTTTCCTTTTTCGTGGTGATGGAAAATGTTCTCGGCTATCACAATTCCATCGTCAACTAGAATTCCGATCACGATGATCATTCCGAACAGCGAAAGCACGTTGATCGTCACATCGAAATACGAAGCCAGCATGAACATGCCCATGAAGGAAACGGGAATCCCAAAGGCAACCCACAAGGCCAAGCGCGGCCGCAGGAATAGAGAAAGGAAGAACAGAACCAGTAGAATTCCTTGCACTCCATTGGTCATCAATAGAATGGTCCGTTCTACCACCA
>JBJOHR010000086.1:0-3016 GCA_046047575.1 Bacteroidota bacterium | reverse complement strand
CATTGAGGTGAAAAAGCCGAAAGCAACCAAGAAAAAGGACTGATCGGATTCTTATAGAACAGAAAAGGCGGGAATTATCCCGCCTTTTCTGTTTTCTGATAAATGGCACTAATCTGCGGCTCCCATACTGCTGTAGCCACCATCGTGAAACAGATTCTGCATGGTTACTTTTCTGGTAAGGTCTGAAAACAACGTGACGCAATAATCAGCACATTCCTCTGCAGTTGCATTCCCTAGTGGAGAAAGTCTATCTGCGTTATTGATAAAATCGTCAAAACCTTCTACACCCGAGCCGGCTGTTGTAACAGTTGGACTTTGAGAAACCGTATTGACCCGCACATTCTTTTTTACTCCATAGTGATGTCCAAAGCTTCTTGCAATGCTTTCCAGCATGGCCTTTGCTTCGGCCATATCACCATAACCGGTGTATGTGCGTTGCGCAGCGATGTAAGTCAATGCAACAACAGATGCCCACTCGTTAAGTGCGTCCATTTGGTAGCAGGTCTGTAACATTCGGTGCAAGGACATGGCAGAAATATCCAAGGTCTTATGGTAGAATTCATAGTTCAGATCGGTATAGCCCCTACCCTTTCTTACGTTTGGCGACATACCGACAGAATGAAGCACAAAGTCAATTCCTCCGAATTTTTCCTTGCTTGTAGCAACCAGTTTCTCCAGATCCTCCATTACCGTTACATCTGCTGGTATTATGCTGGCATTCAACTTATCTCCCAACTCATTTATCTTACCCATGCGCAAGGCAACAGGTGCGTTGGTCAGAATGATCTCTGCACCTTCTTCAACCACTTTCTCAGCCACTTTCCAAGCGATGGACCGCTCGTCAAGAGCACCGAATATGATTCCTTTCTTTCCTTTTAATAATCCGTATCCCATTTCAATAAATATGAATTACAAACGAAGTAGCTGGAATGAATCTGGCTGGTTTGCCAATTCTGATTCCGGACATTTCATTTTTCATTAACTAGGTTTTTCGCATGAGCCAGAGCAGCTTCTGTTGGATTGGCATTGCTTAGCATCTTGGCAATTTCTACAATTCTCTCGTCTTTTTCCAATGCCCGAACCTTCGTAATGGTCTTTCCATTTTCAAGTTCTTTGTAAACGTACAGATGTTGATCGGCTTTAGAGGCGATTTGCGGTAAATGAGTAATACATAGTACCTGCATTCGGCTGCTAAGCTTCTTTATCTTATTTCCTACCCTATCGGCAACATCGCCAGAAACTCCCGTATCGATCTCATCGAAAATGATGGCAGGCAATTTGGACGTTTTAGCGATCTCTGATTTAACAGCCAACATCAATCTCGACAATTCTCCACCGCTGGCAATCTTACTTATGTCTTGTAGTGCTTGACCTTTGTTGGAGGTGAACTTCATCTCGATGGAATCTTGACCTAGCGCGTTCATCTCAGTTCTATTGATCTGAATTTGCATTTGAGCATCGGGCATCCCCATTTCGTGAAGTTCGGAACAGATCAGCGGAGCAACCTTCTTTGCTGCATGCTGCCGCAGTTCAGAAAGGGAGTCGGCCTCTGATTCCAGCTTAGCGCCTTTACTTTCCAGTTCAGCATTAAGCAGGGTCATTTGCTCATCTGAATGACCAATGGTATTCAATTTTGCCTCCAGCTCAGATTGAAACTCCAACAATTCCGTGTCTGAATGCTTACGATGTTTGGTCATTAACCGAAGGATTTCGTCAACCCTTTCCTGAAGATTCTGCAATTCGCTCGGATTGTCCGGAATATCTGTGCTGGCATGTTCCATTTCGGCTGCAATGTCCTGTAGATCGATAAGATCGGAGTGCAACCTCTCCGACCACTCTTTCGCCTTCGGGAATTTCTTCGCTAACGAACGTACTTCCGTATCTAATGTCTGAAGCAGGTCGAGAATGGCTCCTTCTTGCGCAGAAAAGGCGTTTGTTATCCTATCCAACGATCGATTGATCTCTTCTGCGTTCTCCAACAAGGTCAGTTTATCCTGATTGGCACTCAATTCACCTTCGTGTAAGTTGAGGTCGGCCAATTCATTCAACTGAAAACGCAAGTAATCCTCTTCAGCTGATGCATTCTGCAATTCCATTCTGAGTTGTTGAAGCCTACGCTTCAATTCAGACCAATTCGCATATAACTTTTCAAAAAGTTGATGTTGGCTACCCCCATCAGCACAAGCATCTAGAAACCGGGCTCGAAATGCCATCGAGTTCAGTGTCAGTACTTCGTGTTGAGAATGAATGTCGATAAGCAACGAAGCAAGGTCACGCAGTTGATTCAAATTCACGGGCGTGTCGTTAATAAATGCCCTCGACTTTCCGCTTGCCGTTATTTCTCTTCTAAGAATAGTAATAGGCTCATAGTCAAGGTCATTCTCCTCAAAAAACGGTTTGAGGTCATAGTGCTTTACATCGAAGTAGGCTTCAACAACGCATTTGTTTTCGGCATTGTAAAGGGCCGAGGTATCTGCTCGCTTACCAAGAACCAAAGAGAGCGCTCCAATAAGAATGGACTTTCCGGCTCCCGTTTCTCCAGTAATGATGGTGAGTCCGTCCGCAAATCGGACATCCAATTCAGAGATGATGGCGTAGTTGCGAACGTGTAACCGTGCCAGCATGAGCTTCAGCTTTTTACAATTGCCTGATACTTGTTGGCGTTTGCGGGGTCCATTTGCATAAGGTCGTTGGCAACCTTGGTCTTTACATCCGGAAAAGCCTCTTTAAAGATATTGATGAACTCATCGACCTTGGCCGTGAAGAACACCGTCAGCAAATAGGAATTCGGTTGATCCAATCGGATCTTCTTCAGTTTTGGAACACATTCTGCAATGGCATTTCTACCTGTTTCCATATCAGATTGCATAAGGTCGAGTCCTTCCCTATGGAACGTGTAGATCACTCCTCTGAATTCGTCATAACGTGCATTCAAGATGTTTTCAACCAACCAGTAACGGTTTTTGGAACCTTCGAACGACTTCCAACCTCTTTCTGGTTCGTTCTGGGCATTGCT
>JBJOHR010000085.1:0-18855 GCA_046047575.1 Bacteroidota bacterium | reverse complement strand
CGCTCCATCTTTTTTTCCTCAATACTGTTGTCGGCAAGAAGAAAGCTTGATCGAAGGATCATGTAGCTTATTTCTTCTCTGAACTTGGTGTCTGGAAAATCGGCTAGCGTATTTCGGAGCGCAAAGATAGCAGCTTTATATTCTCCCAATCGATAATAGAGTTTTCCAGCATTGTAGCTTTTCGTTTCCAACTTGTATCGCAAACGGTCCATCAGTTCGTTGCACTCATCCACTTTGGGGCTTTCGGGGTATTTATTGATGAACAATTGCATCTCATCAATGGCTTTCGTAGTGCTGGCCTGATCCAAACTAGGCTCTGCTGAGTCTAAGAAATAACATTTGGCATTCATGAATTGGGCATCTTCTGCCCGTGTGCTTCTTGGAAACGTTCGGACAAAATTGTCGAAGTGATAACCCGCCAACATGTAATCTCCCAAGTGATAATTGCAATATGCGTAGTAGTAATACACATCTTCAGCCTTGCTCGTCCCACGGAAAACGGTTATCAATTCCTCAAAAAGCGGAAAAGCTTTCTGATACTTGCCATTGTCAAAATAGACCTTGGCCATGTCGAACTTCTGTTCAAAGTCATTGCTCTTTAGAATGCGCTGATACTTGCTGCATCCGGCAAACATGAGTAAAATGGTTAGAAAGAGTACGGCTGAAGAGGCCTTTTTCAACATGGCCGCAAAGATACTTTTTTGTTTCACGTGGCATGAACGCACTTGACCATGATTTATTGGAAGTGAAGCAGGTCTTATTGCCACTTGTTGCCAATTGCAAGAATGCGACCTTTGCGTGAACTGATCAGATCATTCAGATAATGCGTTCTATTTTAGTTTTCGTTCTATTACTTGAGGGGCTAGCGGCTTTTGCGCAGCAGGTTTCGCATGCTACTTTTTTCAGCAAAGAAGGTTATCCGTTCACTATTTATTTGAACGGCCAGAAGATGAACGATGTGCCTCAAACAGAGGTCCGGCTCATCAATCTTACACAACCTTATTACTCGTGCGAGGCTGTATTTGAAGATCCAAATTTGGAGCCTGCCGTCCGCAAGATGCTTCAACTCACAGATGCACATGGCAACCGTGTGGATGTCACCTTTGTGATAGAACACAGCAGAAAAGGCCCAATGAAGATCGGTTGGAAATCGCAGAGTCTCTACCCGCGCTACATAAACGAAGATCAGGAACCGACCGTTGTGATCATTAACCAAGGTGGAACAGCCGGTGAGGTTAATCAGACCACCACGACCACCCGTGTGGTAGAAGCCCAACAAGATGGCGTTAATATGAGTTTTGGTGGATTCGGAGGGCGAGTCAATATCAACACTGGAGTTTCGCAGCCTGTCATAGAGGAAACAGTGACAACCACGGTGCACACAAGCCAAAATACGGCAACAACATCAGTGCTTCCTTGCACAGGAACCGTACTCAACATACAAGAGTTTGAAATGGCATTGAAAAGTATTACCGCTCGAAGCTCGGAAGCAGGAATGGTGCAGAGCGGCAAACAGATCGTAAGTACCAATTGCCTTACTACCGATCAGGTCAAAAGCATTATCTCGCTTTATCAGAGCGAACAATCTCGATTAGACATAGCGACTTATGCCTATCCGAATGTGCTTGATAAAGGCAGTTACTTTAAAATCAATAGTATGTTTGAGGATGAGGCCAGCATTGATGCTCTAAACAAGACGATCTTAGGAGAGTAGAAATAGGAATCATAAAGTGCATAGTATTAGTTTGAGCAGTTTTCGGGACTAGCTGAACCCATGGACATTATTCGTTAATACCAATGGAATCGAACTATTGATTCAAGCTATTCAATCGTTTCCAACTATCTGTTCTCCGTTCAAGTTTCAGTCCATTACTACTGATCATCACCCATTTTCCTCTCGATGCATGCGTATCGTAACGCAATGTAGTTCCCTTACTGTTGAATACCCCTTTTTCTGGTTCTGGATTGCTTGTTGCCAGCTGGTTCAGGTCAACGTCTTCCGTTGGCAGATAGATGAGCCCAAAATCCTTTAAGGAATATGTGATTATCGTTAAACCGCTGGCATCATACCGTTTCCAGTTACCTACCGAATCGCTTACCGAATACTGCTCTGGAACGTGCACCGGACTTAAACCCACCGCAAAACGATGACTCACTCCAGTATTGTTCCATTTGGTCCAATCGCCTTTTCCATTAATATGAAAGCATTGCATCAAGTCGGTAGCACCATCATTTAACATGAGTACAATCGGACGAGCAACTATCTGAGATACTTCGCCTCGCTGGTATCCTCCCGCAGAAAGCATGAACCCCGGCCCACGACTGTGAATCTCCGGACTGCTGCCCTTTCCATGTCCCACGAGCAACAATTTCTCCATGGTATCTGGCTGCCATATTTGGGTTGGAGGCCGGTAATCATACACCAATGCCGAGAACACCTGATGGTGATTATGTTCAATGGATTCAGGTCCGAATATGCTATCCGAATGTTCCAAGTACCAGGCTTTCATGATGCTGGTCGAAGCATTGTCCGTCAATGAGGTGCTTTTAAAACGTTCCATTCTTCGTCTGAATGGTGCGCTTTTCCGAAAATCATAACTGGTCTGCAGATATTCCCAAGCCCAAGAATCGAGCACTTCTTCTACCTTCTTTTTCAGCGCGGTTGATGAGGTATAACTATGCAATATCAAAAGCGCGCTGATGGTGTAACCCTCATACGGCTTTGAGTTGAACTCGTATTGACCCGTACGATGCAATTCTTCCAGATTCCGTAAAAGGAACTGCTCCAAGCCATTGTCCACATTGCTGTATGTCGAGTCTGATTCACCATTTTCCAACATCCATTGATTCTTGAGATATTGTGAAATGTTGGTCATAAGGATATGATTTTCCGTATCCTTCATAATGTTCATCGTTCGCGGAGTTTTAGTATGCGGCTTCCCTCCTTCCTCAATCAGTAGAATCTTGGCCAAATGTTCTTCAGTCTGTTTCCAGAGCACGGTCGTGTCGCCCGAAAACCGGTGTAGGATTGCAGCCAGGATCACGGTTGTAAAATCGTAATCACCCCTCGGATTGAGCGCCCCACTTGTTCCACTATTTCCCCACGGCACAGATTGCAACAGAAATTTATTCACCGAATCGATATCCTGGCCGGCAACAAGTTTGGCCAGAAGTATCCGCTCTGGTCCACGCTTATCTTTCTTCTCTGGTAGGATCAATTCCTTTTGAGCCCAATGAAGTATGAATGGATGATTTTTCAGTTCATTATCTGAAATTCTGGTAGGACGACTGTCAAACTTCGGATATTCTGAAATCGGTATCTGGTCAAAGCTCCGTTGCCAACTATTACCAAAATAGTATGCACAACTACTGAAGGTGCATAGAAACGAAAGTATGACTACTAGGCGCATAAGGCAAAGCTAATACGGCTGTTGTCTTGACATCTCAATTATTCAGTTGGTCTGACTACACAAACAGTAGATATTGATTTTCAAGCTTTTACAATAATCATATAACTTTGTTCGAAGCCTGAAGCCTAAACATTGTGCTTTTGTGCTGCATGCAAACGGTGATCAGAACCATTTTAGAAAACCTTCGTTTACCCACCCGATGTTCTCCCTAGGCTCTAATAATAGACAGAACCTCAGCGATAAGGAGCTTATCGAACGCTACAGGTATTCGTATGATAATGCGTACATAGGAGAACTGTATCAGCGGTATTCGCACATGCTTTTCGGTGTTTGCATGAAGTATCTGGCCAACGAAGAAAAAGCTAAGGATGTGGTGATGGATGTCTTTGAAAGGATACTTAAGGATCTGAAGAGGCATGAGGTGGACAACTTTAGAACCTGGGTTTACAGCGTGGCAAAGAATCAATGCCTCATGATCATCCGTTCTGAAAAACGGTCTGATGCGAAACGGGAAGAATTTGAGCATGCCAGCGCGCAGATCATGGAATTGGATCTACCTGAACATCTTAACGGTGAAAGTCAAGAAGAGACCGACAGAAAACTCATGCTGGCTGTGGATACGCTGAAGAAAGAACAACAGGATTGCATACGGCTGTTCTACTTCGAGAAGAAATCATACGAAGAGATTGAATTATTGACTGGTTTTACCTACAAACAGGTAAAAAGCTTTCTGCAGAATGGAAAACGAAATCTAAAAATAGAGCTCAGCAAAAACGATGAGTAGATCGGTTTACATAACGGATGACTTCGGTAATCAGATACCAATGCTCGATGCAAACGGCAATCTGACCATGCAAGTCATCATGCTCTATACTGAAGATAAACTGACAGCATTGGACCGTAAGACCGTTGATGCTTTTGCAGCTGAGGACGAAATGAGCCGCGATGCATTGGATGGTTTTGCCATTACTGGAAATACATCCAAAACACGGCAAAAACTGAACGAGATCAATAGTGAGATCCAGAAGCTTTCCGGTGCCAAAGCCACAGCCACTTTGCTTAGTTCGGAAGATAGTCAGTTCAGTTACCAGAAATTGGCGGCTGCCGTTGCGTTGTTGGTCGTTGTAGGTGGTACCACTTGGTTCATTGCTCAGAAATTGACAACGCCAGAGCTGGCAGAAAATGCAAGCGAGCAACTGACTGAAGAAGAGATCACATTGGCGAATGAACTTGACTCCGATAGCACCGTTATGACCGGAACCACCTTGGACAAAACCATTGTTGCGGCCGAATCTCCGCTTCCAAAAGTGGATACGAAAGAAAGAGAAGACCTTCCGAAACCTACAGAAACGGTAGTCAAGTCTAAGGTAGAGGAACTCGCTACTGCTTCCGATATGTCGAACGATGAATCTGTAGCAGAAGATTCTAAACAAACGGAATCAGCAAAAGGAGCCAAAATTGAAGTTCAGGAAACTAAAAAGGACGAATCGGCAGCTGGAAACATCGATAATTCCGGAAATTCCGTAAGTAAGAATGTAGTATCAGCGAATAGAAAGGAAGAGGATCAACAGGCTGCAAGAACGGTCGCCATGGAATCCGCTGATTATGCGCAACCACAGCAAGAAACATTTGAACCTCAAGCAGAGAATGCTTCAGCCAAATATCCTGGAGGTGATTTGAAAATGTACAAGTTCATTGAACGGAAAAAGAATTACACGGAGGCCATGCGCAGCCAAGGCTTATCTGGCTCTGTCACAGTCACATTTGATATTGAATCTGATGGAAGAGTCTCGAATGTGTTGGTTAAGAATAGTGCCAATGGTCTACTTGATGCAGATGCCATTCGTGTGGTGAGATCCATGCCCACTTGGACTCCTGCCTATGAGAATGGGACGCCCGTGAGATCCAGTCGTTCCGTAGTAATTAAATACGGAGAAAAATCAGAGTGATCAGTCGCGGATAACGTGCACCACACCAGTGTAAACGTACCTGTCCAGATCCGCAAATTCCCTAAAGGTTATCTTGTATACATAGGTTCCGTTTGGCACAGGTTTCAATGATTCCATGTGCATACCATCCCACTTCTTTCCGAATTTTCCTGTCTGCCAAACCATCTTACCCCAGCGGTCAAAGATGAACATGTCGTAACTCTCTTCATCAATCCCCTCTCCTTGCGGGTAGAAATAGTCATTGTTGCCGTCTTGGGTGGCCCCGTTCTGCCCTGGTGTGAACGCATTTGGAATGTAAACTGTCAGAAGCGGATCGATGTTAACATAGTCGTAAATGGTATCCTGACAGAAACCGTTGGAAGCCAGCAACTGAACCAGATAATCGCCAGCTCGGTCATAACTGTGGCGAGGGTCTTCTTCAAAACTGGATTCGCCATCACCGAAATTCCATTGCCATAGTACGGTTCCGTTGGAGTTGTTGATGAACTGAACTACCTGATCCAGAAAACTTTCGCCTTCTATTCTGTACTCGAATGCCCCAGTTGGATAAGGAAGGTCATCTGAAACAGAAACGAATGTAGAATCTGAGCAGCCATTGGCATCGGTCACAACCACTTCATATTCGCCAGCGAACAGATTCAAATGAGCAGCGGTGTTCACTCCATCTGGTTTCCAGAAATAACTATATGGAGGTGTTCCAAGTTCGACATCCACAATGGCCGCACCTTTGCCCTGACCACACGTGTCCGTCAAATAACGCGGCTCAAGAACCATAGCGGGGGGCACCGTAAGCGTGAAGGCTTCGACCAACTCACATCCATTAGCATCGGTAATAGTTGCAATCACGGTTCCTGCAGAAAGACCACTTGCTGCATTTCCAGTTTGATTATTTGGGTCATCCCACGTGACCGGGGTATAAGGGGTCGTTCCACCTGTTATCTGTGTAATGGCCACCACCCCATTGGAGCCTCCAAAACATGTTACTGGAGTTATGGTCGATTCTATTGCCAGTGGCTCCGGTTCGAACAATTCGACCGCATCGGTGGTGACACATCCGTTTGCATCGATTACATCTACAAAATAGATTCCGATTCCCAAACCTTGAAATGTGTGTGATGCCGAGGAAGACGCGTTATCCAAGGGTATTCCAAAGACATCTGAAAGTTCGTAGGTATAAGGTGCCAGTCCATTCTGATCCACCTCAATTTCTCCATCGTTGCTATTGGCACAACTCAAATCGTGCGGGGTCATGTTCATAACAAGTGGCAGGGCAGGCTGTGTAATGGTTATGGTAGCGGCATTAGCGCATCCAGTAGCATCCTGTACTGCAACGTTGAACGTTCCTGCAATCAGTCCGCTGATGGTTGAAATCCCTTGACTTTGTAGGTCGGCCTGAAGCGGTTGTAGAAACGCATCTGTCCAGACAATATCGTATGGGGCAACTCCATTTGAAACAGTCAGTTGCGCCTGCCCGTCATTACCTCCAAAGCAAATATTATCGGTTATCAGAAAATCAAATTGAAGCCCTGCACCATCTGGCACAGAGAATGGTTGCACTACCGTACATCCGTTCGCATCAGTAACGGTAAGTGAATAATCTCCTGCTGCCATTGCATTCGGATTCTCCCCTCCCCAATCATAGGAGTAAGGAGGAGTGCCACCATTTGGTACGGCTACACCCGTTCCATCGGCAAGACCAGGACACGAAGTCGCCACCACATTCACCACCACTGTAAGTTCTTGAGGTTCAAGAATATCAACTTGTCCTGTTATTTCGCATCCATTGGCATCTGTAATAGTAACGGAACATGTTCCGGGGCACATGCCCATTATGGCAGACGTTGTTGCACCGTTACACCAAAGCACATTCAACGGTGCTGCACCACCATTGATAACCGCTTCGGCCGTTCCATCGCAGGCACCAAAGCAGGTAACATCAGTGGAATTGTAAACAGCGGTAGGCCCAGGATTAACGGTTACTTGCTGAGTAACGGTCGCGTAACAACTGTCGATGGTCAACACTCCCAAGGTAACTGGAAAGGTTCCAGAAGAGGGAAATGTATAGCTCAGATCCGTGGCAATGATGGTATCTCCCTCTACAACCCAAGCACTGCCCAAGATAACCGAACCATTGCCATTTGACGTGTTGGTAAGCTGTGTGGGATTCCCCTCGCAAACAGTAGTGAATGTGAAATCTGCAGTTGGCGATGCAGAAATGGTAACTGATTGAGATTCGAGCGGTGATGTACAACCGCTTTCTGTTACCGTTAAGGTAACGTTCTGGTTGCCTGACATCGGCCATGCCACTTGATACGGTCCTTGACCGCTTCCGCTTACAACAACGCCAGTACCAAAATTCCAATTGTAAGTTGCATTTGCGGCCGCATTACCAGTGTAAGTAATACTAACAGGCGTTCCGATACATGCTGAACCTCCAATATCAAAGGTTGCCGAAGGTCCTTGAAGTATGTTAACAGTAGCGGTTTCTGTTGCTGAACAGGAATACCTGTCTGACACACCTACATCATACGAGGTGGTTTGATTCGGAGCAACAGTGATAGCGGGGGTAAATTCGTTGGTGCTCCAAGCGTATTGGTACGGCTGAGAACCAAGAAGGGTTGTCGCTGTCAGTGTTACTGGATTGCCCGCACAAACATTGTTTGTGCTAAGCGCAACGGTTATTTCAGGGCAAAGATTGACTTCAATAACCGAAATACTGCTTTCATTGCATTGCAGGTCGTTCCATTGCCCACCAGGGTATATCTGAACGCATTGTTCACCGAATTCACATTCGTAATCACACGATCCGAACAGTCCAAAGTCTTGATAACCATTGTTATTAGGTTCTCCTCCGGCCCAATTCTGATAAACGTTCGGGTCGCTGTTGTTAGGAACGAACGGACCAGTGGTACCATCACTTGCATAGAACTCGGTTGTTCCTGTGCCAACGCGCTGAACACCGATCCAAATTGTTGCTCCATTAAATGGACTGGCATCCAAGGCGGCAGATACATTGGCATTCTCAGCAGCATCATTCATCACCACCAGATTGGCCCCAAGTGTAGATGCCGCTGCCTGCGCCTGTCCTGCTTCTTGAGAGTTTGGGTTTACGAAATACATGCTGCAAGGCTGACCTTGAACGGCCAGCGGAACATAGCCGGCTCCGGTGAAGGCTGCATTAATGGCTGCAATGTCGCAAGTTGGCGACTGGGCATTGACCTTACTGGCTCCAATGCACAGAACCAAGCACATGATCAAGGCAATTGTTAATGAATAAGGGGTTTTCATTGCTGATCTGAATTACGCTATTAACAGCGTTCATGGTGCTCATTTTGAGCAACAAGTTTTCAACATGAAGACGAGATGGCGTTGAGTGAGTTGCTAGTCGCGTATCACGTTTACGATTCCGGTATACACGTGCCTATCCAGATCTGCAAACTCGCGGAATTTGATCATGTAGGCATATGTACCGATCGGCACCTGTTCACCAGAGTACATATTTGTCCCATCCCACTTTTTACTGAAATTCCCAGTCTGCCACAGTAGCTTACCCCATCTATCGTAGATGAACATATCATAGCTTTCCAATTCTATTCCTTCACCTTGAGGAAAGAAGTAGTCGTTGATACCGTTCAACCCGGGAGTAAAAGCATTGGGCACATACACCAATAGCATGGGGTCGATATTCACGTAATTGTAGGCTGTATCGGCACAATAACCATTCGTTGCTATCAGTTGGACCAGGTAATCTCCTGCTCTACCATATCTGAATCGAGGGTCTTCTTCGTTGCTGGTCTCTCCGTTTCCATAGAACCATGTCCATTGCGTTGTGCCTACAGAGTTATTGAGGAACTGCACTTCCTGTTCTAGCACATTCTCACCTTCAATGCGATAATCAAATGCCGCAAGAGGGTATGGAAGGTCATCAGAGACTGAGACAATAGCTGAATCTGTGCATCCATTGGCATCGGTAACTACTACTTCATATTCACCCTGATTCAGGCTATCCAATGTTGGAAATGTTGAACCGTCTTCCTTCCATAAAAACGTGTAAGGCGGTGTTCCCAGTTGCACTTGTAGGTACGCAACTCCCTTACCTTGCCCGCAAGTATCTGTCAAGTAAAGCGGAGTAAGCGTAAGAGGTGGCGGATCATTGAAAACGAAATCGGTGCTTAGCGAACAACCATTGGCATCTACAACCGTTGCTGTCCAAACACCAGTCGATAAGTTCGTGGCAGTATTTCCTGTCTGAGAACTTGGATCGTTCCAACTTGTTGCTCCATACGGCAATGTTCCACCAGAAATGGCTGTGATAGATGCCGTACCCTCATTACCGTTGAAGCAAAGAACTGGAGTCGAAGACGTTTCTACCTCTAACTCATCAGGTTCTATCAACTCAGTATCATCAGTAGTAGAACATCCATTAGCATCTGTTGCCGTTACGAAATAAATACCCGCGTCCAAGCCTTGAAAAACGTAGTCTGCTGCACTGTTCGTATTCTGGACTGGGTTGCCGAGCACATCGGATACTTGAAAAACGTAGGGCGAAACACCATCGTATGAAACACCAATCTCACCATCGCCACTCTGAAAACAAGCGAGGTCTTGAGGACTTAACGTGACGTTAAGTGGCACCAATGGCTCGGTTATTACCACGGATGAAACCACATTGCAGCCTGCTGCATCAAGTGCTCCGACCAAATATGTTCCTGCCGAAAGATCAGTTATAGAAGCAACACCGTTTGACTGTAGGTCGACCTGTAATGGATTACCGAATGCATCTGTCCAAACGATATCATACGGAGCCGTACCGCCATTGATGGTGATATCTGCACCGCCAAGCAGGCCACCAAAACACAGATTGTCAGTCACAACGGCAGCAATATCAATTGGATCGGCAGTTGTAACTTCCACAGAAAGCGTTGCTGTACAACCGGTTGCATCAGTTGCACTTACCAAATACAGACCATCAACCAGACCAACGAATGTATAAGACCCGTTCGTTGGAGCGCTAGTCTCAAGAATACCCGAGATATCTGAGATCTCGTAAACCCAAGGTCCAATCCCCTGCCCAGTTACTTCAATGGATCCATCAGGCAAACCAGAACAACTGTTGCCATAAACCGTGGTGTCTGGAGGTGGACAACAATCATAATCTACAATGAAATTTGGCATTCGCGGATAATAGTCAGCAGCAAATGCATAATCCTTTCCAGTTCCTTCATACACAATGATGTTGGCATCGGTCAAAACTGGAACGTTGGTCCCAATGGCCGATGGAGCCGGAGAAACCCCGTTCGTATAACACATATTGTTTCCAGTATTGGCACTTTCAGTCACGTAGAAAGCATACCGCTGCCCTGCTGGAATGGCAACGTCAATCACTATTGGGATGAGTGTTGGAACATCTGTTCCGTTGGTAACCAGACCAGTGGTAGAACCAACCAACGTCCAAGCACCTGCATTACCCTCAAAACCAAAGTGGGTTCCTACTTTGTAGTATATCTCCATGTCATATGGGCCCACATCGCACAAATTGGCCGAGAACTGGTTGACGGTCACATCGTTGATAGCCTCTATATCGAACATGATACCGTCCTGACTATTGTTATTTGCGAATGGAGTAATGAGTGGGTCGCACTGCGCAAATGCACCTGAAATTGAAAGTGCAACGAGCGGTAAAACCAGAATACTGAACTTAAGGTTGAATAAATTGAGCACAGACAAGATTGGATTCTACTAGGAACAAATATCGCGATTACATTGATGACCAAAGTAAAGACATCAACTCGCAACATGAAAACGCGGTTTGCTTCTAAGGTTGCCTGTTGGAAACGGATCTGAAAGTTAAAACGCCTGAGTTAATATCCATGTTTGTCACTTTTTGAAAGCAACCATCGAAACCATCAGTGGTTTATTTGTCAGAATGAGGTACATCCTTTTGGTCATATCGGTAGTGTTATTGACGGGTCGAGCTGTTGCGCAAGATGCCTATGACCGTTACACCAATTTCTATTCTGTTGAAGGAAATGTGGCGGCATCGTTTGCAGGATTCGGTCTAATGCCAACATTCTCAGTGTACAGAAGTGGTCATAAGATCGATGCTGGTTTGAGCATCAAGGTCTACGACATTTGGAAAGACGGTCCGGGAATTCTTGGAACGTATCTCAGCTACAAGTACTACCCTAACTTGAGAAAAAACGACTTCAGTCTGTATTTTGGATATCATAATGTGCTATCAACCCACGACAAAGGCAAGAAGTACCCTCTATTACAGGACGACTTGGCGGATAAGGTCATACATCCTGACAAAGTAGTGCTGCTTGAAAACCTGATCGGTATCGGGTTTGAATATAACATGGGCAACAACCTTTACATGCTTTCCGATTTCAGTGTAGGTGCTGCGTTGGACTGGGAGACATTCAAAGACGAGGAGACCAGATTAGAGGTCCGTTCATCAGGCATGATACGTCTTGGAATTGGCTACACCTTCGGTTCAAGAAAAGCAAAATAATGGGCACAAAAAAACCCGAGAACCTTTCGGATCTCGGGCCTGTGTTGCGGGAGCTGGACTCGAACCAACGACCTTCGGGTTATGAGCCCGACGAGCTACCAACTGCTCCATCCCGCGATATATCTTGAACCGCTGAATCAACCTTCGGGCGGCCTTTTTTCTAAGGGGCGACAAATATATAATTTGTTTCTTTGCAGACCAAATTTTTCACGCTCGATTTTCCATGTCCCACAAAGCCGGTTTCGTAAGTATTATCGGGAAACCGAACGTTGGAAAGTCAACGTTGATGAATGCCTTGATCGGTGAACGGCTTTCTATCACAAACCCTAAGGCACAGACCACGCGTCATCGAATCTTGGGTATTTGGAATGATGAAAACCATCAGATCGTGTTTTCAGACACACCAGGCATCCTAGACCCTGCTTACAAGTTGCAGGAGAACATGATGTCGGTAGTTGATTCAGCAATAAAGGATGCAGATGTCATTCTTTATCTGGTTGAGCCTGATGAGCCGTTCAACGAACTTTTGATAGAGCAGCTTCAAAAGGTGAAAGTTCCGATAATTCTTGTCTTGAACAAGGTGGACCTGAGCGATCAGGCCAAAGTTCAGCAACGCATAGGAGATTGGGGTGCACTTCTTCCAAAGGCTGAGATATTACCAACCTCCGCCCTACACCATTTTAACACGGAATCTTTGCTGAAGTTGATGACACCGCATCTGCCTGTTCATCCGCCTTTCTATGACAAGGACGAATTGACCGACAGGCCAGTCCGTTTCTTCATTTCAGAGATGATCCGTGAGAAGATATTGAAGCACTACAAGAAGGAGATTCCCTATTCTGTGGAAGTGGTGGTGGAAGATTACACCGAGGAGGAGAAAATGGATCGCATTCAAGCCACAATATTTGTAGAGCGGGAATCGCAGAAGATGATCGTGATCGGATCGGGTGGCAATGCCATCAAGAGAATGGGTACGGATGCAAGACGTGACATCGAAAATTTCATAAGAAAGAAGGTCTATCTGGATCTTACCGTGAAGGTGAGGAAAGACTGGAGGAGCAACGAACGTGACCTGAAAGAATTCGGTTACTAATAACAAGACATGAGCAATATTGTAGCGATAGTAGGAAGGCCGAATGTTGGCAAATCAACCCTGTTCAACAGGTTGATCGGTGAGCGTCAGGCCATTGTGGACGAGCAAAGTGGTGTAACCCGCGACCGAACCTATGGGAAGTCTGAATGGAACGGAGTAGAGTTCAATGTGATCGATTCAGGCGGATATATTCAAGGATCGGAAGATGTTTTTGAGGGCGAAATACGCAAGCAGGTAGAGATAGCCATTGACGAAGCAACAGTTATCTTGTTTGTAGTAGATGTCAGTTCTGGAATCATGGGTCCGGACGAGGTTGTGGCAACGCTGCTGCACAAATCAGAAAAACCTATCCTTCTCGTTGTCAATAAGGTAGATAACGGAGAGCGCGTGGCCGATGCCACAGAATTTTACAGTCTTGGGCTGGGAGATTATTTCTGTATATCGAGCATGAATGGTAGCGGCACCGGAGAGTTGCTTGATGAACTTGTGAAGCATTTAGACAAGGACATTCATGAAGAGGTGGCCGATTTACCTCGTTTTGCTATTGTTGGCAGACCTAACGTTGGTAAATCAAGTTTGACCAACGCACTTCTTGGCCAAGAAAGAAACATTGTAACCAATGTAGCCGGTACTACGCGCGATTCTATTGACAGTCATTACAGTGCCTTTGGATTTGAATTCACTTTGGTAGATACCGCTGGTATCAGAAAAAAGAAGTCGGTTCATGAGGATGTTGAGTTCTACTCCGTTCTCAGGTCCATTAAGGCAATAGAAAGTGCTGACGTGTGTATTCTGATGATCGATGCTACGCAGGGTTTTGAACATCAGGATATGGCCATTTTCGGGCTTGCGCAGAAAAATCATAAAGGCATAGTGATTCTGGTAAACAAGTGGGACCTGGTTGAGAACAAAGATACCATGACCACCAAGCATTACACGGACCTCATTCTAGAAAAAATCGCCCCGTTCAAAGATGTACCCATCCTATTTGTGAGCGCAACCACCAAGCAACGCATTCATAAAGCGTTGGAGGTGGCAGTTGATGTCTATCAGAACCGTGCAAGACGCATCACTACTCGCGATCTGAATGACTTTATGCTTCCGATCATACAGGCAACCCCACCTCCTAGTGTCAAACATCACTACGTTAAGATCAAGTATGTTACTCAGCTTCCAACGTACTTCCCTTCGTTTGCTTTTTTCTGCAACCATCCGAAGCACGTTCGCGAGGATTATAGAAGATTCCTGGAAAACAAATTGAGAGACAATTTCAATTTTACAGGCGTTCCAATAGAGATCTATATGCGAAAGAAATAGCGGATGATCAAAATAAAAAAGGGAGCCATTTGGCTCCCTTTTTTATTACAATTCATGTTGATCTAAAGGACGACACCCTCAGGAATGATCATGTTGTCCATGTCAAATGCCTTTCGGATCTCTTCGACCTTATCTAGCCTTTCCCAACCAAAGGTTTCTACTTGCTTGAAAAGTTTTCCATCTCGTTCAACAACGCCATCGCCTTTATAGAAAACCTCAACCTCTTTCACTTCTGGTTCTCTACCGAAATGACCATAGGCTGCAGTCTCAGAGAATATCGGGTTCTTGAGTCCGAATCTCTTCACAATGGCCGCTGGACGCATATCAAAAAGCTTGGCTATTATTTTGGAAATATCTCCATCGGTCAGCTTTTTCCCGTCTGACCACAACCTGGAAGTCTTGTAAGTATTCACGTACATACTTACAGGATCAGCCACTCCAATAGCATATGCCACCTGAACCAAGGCCTGATCGCAAACTCCCGCGGCAACAAGGTTTTTGGCAACGTGGCGTGCAGCATAGGCAGCACTACGGTCAACCTTAGAAGAATCTTTTCCTGAGAAGGCACCGCCACCGTGAGCACCTCTTCCACCATAAGTATCTACAATGATCTTTCTGCCTGTAAGGCCAACGTCACCATGCGGACCACCGATGACAAACTTACCGGTCGGGTTCACGTGCAGAACAACCTTTTCCTTCCAGCCTCTACCGAAAAGTTTTCTTGCCTTAGGTGGTAATTTCTTTACTACCCTTTTAAGAACGATGTCCTGAACGTCCTTTTTGATCTGGGCCAACATGACTCCTTCTTCCGCAAAATCGTCATGCTGAGTAGACACTACGATGGTATGGATTGAAACTGGTCTATTTCTGTCGTTGTATTCTACGGTAACCTGCGATTTACTATCTGGCCCAAGGTAAGTCATCACTTTTCCAGCTCTTCTGATCTCTGCCATTTCGCGTAGGATCAAATGAGAAAGCAATAGTGTTACGGGAAGATAGCTTACTGTTTCGTTAGTGGCGTAACCGAACATCATTCCCTGATCACCGGCACCTTGTTCCTTATGAAGACCTTCGCCTTCCACCACTCCCTGACGGATGTCGCTCGATTGCTCATGCAATGCGGATATAACTCCGCAAGACTCAGAATCGAACTTGTAAGATGCTTTGGTATACCCGATCTTCTCTACTGTTTTTCGAACAATGGTATCGACCTTGACCTTGCCTTCTCCCTCTGAGGAAATTTCTCCTCCTACCACCACAAGACCCGTGGTACAAAAGGTCTCGCACGCAACTTTCGAATGTGGATCATGACGAAGAAACTCGTCAAGCATTGCGTCTGATATCTGGTCGGCAACCTTGTCTGGGTGTCCTTCAGAAACTGATTCGGATGTAAATAAGTAGCCCATTTAGTATAATAATGATTTTAACAGTGTATTGATTTTTAAATAAAGTGGCGAAAGGTAGAACTTTAGCAATTATGTAAAACTGCGTCCGATCAATAAATTACGTGTTCACGAAGTATGTTTCCTGAAAATGTCTTCCAAACGCTCGTCTTCGTGTTTTAGAGCAAGGGTAAGAACATCGTTGGAATGGGCCCACTCAGCCACAAACTTCCGAAGGTCTGAATCGGCTACACCTAAGATCCTATAGGTATTGGGACCAAGCGTCTCAACCGAAGTCACTCCTTGAATGTTTTCGAGCGAGGCAACAGCAACTGTTTGATCGAACTCCACCAATACTACCTGTTCAACCGCAGCACCGTTTGCCTTTACCGATCTGTCTGTCACTATTTTTCCCTTGTCTATAATGATGACCCTGTCTGAAACAGCCTCAACCTCTTGCATGATGTGCGATGAGAACATGACCGTCTTGTCCTTACCAAGTTCTTTGATCAGTTTGCGGATATCTACCAATTGGTTCGGATCAAGCCCAGACGTTGGTTCATCTAGTATCAACACTTCAGGGTCATGGATCAGCGCCTGAGCAATGCCCACCCGCTGCTTGTAACCCTTAGATAATTGCCCAATCTGCTTGTGCTGCTCTCTGCCAAGGCCCGTAATGGCTATCATGCGCTCTACCCTTTCGTTCACATCCTTGGTAATTCCGTAGAGCCCACAGACGAATTGAAGGTACTCCTTCACATACATGTCGTAGTAAAGTGGATTGTTCTCTGGAAGGTAACCCACCTTGCTTCGAACTTGCATGGATTCGGTCTCTATATCGGAACCTCCTACGCTCACTTTTCCAGCACTTGGAGGAATGAAGCACGCTATGATCTTCATGATGGTTGACTTGCCAGCACCATTCGGCCCTAGAAAACCGAGTATCTCCCCTTTCTTCACTTCAAACGAAACATTGTCGAGAGCCTTTTGGCTTCCGTACATCTTCGTAACGTTCTCTACTTTGATAGACATGGCAATAATTTGAGGTGAAATTAATAAAGACCCTTTTGTGTGGAGTACCTTTGTTAGACATGACCAACGCAGAATTTGGTACAGTAGTACGCAGCACCGGAAGTTGGAATACCGTTCGCACCTCGCTCGGTTTCCACTTGGAATGTCGATTGCGTGGTCAGTTCCGGAACCACCAAATGAGAGCCACGAATCCGATAGCAGTTGGCGACCATGTTCGGTATTCTCTTGAAGATGATGGCACAGGAGTGATCACCGAAATACTTGACCGAAGGAATTACATCATCCGCAAGTCGGTCAATCTAAGCAAAGAGGTACATGTGATTGCGGCCAATATCGACCAAGCCCTGATCATAGCCACCGTAAGCCAGCCACGAACCTCCTTGGGTTTCATAGATAGGTTCCTTTGCGTGGCCGAAGCCTATGGAATTCCGGCCATGGTGGTGCTGAACAAGATGGATCTGCACACCGAACCTGAACAGATGGAGTTGAACCGAACCTACGAACAGATCTACGTTGGTGCAGGCTATCCGGTGTTTCAGGTTTCAGCAACCAAGAACATGGGCATAGAAGACCTGAAGTCGGTTCTTAAAGGCAAAGTGAGCCTGGTATTCGGTCATTCGGGAGTCGGTAAAAGCACACTGCTCAATGCCATTCAGCCGGAGTTGGACCTTCGAACGGGAGAAATCTCTGATGTACACAGCAAGGGAAAACACACCACCACCTTTGCCGAAATGTTTGAACTGAACAATGGAGGATTTGTAATAGACACCCCTGGTGTAAAGGAATTCGGCATGGTCAACATGAAAGAGGAAGAACTCTACCATTACTTTCCAGAGATTTTCATGGCAGCGGCAGATTGTAAATTTGGAAACTGCCTGCATAGAGATGAACCCGGTTGCGCAGTCAAACAAGCAGTAGAAAACGGTGGCATCGCAGAAAGTCGTTATTCCAACTATATTAGTGTTCTCGACACCTTGGCATGATCGAATTCTTTTCAGGTATACGCAACACAGGTTGGGAGGTCATTGTGGCCTTCATCATTGCCAATCTTATTGCTCAGTTCATTAAAATACTTACGGTTGCAGTTAAGAAGCGCACTTTCCGCTGGACTATTCTCTTTGCCACAGGCGGCATGCCCTCCAGCCATAGTTCTACGGTAGTTGCCATGGCAACCTCTGTTGGTCTTATTGATGGATTCGGCTCCACCACCTATGCAATGGCCGTGTGCTTTGCCACGGTGGTCATGTTCGATGCCGCAGGTCTGCGCAGAAACGCCAGCAAACAGGCCATGGTACTCAACAGAATGATCAAACAACTTCTGTCACCCGATTCCGAAACCGGCAAAGTGCAATTGAAGGAATTCCTTGGTCATACCCCAACGGAGGTTCTTGTAGGTGCACTGCTTGGCATTGCTGTAAGTCTTGCGCTGCACTTTGGGCCAGACTATGTTCTTCAGGTTCATCCTTAACATGATCGCATCTCAATTTATTTAGCTTTGCGGATATGGGTGCTGAGTTCACAAAGGAGGAATTAGAGGGTTTTTCGTCCCGTAAGGATGTGGTTCGTCTTGCTAGAGAAAAGGGAATCAAGATCCAGAATCATCTCGCAAACAGGGAATATGAGATAGAATTGGCCAAGTTGCAATCTCAACTTGTCAGTTTGCAGCATTGGATCTACAAGCACAAACTCAGGGTGGCCATTCTGCTCGAAGGCCGCGATGCCTCAGGCAAGGGCGGTACCATTAAACGATATACGGAACATTTGAACCCCCGAACCAGCCGTGTAGTGGCGCTGAACAAGCCGACTGATGTTGAAAAAGGTCAGTGGTTCTTCAGACGGTACATCAGTCAGTTGCCCGAACCAGGCGAGATCGTATTCTTTGACCGAAGTTGGTATAACCGTGCCGTGGTAGAACCCGTTATGGGATTCTGCAACCGTAAACAATATGATCAGTTCATGGTGCAAGTGCCAGAGTTTGAGCACATGCTGTACGAGGATGGTGTCATCATCATCAAATTCTGGTTCTCCATTACCAAAGATGAGCAGCAGAAACGCTTTCAATCGAGAATGAATAACCCGCTCAAACAGTGGAAATTCAGTCCGGTGGACATGAAAGGTCAGGAATACTGGGATGAGTACACATATTATAAAGAGCAGA
>JBJOHR010000084.1:0-11462 GCA_046047575.1 Bacteroidota bacterium | reverse complement strand
AGAAAAACTGAAAGCTGAAATTGCCGCACGTAACATTCCAGGAGTAGAAGGTTTGAAGTTGGACCTGGAAACCGGAAAGCCAGAGATCCTGGTGAATATTGACAGGGCCAAGGCACGGATGTTCGGCCTAAGCACTGCCCAAATTGGAAGCACGCTCAGAACGGCACTTTTTGGCAAGGAGATAAGCAAATTCAAAGATGGCGAAGACGATTACCCCATCATGCTGAAATTGCAGGACAACTATCGTTATGACGTTAGTTCTCTGCTCAATCAGCGGATAACCTTCCGCGATATGACCACGGGTAAGATCAAGCAGGTGCCCATTTCCGCTGTGGCAGATATTTCCTTTACAAGTTCATATGGTGCTGTTAAACGTAGGGATCAAGACCGCACCATAACCATTTGGAGTAACGTGATCGAAGGCTACAATGCCACCAACATCAACGCTCAGATCCAAGAGGAATTTGCCTCATATCCAATGCCAGAAGGCTATTCGCTCCGTTTCACTGGAGAAAGTGAAGAGCAGGAAAAAGCGGCCGCTTTCCTTAGCAAGGCTTTCCTCATCGCCATTGCATTGATCGTCCTGATACTCGTATCGCAGTTCAATTCGGCCATAAAGCCAGCCATCATTGTAGGTTCCGTAGCCTTCAGCACAATTGGGGTGTTTTTGGGAATCATCATTTTTGGCGATACCATTTCCGTTATCATGACCGGTATTGGAATCGTGTCCTTGGCTGGCATTGTGGTGAACAACGCCATTGTATTGATTGACTATATCGACCTGACGCGTGCCAGAAGAAGGGCCGAATTGGGGATGCCAGATGGCAGCGTACTGCCTTTGAACGAGGCCATTGAGTGTATTGTTGAAGGAGGAAAAACGCGTTTGCGGCCCGTGTTACTCACCGCCATTACAACTGTTCTGGGTCTACTCCCACTTGCTACAGGTATGAACATCAACTTCTACACCCTCTTCAGCGAGCTTGATCCACAGATCTATTTTGGAGGCGATAATGTGGCATTTTGGGGTCCCATGGCGTGGACTGTTGTATACGGTCTTTCATTTGCAACCTTCCTTACGCTGGTTGTCGTGCCTGTAATGTACCTGCTGGTTGAAAAAGTGGTGATCTATTTTGCCAAACCAGTAATTCCTGGTCAAGAAGACTGATGAGCCTGACCTACGAAAGCGAAGAGCAAAAGTGGGCCATTATCCGAATGGCCATTGAAGAGCACATGCCTGCAAATCGCATTTTCGGCTTCAAGATCTTGGAATTGAAAGACGGCTTTGCAAAGATTCATGTGCCGTTCAAAGAAGATTTCATTGGCGATTTCATCCAAGGTCTATGGCATGGAGGAATCGTTGCCAGCATTGCCGATTCAGCCGCTGGCATTGCCGCAACAACCGTACTGACTGATGCACGCGACAAACTGAATACCATTGACCTGCGCATCGATTACTTGAGTGGAGCCATCAAAGAAGACCTATTCGCGGAAGCCGAACTATTAAAGGTCGGCAAGAGAATCATCAAAGCTGATGTGAAACTATACCAGAAAAGTAAAGGCACCGTAGCCATTGCCCGAGGGGCATTCAGTCTACTGAAGTTCGGAGATTAAGGCTCAATGCCGATCGTCTGCAATACTTACGGGCTGAAGAATCTCCACACAAGCGTGTTCGGCAAATTGCGGAAGCACCTCATCAAGGCCAAAATCAATCAGCAAAGGGTCGAAATGCAGATACAGCAAGCCATTTACATCCATTCCCTGTTGCGATTCGCGCAATGATCCGTACATACTGACCTGCTGCGATTCGTCATTTACAGTAAGATCCCCTTCCACTTCAAACGATTGATCTACATCATCGATCTGCCAAAGCTTATCCAGATCGATTTCTCCCTCAAAGACAACCTCGTCCCACTTCAATGCCTTCAATTTGACATCCAATGAGTCAATTCCTGTTCGTAACGTGGATGGATCAAGACGAATGATAATGCCTTTGGTCTGATCGTTTATGACCACCTTCAGTTTGGTGCTACCAACATTGATCAGCGTATCGTCCATATAAATACTGATACCGATCTTCCCAGGTCGCAACTGATTCATCTGCGCAATCTGAGCGTTTGCTACAGACCAAAATAGAAGTAATAAAGAAATCACCAACAATCGCATGGAACGAAGTTAAACTGTCCACGACTTTGAAATGTGAGTTCGGTCAGGCAGACAACTGATTCTTGAATACCTGAACCATCAATTCGCCTCTTACGACATGATAGTCCTAATCATATGCAGCAAATCAATACTTCAATTCATTTTTCAAAAACAGCATCAGGTCATCTCTGAAGGTTAACTCCTTGAAATTTTGCTTGGACATTGGCACACTTATCCAATCCTGATCTGTGACCAACAAGCGTTTTTGCCCTTCGCTTGGCGTTTCATAGATCACTGGCATTGTGAATGCTTTAGCTTTTGCTTTCCAACGAATTAGCAGGTATTTTTTCACCCAACGATACTCAAGCACCGGAACTTCAGCATATTTCAAATATTGATCGAACAGCGGGGAGTAATTGTATCCAGCTTTCTGATTGATATAGTCGATCACCTGTTCACCATCGACTGTCTCATATGCGAACTCAGCTTGAATTCCGCGGATTATTTGTTTGAACAATGAATCATTGTTGAGCACATTTCTCAGTGTATGGAGCATCCAAGCACCTTTGTAATACATATCACCACCATTTCCTTCACTATTAAGCCCATATGTACCGTAAATGGGAGACCGATTGTTTATGAAGTTCCTCTGATATTGAAGATACTCAAGCATTTTCTCATACCCATATTTACATTCAACATACATAGCTTCTGAGTAGGTACAGAAACTCTCATGGATCCACATGTCAGCAGCATCTTTCATACTCACATTGTTGCCCCACCATTCATGTCCCGTTTCATGAATAATAATGTAGTCGAAATCCATTCCTTCTGGATACCGACCCAAATACCCTGGCAGGTATTTGTTTCCATAGGCGATTGCACCTTGGTGTTCCATTCCCAAATAAGGCGTTTCAACTAAAGCGTAGCCATCTTGATAAAAGGGATAGGGACCAAAGGCCGCTTCAAAACATTTCATCATTTCTGGCACTTGTTTGAACTGTGACTTTGCTTTGTCCAAACTTTCCTTCAGGACGTAATAATCCAGTTTCAATTCAGCGCCAGCACTATTCACGTACTTGTCATCAAAATGAACATAGTCCGCAATATTGAGTGTGACATTATAATTATTGATAGGATAAGAAACTCTCCAAACCCACTCCGTGCCGTTGTTCCGGGGATTTCGCATTTCCAATTCACCGTTTGACACGCACATCAGTCCGTTAGGAACGGTGCAACTGACGCGCATGCTATCTGGTTCGTCAGACAGATGGTCTTTGTTTGGCCACCACAAACTTGCGCCTGTTCCCTCACACGCAACCCCGACCCAAGGTTGTCCGAAGGCGTCCTTCTTCCAAACGAATCCTCCATCCCAAGGAGCGTTTTTGGCTTCTATCGGCTTGCCATGATAGTAAACTGATATCCGCCCAGCCTTTCCCTTGACCATTTTGTCTGGAAAAGTGACAAATACGGCATTGAACAATCTGGAAAAACGAAGTTTTTTCCCTTTAAAAATGATGCTATCGATCGCCATGTTTGAGAACAGGTCGATCTGTATACTGTCATAATCTGCCTGATTCTTGAAGTGGATGTGATTGACACCAGAAAGTGCTTTCCCGTCAATGTCGACCTCAAGTTCTAGATTGTAATAGGTAACATCATAGCATGAACGAATTTGTGACAGTGTGCCTCGAAGTGTGTCGGCCAAGGTGAACTCTTGCGCATTTGCAATGGTTGAAATGAACAGGGTCAGTAGGAAAATCGGGTTGCGCATGTAATTCAAAGAAACAAAAACGCTGCCACCAGAATATGTCTGATGGCAGCGTTCAATGACTTTTAACGATTCTTATAAAAACCCCTTTTCTTTAGCAGTTTTGATGGCTGCTTCAACACCGTTCTTGTTAATGGTTCTTATACCGTTGGCAGAAACCTTCAAAGAGATGTACTCGCCAGTAGATGGTACGAAGAACTTCTTCTTGAAAAGATTTGGCAGAAATCTGCGCTTCGTTTTCACATTAGAATGAGAAACATTGTTCCCAACCATCACTTTCTTTCCTGTTATCTGGCAAACCTTTGACATGGCTATGAATGCTTATAAGTTCAATTTTTCGGGCTGCAAATGTAAAATTATTTGATCAGTTGTCAAATAAGATTTGATCAGTCTTTAACGCAACGGCAAGAAAAACCACTTTGCTTGTAAATTACAGTCCTATGAGCCACGGGAGTATCGTAGGTAAGAGTAAGGAAGTAACCTTCAAAATCTCCATCCTCTCTCGAAGACCAGAACAATCCTCTTAATCCAAGGTGTTCGAATTGTCCTTCACTAAAACGCATTCCACCGGGCAGGCCTGTAAAGCCACTGCTGTTATTAGCTCCTTCATTTGGAGTAAGCCAGTGGTCGGTTCCAACTTCTTTCATACGCCCTCCTGCAAAATCATCCTCAGGATCAAGATAATTGGTCAAAACCGACCACTCATTATCGTGGGGAACATGAAAACCTTCGGGACAGATTCCTCTAGGATCGGCTATCGCATACCAATTGTACAATTTACCATAGGTGGCATCATTCGCATTATCATTGTTGTAGGCCGTGGTGGCCGGTGTCATGATGTTCTTCCAATCGTTGGCATCTGTAACCACCGGAATCACCGAACCATCGCGGAATCGCGTCACCTTCAGATTCTCTCCCAACCAACATTGAGATCCTATTGTGACTACAGAGTAGGCATTGCCATCTATATCAGTTACAATGGTTGTTGACCCGCATCCTCCAGCTGGTTGCTCCACAACAATAAAGCTTTCCTTCGTTTCGGTTGATGTGCCTTCTTCGGTGGTAATAGTGAGCGTAACGTCATATGTGCCAGCATTGGCATAAAGTATCCCGTCAGGATTCTTGATCGTTGCAGTAGAAGGTTGACCGCCTTCGAACGTCCATTGCCAAGATGTAACGGCTCCCGTTGAAGCATCTTCAAAATTCACATATTGACCAACACCAATGTGTGTGTTGGAAGATTCAAAGTCAGCCGCAAAATCGGTGGTGGTCTCTTCGCAACTTCCAAGAACGAATACCATTGCGAGAAGCGTTGCTGACAAATAGATTGGTCTTATCATGTTTATTGGTTTAGGGGCAATTCCAAATGTAATAATGTTCGCGAATTTGGTTACCCTAACGTTATCAACTCTTTACGTAAGAGGTTGAGCGCGGTGTTTGTAGCTATCTCGATGTTCCTTTCTCTGTCGTGTCCGAACAAGAATTTCCTGCATACTGTATGCTTAGGCGTTGCAACGGCAACCCAAACCGTTCCGACCGGCTTTTCAACCGTTCCACCATCGGGACCGGCAATTCCGGAAGTGGCTATGGAATAATCCGTTTTCATCAATGCACGGATTCCGTCCGCCATCTGTCTCACAACCTCCTCGCTAACCGCTCCATAAGCTTCCAAACTCTCTTGTGTAACACCGAGCAGGTCCATCTTTACTTCGTTGGCATACGACACTACCGAACCATTGAAGTATTTTGACGCTCCTGCAACGGACGTTATTCTATGCGCAATCATTCCGCCAGTGCAACTTTCGGCTATACTCAAAGAGTTAGAACGTTCCGTGAGCAGTTTTCCAATCACCGATTCCAGCGTTTCATTATCAAAACCATAGATCAATTCCGGTATCAGGTCGAGCAACTTATCTACTTCTTCATTCAGAACAGACTCCAATTCAGATCTGTCGTTCCCAACAGCCGACAATCGCAATCTGACCCTCCCCGGTGACGGCAGATACGCCAATTTTATGTTGGATGGAAGCGCGTCTTCCCATTCAGAAATGCGTTCGGACAGCCAACTTTCGCCCATTCCAATAGTTAAAACGGTGCGATGAATGATCGTTGGCATCTTGAATTTCTGCGTAAGCATTGGCAGCACGTGGGCTTGCATCAGTCCTTTCATTTCGTAGGGCACGCCAGGCATACTGATCACTACTCCACTTTTGTTCTCGAACCACATTCCAGGCGCAGTACCTTGATCGTTCTGAAGCGGCCGACAAGCGGATGGAAGTTCCGCTTGCAGGCGATTGAGCTCACTCATTTGCTTACCGAACCGTGCGAATAATCGTGCTATGTGCTCTGCAATTTCCGGATAGAACGTGAATCCGCAATTGAAATACGCTGCCAAAGCCTTTTTGGTCACATCGTCTTTTGTGGGTCCTAAACCACCAGTGACCAGCACCACATCGACCCTATTTTGAGCTGCGCCAATGGCTTCTGTTATGACTTTCAGATCATCACTGATGCTTGTAATGCGATCCACTTTAGCACCGATTCTGTTCAAGGCCTGACCCATCCAAGCCGAATTCGTATCTACGATCTGACCGATGAGTATCTCATCGCCTATGGTAATTATCTCCACCTTCATTGCGAGGCAAATTAACCACATTAGCTTGGCATTTGTTTACTTTCAGCGATATGAGAAAAACCATCATCCTAGCAGCTAGTGTTGCCATCTTAGTGGCTGCCTGCGTCATAGGACTGATGCGCGGAACCGATCTGTTCCGGCCAAGAAACATCGAGGATGTGTTTGCCAGAATTTACAAGGAGGCTATCACTTCGGATCCTGATTTTGTTCGAGCCAACCTTGACACCTTGATCCAATTAAAGAATACAGGTGAAATTCAACTTCCCGATCTTTCGCATGAAGGCTTTCTCAAAAGAACCGAAGCATCTAAAGATTGGAATGCATACTTAGACCGATTCGATGCAGCACCATTGAATAATGAACAATTGACCCACTTAGCTATCGTAAAGCGTTGGTTGAACATTTCAGAAGCATCCGAAAAGTTTGAAGCGTACTCCTTTCCCATCACTCATTTATGGGGACCGCATCTTGAAGATCAAGAACTATTCGCCACACTATCAGTCAGAAGCAAAGCAGATATTGAACAATATCTCCGATTACTGCAGAATGTTGAATCGCAGTTTGGAGACCTGATAGATGGATTGGAATCAAGAAGGAAGCAGAACATCACCTTACCCACGTTCATTCTCAAACAGGTTATTGCCCAATGTAACTTGGTAGCCACGTCAGATGCGGATTCCACCGTGTTCTATCGCAGTTTTGAGAATGATCTGAACCGTATCAAGCTGATCGATCCTCAATCGAGAGCCGAGTATCTGGCTGAATGTTCTCGGATAGTGAAAGAAAACGTGATTCCTGCCTATCAGAGGCTGACCGCTTATTTGCTTCAACTGGAGCGCGCCTCTCTTTCCATATCTGGTCTTTGGCAGTTTGAAGGAGGATCGGAATACTATAAGCATTGCATTCTAAAGTACAGCGAATCGACCAACGCGCCCGACACGCTCTATGAGATCGCTAAACAAGAATTGGCCGTTCTTGAAGGGCAGACCCAGATCATATCCGAACTGGCAAAGACGAAACGTGCATTCACGACCAATTCAAAAAATGATAGCAGCTTGGCTATGGGGTTGGCAAGCACCAAACTGAGCAATTGGTACTTGTCCGATCTGATTACGCCATCAGTTGTAGAGGGTTGGAAGTTGTACTCATCAGGCACGACCATCAACGGTTCCTATGGATCTTCAACGCAGCTTTACTCAGATCATTTGCAACAAGACCGCGAAGCAACCGCCATGATGCTTATCGACCTTGGAATTCACGAAAAAAGATGGTTGAGAGAACAGGCTATTGCATTCTATCTGAAGCATCTAGATGGACGTCAAGAGGAAGCGATTGCTGCAGTTGATAGGATTATTGTTGATCCAGGACGCGCCACCGCAGCCAAGATCGGCCAAATGCGATTCAAAGAACTGGAAGAGTGGGCCAGATCCGAACTGAAAGACGCCTATCGCCCTAGTGAATTCAGGACCGTTCTGACCCAAAATGGCCCAACCACCTTCGCAGAACTTGAAAAAGCAGTACGCGGCTATATTCTGAGTAGAAGCAAACCGACCTAACTGCGAGCCTTATCTAGGATCCGGTTCAATTCAGCCGCTTCTGCCTCTGTAATGGAATCTAAAATATCGCTGAACTGCGCCAAGTCGTCAATCTGCGCCAGAATGGTGAGGCCTTCTTTGGTTATGCCAATGTCAACCAATCGTTTATCTGCACGACAGGTTTTTTTTGTGACCAATCCTTTCCTGAAAAGTCGGTCTACAATGCGCGATGCATCTGACATCTTATCCAGCATCCGGTCTCGAATATCTGAGGTAGAGAGTGGTTTGGGATCGCTACCGCGAAGAATGCGCAGAACATTATACTGCTGATTGGTAAGATCATACGGTTTCAGGGTGGCAGAAAACTTATCGCGTATCCAGCCTTCTGTGAACATGATATTCACCGTGGCTTTGTGGCGCTCGCTCTTGAATCCCTTTGTCTGCTTTATCTCGTCTTCCAGTCGCATTCCGGCAATTTGTGTTTGCATCTGACCCAAACCCAGCATCTACAGCAATGTTCAGACATTGACCATTATCAATGAAGCGGAACTTCTAGAATAAAGGGGTTGAATACTTGCGCAATGTATAGTTTTTCGTTGTAGACCAATCCTGTGGAAGCCGCACTGATCACCGAACCGCCATCCAGAAATAATGTATCGATCTGATGCGAATCAAGATCTAAGGCATAGACCACGCAGGGCAATGGTTTTTCTTCCGCTTTTACGTGGCCAATGAACTTCAGAAAATCCAAATGAGCAGTGGTGATCAAACTGTTTCCTGAGAAGGTGATGTTGTCGTTGCCTTTCATGGACGGAATCTCTTGCTTATCCGAAAAGCTGCCGTCTGCATTGATGGCGTAAGAAATGATGCTGTTCTCTTGGGTTCCCGTTATATACACACGACCATCTTTTACACCCACTCCGTTGGCATAGCACAATTTATCGCCCACTTGTGTCCATTTTTCTCCGTTAAAATGTAGCACGTAACTATGCTTCAGTGCCATCAGTTTTTCCCATTTGCTGTTGATCTTTCCACTGTCAATAGAAACGAATATTCCTCCTTTCTGATCGGTACACACGTCATTCGGTGATACGATCAGCGGGTCGGTAAGCTGTAGTTTAAAGACCACCCTATCGTCCAATAGTTCAAATACGAGAATGCTTTGTCTACCCGCTGGTGGAAAATCTGCTGCATTCTTCTCGTGATTGACGCAATACAGCGTTCTGACACCATTTACCTGCGCCACATCTATTCCATGTGGTCTCAGTTGAATGCTTTCTGGCAGGTCTTGCACAGATAATCGGGCCAGTGTGCCCGTTGCCATATCGTAGTCATAAAAACCATTACGGCTGTAGTCGGTGGTTCTACGTTCGGAACACGAAATGATCAATCTTTGGCCAAGGGTGTCCAGCGCCATATCCTCTGGGCCTGGAGCCACGGCAATCCGCGCATGGTCGCCTTTGAAAATGGCCTGCTGACTGCAAGCTGAAAGCGCAACAGCGATCAGAAAATGGAAACAGAGCTTAATCCAGCAGTTCGAAAAGCGCATCTATGGCCTGCTTGATATTGTTCCTGACATCGGTTATGGAGCCTTCCATCATATAACACGGTGCGGTGATGATGCGATTCTTTGGGTCTATTGCAATTTCCCGTATGGTTTTCATCTCCGCAACGGCACCCGTTTTTTCCATACCTGCGCTGATGGCATCTATCTCATAAGGTGACGGTTCTGCTGTGCTTCCAACGGTCAAGTGTTCCTGAAGTCCAGCGCCTTCCAAGGCCTTGGCAATAACGGTCGGTCCCATGCAAAGTCCTACAATTGGTTTCCTTGCGCTGACCAATTCGTTGATGATGCGTTTCACCTCCGGGTAAATGTCTCCGTCTGGACCGCTAAATGCCCATTTGGTAAGATTCTTCGCAGCACCGAACCCACCTGGAATGACGAGCGCATCAATATCTTCAGCGCGCATATCTGCCAGATCGGAAATGGCTCCTCGTGCAATACGTGCCGCTTCTACCAGCACATTCCGCTGCTCTGGCATTTCGCCTCCAGAAATATGATTGACCACATGATGCTGCGCCATGTTGGGAGCCATGCAGACAGATTCCCCTTTGTTCTCATCAATGGCCAATAATGTGAATACACTTTCGTGAATCTCCGAACCATCATACACTCCGTTGCCCGAGAGCAACACACCTATTCTATAACTCATTGTGCTTGGGTTTGCCGTGAAAATAGTGATTCCTGAAGAACGACCAGTGAATAGTGAATAGCGAAACGGAAAAAGTGGAAAACGGGAAAATGGGAATTCAGGAACCTTTAAAATCTCAACCGATTTTGGTCATCGATTTTTCCCGCCTCATTCCTAATTCGTCATTTCTAATTCCCGAATTACCTGTTCCTAACGTAGATCACCTTGGTCTTTCCGCCAGATTGGGTACGTGCATCCACCTCAAACTCCTTAAGCGAAGCGAAAAGCGGTGTCAATTTCTCAAAGCCGAAGTTCCTTGAATCGAAATTGGGCTGTTTCTTGAGGATCAGTTTGCCTACATCTCCCATAAATGCCCAACCATCCTCCTCAGCCGCATCGGCTACTGAAGTCTTCAGCAATTTGATGATCTGAGGAGTGATCTTGTCCACCTGACGTTTCTGCTTCTTTCGGGTTCCTTTCACTTCAACTTCTTCATCCTCATGAAGTATTTCGAGGTAGATGAACTTGTCGCAGGCTACAATGAACGGGTTCGGGGTCTTCTTCTCTCCTATTCCATACACACTCATGCCTGCTTCGCGAAGGCGCGTGGCAAGCTTTGTAAAGTCGCTGTCGGATGAGACCAGGCAGAACCCGTCTACCTTGTCTGAATAGAGAATGTCCATGGCATCGATGATCATGGCACTGTCGGTGGCGTTCTTGCCCGTGGTGTAGCCATATTGCTGTATGGGCGTAATGGCGTTCTCCAACAGCACATCCTTCCATTTTCCCAAGCGCGGGTTGGTCCAATCGCCATAGATGCGTTTGATGGTGGGTGTGCCGTATTTGGTTATCTCCTCCATCATTTCCTTGATGTATTTGCTGGGTATGTTGTCGCCATCTATGAGGACGGCCAGTTTCGTGTCTTTCGTCATAATTAAAATGTGATTCTTACTTGCCGCAAAGGATTGTTCGGGCGGCTTGATCTATCCAAAGGTAACGTTAAAAACACCCCTGTAACGTTACAGAGCAGTGGCGTTCGTAAACCCCATACTGAACTTGGATAAGTTCATTAACGAATCTATGTGCAACAGATATCAAGAAACTTACGGTTGGACACCAACTATTCTCTATGCTCATCCTTGGGCATTACGTAACTGGTAACTTCCGAAGTGGTAGTGGCAATGCTG